>CANOBT010000292.1 GCA_947564305.1 uncultured Lachnospiraceae bacterium | reverse complement strand
GTTTGTGGCGCAATTCACTTTCTCTCTAACCGCTACCTCTCAGTTTCAAACTTTACATATCTCCTTATTCTTTGTCCGATCCTCATTTTTCCTTATGTTTTCAAGGTTTTCTCCATGTCCTCTAAAACTCTATATGCTTTATATTATAACACATTTCTTTATTTTTTGCCTCTCAAATTAGGTAAACGGGGTAAAAAAAGAAGTAAATTATCTCTTTTTTTACCTTTTCCAGAGGTAAATTCCTACACGCCTACCCTTCTTTTCTAAGCCTTTCTTCCACTTCCCTCACTTCCTTTTCCACATCATCATATTTCAAATGGGTATACACATTTAATGTCGTGGCAATGTCGGCATGTCCCATGAGATATTGTAAAGTTTTTACGCTTATTCCCGACTTTGCCATGTTGGTACAATATGTATGTCTGCAAATGTGGGGCGTGATTATCGGCAACTCTTCCTTGAATGTCCTGTTATACTTGCCTAAGGCATACTGGAAACGCTTCTCCCAGTGATTCGCAAGGTACGGCATGCCGTTTTTATGCCAGATCCTCATTAATGTTGAACAGCGAATTCTGGTCGCCACCAACAGCACATTATTTTATCCCCCCAAATAGAAACAGCGGCGGAATCGCATCTCCAAATCACGATTCCGCCGCCATTTTATTTATTTTGTCGTATCACTCTTATGTCAGAGCCTGGTTGTTTGCTGCCGCCATGACGATTTCAGCACTGATACAGTGCTGCTCCTGCTGGGCGCCTATTGTCAGCGCATCCGTCATCAGGTTATCGATCTTTCTTGCGTTCCCCTCGCTGTAACCGTGGACCGCGCTCAGCGCACCTCCCTCCAGGATACTCCGGCTTCCTCCGGCAAGCTCCAGCTTATGGCAGATATAGTCCGGCACCTCCTGGTCGGAAAGCCCTTCGTAATTATAGTGTACGGTGATCCGCTGGCGCAGGGCCTCATGCACCTGCTTGTCCAGGATACCTCATTGTTGTCTTAATACTGGAATGCCCCATCTGTCCGGCAATCTCAGGGATCGTAAAAACTCCGCTTGAAACAGCATTGATGGCGTAAAAATGTCTTAATGTATGCGGCGTGATATGGTATCCTTCCGGGCAACATAATCTGAATACCCTGTTTATTGTGGTCTGATTTAATCTATCTCCTCTACTGTTATGAAACAACCACTCAGATTCCACATGATCTGTTTTCTGATACTCCTGTACTGCCGATACAATCTTACTGCCAATGATCACAATCCTCGCCTTCTCTCCTTTTCCATCACTGATTTTTAATTGACTGGATTCTAAACATATGTCAGACTTCCTTATATTAATGCACTCCGAAATTCTCAATCCGCCATATGCAAGTATTGTCACAAGCGCAAAATTCCTTCTCGCAGTACATCCCCCGGACTGTAGTACTATCTGCCTGAATCCCTCCACTTCCTTTTTTGTGATGGATGTAGGGCTTACAATTTCCGCCTGAATCTTTATCAAATCCTTTTTAGACACAACGATATTATCCGGTTCCATCAGTTCATTAAAACAAATCAAAGCTGATAACTTGGAATTGATGGATTTTGGACAAAGATTATTTCCAGAATGTGTGGATCTTTTAACATTCTTCAAATAACTTTTGTATTCCAGAATATTTTCCCGATACAGCTTTTTAAATTCCACGTTTCCATAGCTGTCCTGAAACCATCTGTAAAATTCCTTTACAGAATTTCCATATACCTCTATAGTTCTTTTGGATTTCCCGTCGAGATACATTTTTTGTTTGAATTCTTCCACCATTTTTTCCATCAGAATATCCTCCCAGAATCTTTTTTGAGTTTTTTCTGATATATATTTCTGTTTCTTTTTTGAGTTTTTGGTGGATTTTCATCCGGTTTCATTTGAAAAACCCAAACAAATTTCCATTATTTTGAGAAAATAAAAAAGAGCATTTCTGCCCGGATCCTCATATAATTTCCAACTATAGAAATGAATGCACGAAAAAAGCACCTTCAGATAATTTAATCTCATCCGTTGGTGCTTCCCACTTACCATGTTAGATAGCCATATGTTTTATAATCTCTTGCCCTGACATGATAATATCCTTCATGAAAAATATTCTTTTTCATTTTACGCCTAAAACTTCTTTGATACATCTTTCTTGCTTTGGCGCATTCCTTTACCCACCAGTAATCAGATCTGTTATTACTCACATAACGCTTTGATCCGTCCCTTTTCTGGCGGGCATTGCTGGAAGATTTTCCATAAACTTTTATAAGATTCCCTTTAAATAGATTCTCTTCCCATGCAATAATCTCTTCTATATTAAATTCCATTCCTTTCACCAGCACAGGCAATATAATTTACCTACCGGCAGATTGCTCTGTACTTAGAAAAGATTCATTCTATATATCAACATTATATATCCTCCATCGTCATACACGGAAGCTCTTTTTCCTGCCTTAGCTGTTTATCATTTGTAAAGAACATATCACATTTTTTTATTATCGCTGTCGCAATCTGCAAAGCATCCATAGCCTTAAAACTTTTATATTTTCCTCTGATTTTTGCTCCTTGCTCTGCAATTACAGAATCAATATCTACAACTTCAATATTCATATACTCAATAAATTTTTTAAAATTATCCACATATT
Organism: uncultured Lachnospiraceae bacterium; assembly: GCA_947564305.1. The sequence goes on along the minus strand of CANOBT010000292.1, from coordinate 2,689 downwards.
CCATTTTTCCGTTACTATACGGAGATACAAGATATTCTTCAATCGTGAGTGTTGATGTCACAATTTGTATATGCTCTTTCTTGCACTTCGCGAAAAAATTCCCCATTGCTTTCATATATAAGGAACTATTTTCCAGAAAATATATTATAGGCGCTGTATCAACAAATACCCTTTTAAAATCTGTCATTATCCCGTAACTCCCTTACATAGTTATCCGCATTCTGTCCACGTTCTGTAGATGCCATAACAAACTGATTTAAATCTATAATCTCTTTCCCTTTTGTATCGTTCACGCCTATCAGTCCATTCACGCCCTGCATGATCTGTATTACAAAGCTCAGTTTATCTTCTGGTACTTTTTCCAGCATTTGAATCGCTTCCTGTCTGATTGCTGTCATAAAACACCTCCCGCTTTTCTAACATTGTCCATCTTTTTATTTCTATCTGTAGTATAACATTTCTCGTTATCTTATACAATCAGCACCGGCAGAAAATTTCCACCAGTGCCGACGACTTCTTTATTATAACCCGAGTTTGCCACTTGAGTAAATATACTCCATAAAAAATTTCCTTATTTTGCAAAGTTTTCCTTGCTTTTTTTATTGATTTATGATATACTGAATAAGTAGGTCTATAGGTCTATTTATGGAGGGCATCATGTACATTGAGTGTTTTACGAATAATGGAAAACCGTATCTCCGCTTGGTTCAGTCCGTCCGGGTTACGAATCAGGCCGGCAAAAAGGTTCCCCAGAAGCAGGTTGTTTTCAACATCGGGCCTTTGGACCGGTTTGACGATGGGAAGCCCGGTTATGTGGAGCGGCTGAAAAAATCCTTCAAGACCGGCTCTCCCCTGATCCCGGCTCTTGAGCCTTACTGCTGCACTGCGAAGCCGGCAGAGGATTATCACTTCTCCATAAAAGAGGGCAGCCCTGACTGCTTCGGCCACCCCAGGCTCTTCTCCCATGTGCTCCTGGAGCGCATCCTTGAAGAACTGGGACTCAATACTTTCTTTTCTTCCTATAAGGGCTTCACAAAGCTGCAGTACGATTTCTACGGCTTTGCAAAGCTGCTCTTTTTCGGCAGGCTCTTAAACCCCGCCTCCAAGTCCGCCGCCGTGCGCCAGAACGAGGACTATTATGAGCCCGTCCTCGGCCCCCACAACCCGGACAATGTATTTGATACCCTGGACTTTCTTTTTACCAATAAAGACAGGCTCATCCGCCGCATCAACACGAGCCTTGTAAAGAAGGCGCGCCGCTCCCCCGAGGTCATCTATTATGATGTGACAAACTTTTATTTCGAGATTGGGGCGCCTGACGAGAACATCCTGGATGGGGAAGGGAACGTCCTGGAGAAAGGCCAGCGCAAGATGGGCGTCTGCAAGGAAGAGCGGAAGCTCCCCATTGTCCAGGTGGGGCTGTTCATGGATGATGAGGGCATCCCCATCGCCATCGAGACTTTCCCCGGCAATACCCTGGACCATCTGACTTTAAGGAGATCCCTGGAAAACAGCATAGACGGTATGGACTTCTCCCGCTTCATCCTCATCGCGGACCGGGGAATCTGCAATTATCCGAACCTCCTCCATGTATCGGATGCCGGAAACGGCTACATCGTCTCAAAGAGCCTGCTCAAAAGCACAAAGAAAGAACAGGAATGGACCTACAGTGATGACGGCTATACCGCTGTCAGTGAAGATTTTAAATATAAATCCAGGGTTGTCAGGAAAACCGTCAAGGACGAAGATGGGAACAAGCGCACGATGGAAGAAAAGGTAGTGGTCTACTGGAGCCGGCAGTTCCAGGCACGGGCAGAACAGGAAGACAAAAAATTCCTGGATTTCCTAAAGAAACTGGAAGAACATCCAGAAAACTTCCGGATCACAGCCGTCCAGTCCAAAAGTCTCCGGAAGTTCTTCAAGAAAGAATGTGTCAATGAGAAGACCGGCGAGATCCTGGACTCTTCAAAGATCCGGGCATTTGTAGACTTCGACAAGGCGGCTGAATACAAAAAGAGCCTGGGGTATTACCAGATCGTCACCTCCGAACTGACCATGGACGCGCAGGAAGTGATCGAAAAGTACCACGGACTCACACAGATCGAGGACCAGTTCCGGGTCATGAAGAGCGACCTGGAGACCCGGCCTGTCTATGTGAACACGCCGGAACATGTCACGGCGCATCTCCTGGTGTGTATGATCGCCCTTATCATGATGCGGATCATACAGAAACGGATCCGGGACAGCGGCCATGCGGCCATAGACCCGCATGCCTACTGGGGCAGCGGCCTGAATGCACAGAGGATCCAGGCCGCCCTTAATAAATGGAAAGTGGATCTCCTTCCCGGAGATCTGTACCGGTTCATGGATGCGGATGATCCTGACCTGAAGCTGATCCTGGATGCTTTCGGGATCAGCCTGCCTGCAAAGCTGTACCGCCGGGCCGAACTGAAACATATCAAGACGGAAATCAAAGTTTTCATGTAGGACATAAATGTAGGTACATTTTCTCAAAATTCTGTAAGCCGCATAAATACTGAAAATTCTGCATAATACCGACAAAAATGGAGTCCAAATGGGCTCCATTTCGTCTTTACAAGTGGCAAACTCGGGTCATACCACACTCATAATCCAATTTCTACATTTTGACAAAAACCGCCTCAAAAAAATAAGGCATCCCAGACTTTTA
>CANOBT010000291.1 GCA_947564305.1 uncultured Lachnospiraceae bacterium | reverse complement strand
ACCTCAGAAAGATATATATCCTGCCCCGGTTTGCACTGATTTGTTCTGAAATTGCTGCTCCCTCGGATGACTTGTTCCATTTCAGCTCCACCACCAGCGCCGGAAGCGTGGATCTGCGTTTCGGCAGGTACACCACGTCCGCGATTCCTTTTCCGGAGGGAAGCTCCTCCACCTTCAGGTACTGGTCTATGGCAGCAATGTACGCGAACTTGATTACATACCGCAATGCCTGTTCGTCATTATAGTAGGTGGGCGCATATTGGGAATCCCGAATCTCTTCCACGGCCTTTGCGACTGCCTCTGCATCTCCCGCTATCGTATCCTCCAAAAGCTTTTCGGAGCGGCCAAGCAGCTCCATCCATTTCCGGTTCACGTTCGTGCCCTTCAGAATCTTTCGGAACTCAATCCGCACCTCTTCATTGGGGATGCGCACCGTCCCCTCCTCCTCATGCCAGGTCAGGTACCCCAAATGAATCAGCAGAGTCAGCACATCATCGCAGCTTTTAAAGGATACAAAGTCATTCTCGAAAAGGTCTGTGTCGACCTCTACCTCTTCCCCGGAAATCAGCCGGGAAATGGTCTCCTGCAGCCCCTCAAAGTCCATATTGATATATTTCATCAGGGATTCCGCCGCAGAAGTCCTCTGCCAGTAGGAGCCGAACTTCCTCTTTCTCATGGCCAGCATGACTGAATAGGGATTGTAGATTGCCCCGATATCCGGGAAATCGTACCCATCATACCAGTTTTTGGCATCCCCGAAGTCCATCCCGTAGCTTTCACACAGCCTCTTTACCTCACTTTCCGTGAAACCGGTAAACTCCGCGAACCCATCCGGATCAAGCACCGAATATTCTCTAAAATCCGAGATGGCTGACTGGGAGCCGTCCTTCTTGATGGGCAGGATTCCCGTCATGTAAGCCGCCGCCACCGCCTTGGGCGTGAAGTTGTTGTTCTTGAACCAGCCCCTGAGGAAATTCAGATACTTCCTCTGTACTACCGTATCTCCCTTCGCCTCCCGAATCAGCGCGTCCCACTCGTCAATGATGAACACGAACGCTTTCCCTGATTTTTCCACACAGCCAATCATGGCATCCGCAAGGCTTTTCCCTTCCAGCTCCGGATACTCTTCCGTATAATCCCAGGCCGTCATTATATCATGGAGGAAGCGCCGGTCATTGTGTTTGTGGTCAATTCATTAGGCAAGAGCATTCTGGAGGATTTGACGCCGGAGGAGCACATTTCCGAAATCTGCAATACCCAGTCTGTAAGCGCTTCCATACAGAATATGCTCCTGGCCGCTACGGAGAAAGGAATCGGCAGCCTTTGGATATGCGACATTTTCTTTGCATATGCCGAACTGAGCCAATGGCTGGATAGCGATGGTCAGCTTATCGCGGCTATCGCCTTTGGTTATCCTGATGAATTCCCGGAGGAAAGGCCGCGCAAGAGGATTGACGATATCGTTGAATGGAGAGGCTGATTTTCAGATTACTTCCGAAGAAATCCCCGAATCGTCAGCACTACTGCCAGAATCAGTACCACTATTGTCACCGCCGCCGCAATCACAAAAAAAATTGCGGAAAAGATAGGGATTCCATGGCCGCCTTCCCCACTTGCAAAAATCATCAAATCCAGCCGGATGCCGATCCATACGAAGAAAACGCCGGCCAAAAGCTGTCCTGGAATCAGCAGTAGCCACAGCAACGGGGATACTTTATTTCGTTTCATCCTGACTTACTCCTTTTCTTATACAACATTACCCGAATGTCGCAGAACCCTCACGAGCAAGTCATATTTTCGCTGACAATCGCCACATCCCATTGCGGAATATGATTTCCTGATGGCCCTGGTCTGCGCCCTCATCATCTCAACCGTGACATTCGCCATCTGCATGGCAGGACTGGTCATCGGGAAGAAATTCGCAGCGTCAGGGTTCTCTTTCCCTTCAGGCGGCCCAACATCCATTGATATATTCTCCCACAATGAGGCATTTGTCAAGACGAACATAAAAAAACATTTGCCATTCCCTCAGAAATATGCTACACACTGTGCAAAGCATTCTTTCAAATCCAGTATGGCCGTTAGTGCTGCATACTTGTCAAATGTTTAGTTTTCTGCCCTGCTGACGTACTTTGTGCCTGCGCTTCCTCTGAAGAAGCAATCCTCACTTCCACATTGCCCACGGATACATACACATCCTTACTTTCATCCGTGGGGTTCTGCACGTTCACGCCTATCTTAAACCACGCGCCCTTTTCCACCTCCATCTTCACAGGCATCCCCGGCGTCAATGCTCATGTATGGTAAAGAAGCAAGCAACCGAAAACAAGATATAGACCGCCAGCACCACGCTATTCCGAACCAAAGACCAAAAGACAAGCATTGCGGAAATGTGCATAACAGGCTATGGAATCATGGATAACTCTATTCACAGCACATGGAAAAGCTAAAGAGCAGCTTTCCCACGTCCTGCAAACAGAGTTACCCACAATTCCATAAAATAGCCAGTTATACACATTTCCACGAATGCCGACTACAACGGAATTCCTCTCATTCTTCTCTTTTTACTTTCATGCTTTATAGTGTTTTCTGATTAGAGAAAATTGGGTGAAAGTTTAGTCTAAGGATTGACAAAATCAGATTTGCGGTTTATAATGTAATTCTTGTTATATAACATGAATTATTAAGTAGGAGGAAAAGCTATGCCGCCAAAACCTAAAATCACAAAAAATATGGTTATTGACGCTGCCTTTGAGGTTGCCCGTGAAGCAGGTGGGGAAAACATCAATGCAAGGACTGTTGCCAAAAAGCTTAATTGTTCAACACAGCCTGTTATGTACCACTTTGCGACGATTGAGGAATTAAAAAAAGCTGTCTATGCAAAATTGGACTGGTATCATACAGAATATTTGATGAAGATTAAAGAACCACAGAAAGGGGCTATGCTTGGAATCGGAATAAACTATATTCGATTTGCGGTTGAAGAACCAAACTTATTCCGCTTTCTATTTCAATCGGGTTTTGCAGTTGAGAACAATCTGCTTGAAATGATTGACTCACCAGAACTTGTACCTGTTATTTCTGCAATGCAGAAAGCAATAGGCATGAATATTGAGCAGACAAAAAAAGCTTTTTTATCAATTTCTCTATTTGCCCATGGATATGCAAGTATCATAGCCAACAATTCATTAGAGTATGATGAAGAACTCATAAAATCTCATTTAGAACGGGCTTACAGAGGGGCAATATTAGCCGCACAGGAGGAAACGAAATGAAAAATCAGCAAATTATGAGTAATAACAAAAAAAGTGTTGTTCTCACACTCATAGGTATAACAGTAATGATACTGTTGACTTTAACGAAAGTTGTTCCGTCCTCGACAATAGCAGGATATTCCGTATTTGTGGGGGTAGCGTTTTTCTTTATAGTGGAAGCTGTCACCAAAACACGAGGTGCCGAATCGGGGTTGCGTTTCAATACGCTTGCGGCGGATTTCAAAAAGTCGGGTGTGCTTCTTTTGGTGTTGCTACCGAGCGTGAGTGGTATTGCAGCGCTTGTTGTAGGAGATATGATTTTCGGCGGAGAATTTGTTGCCCATGTAATGGGACGGACGAGTTCTATACTGTCTTTCGATAAGACAGCATTATTGATAGGTCAAGTTATCATTGCAGCATTTGGAGAAGAAATTGCGTATCGAGGTTTCTTCTTTGGAAAATCCTCAAAAATATTTCCGATTTGGGTTAGTGCAGTGGTATCATCCGCTGTTTTTGCTGCTGGACATATTGCTACAGGAAACATAGGGATTGTAGCTTATGACATTGCCGGCGTATTTATTGACAGCTTGATTTTCTCGGAGATTTATCAAAAATCCGAGAATTGCGTTATCAGCACCTTTTCACACATTCTCGGAAATGCAATATCCCTTGTTGCCGTGTTTGTATTCTTTTTATAAAAAATAAGAGAGGTAGATGATATGGTAAGCACGATTTTAGAATGGATACACTGCCCTGTCTGCGGAAATAAAACAAGATTACAGATACGAACAGATACAGAATTGAAAAACTTTCCTCTCTACTGCCCAAAATGCAAACAGGAAAGTCTGATTGACGCAAAGAATTTGCAGATAACAGTTATTAACATTATGCTCCGGAAATTTCGTTTTTGCGACAGCTTCCCACCATTCTGGATATGGGTTCCTATCTTTTCGTCCATGGGGGAATTCCCACCGATGACCTGGACCGCCTGTCCGGCACCCCCAGGTATCAGTGGCTGAAAAACGACTGTTTTCTGGAACAGGACTGCCGCTTTTCCCGATGCGTGGTCACCGGGCACTGGCCGGTATGTCTCTACAGACAGGACGAGCTGAACATAAATCCCCTCTTCGACTATGAGCGCAGGGTCATTGCCATGGACGGCGGATGCGGCCTGAAGACCACAGGACAGCTGAACGCCCTGGTTTTTCCGGACAAGGATGCCCCCATGGAAAAGGTCACCTGGGAATCCTACGATGCCTTTCCCCTTGTGACAGCCCTGGAGAACCAGGAAAAGAAGCCTTTCTCCCTGTACATCCAGTATCTCGACAGCCAGGTGGATCTCCTGGAAGAAAAGGATGGCATGACGCTCTGCCGCCATTCGGGCAGCGGCAAAGAATTGTGGATTCCCTCCTGTTACCTCTACCGTCGGGAGGACGGATGGCATGCCAATGATTACAGCGACGAGGAACTGGAAGTGAACGCCGGGGACGAACTTTCCGTCCTCTACAGCCATGCGTCCGGATGTTATGTGAAAAAGAATGGCATTTCCGGGTGGTACAGGGGCAGTTACCGGGAATCCCCTTCCCCCATGGCCCTGCTTCCTGGACGTCCCGCGGAAGAGAAGGCCCGCAGACCCAAGGAAACTGCCGCCTACGGCCTGTTGGACCGGCTTAAAGTCCCCTATTTCCACATCGACCATCCGGAGGCGAAAACTATGAAGGCCTGTGAAAAGATTGACGAAATCCTGGATGCCTTTATCTGTAAAAACCTGTTTCTGCGCAATCAGCAGGCAACCCGTTTTTATCTGCTGATGATGCCGGCGGATAAAAAGTTCAAGACGAAGGAGCTTTCAAAGCAGATTGGAAGCGCCAGGCTCTCCTTTGGGGAACCGGAATTCATGGAACGCTTCCTGGGGATTTCCCCGGGCTCGGTCAGCGTCCTGGGACTGATGAACGATGCGGAGAACCGGGTACAGCTCCTGATGGACCGGGATGTGCTGAAAGGGACTTATTTCGGCTGTCACCCTAACGTCAATACAAGCAGTCTCCGCATCAAGATGGACGACTTACTGGAACGGATTCTGCCTGCCATCCATCATGAACCGCTTATGGTGGAGCTGAAGGGAGACCCGAATCCGTGAACCTTGCTACATATT
>CANOBT010000290.1 GCA_947564305.1 uncultured Lachnospiraceae bacterium | reverse complement strand
AGGAAACAGAAGCATTGAAAAGGGTACATGCCAGGAAAGCTGCGGTACAGGAGGATTATTTGGCAGATCTGGTGGTGAGCGAATAGTGAGGAGAAGGGGGTTGAAGACGATTATCCGAATGGCAGCATCTACTTGTTGTGCCTGCCTGGTTGCGCTGACGGGATTCGGGGTTTGGCGTAGCGGAATGTTGACCGCACTGCCTGAACAGACCGAAGCAGGCGCATTAAATCTGGGTGTAAAAGAGACCTCTGTTGAAAGCAAGGGCGAATCCCCTGGCAATATGGCCGCCAACAACAAAATCATTGTTCATCAGATCGACTGGAGCCCGTCCGACGAAATCAAATTTGATGTTCATGAGGATGATTTTGTGGTTATGAGCAAGGCGGAAATAAACAAGTATTATGGAATCAATATTTTTCCGACCGTTCCCGATGACCTTAAGGAATGGGAGGACGAAGAATTTGGTGTTTACAAACGGAACGGCGGTACAGGAGAGATTTATTTTGACTTTAATATATTGAATTATTCCAACGAAACGTTCTCAAAAGGAATAAATATTGAAATTCAAAAGGGCTCTCTGCCCACGAGTGACTGTGTTTTTCTGGATGAATATGACGAAAAATCCATAATCAACAATGTCGAGGTGGCAATCGGACAGGATACGAATAACGAATATTATTTTGCTGAGTTCCTGCTTCATAATGTCGGTTTCCGATTCATAGTGGAAGGCTTGACACAAGATGAGTTTGTAGCTGTTATTTCCTCGTTGATCCAATAATTCGTATGAAGAGGCGTTTATTACAGACAGAGTGGGAAACCTATTTTCAAATGGGCTTTTCGCTCTGTTTGCTTTTGTGCGAAAAGGGACTATTATAACTTCTAATTGCTTATTCGCCAACCATGAACTTTCAGACATCCCCTTGACAAAACTGCTATTTCTGATTATACTGTACTTGTTATATAAAGTACAGTATAGTAAAGGGATGATGAATTGCACATCGTGATATCAAACAGTTCTGACTTGCCGATTTATGCGCAAATTAAAGATCAGGTAAAGGAGCAGATATTGTCCGGCGAGTTGATCGAAGATGAAATGTTACCCTCACTTCGGCAGTTGGCAAAAGATTTGAAAATAAGTGTGCTGACGACTACAAGGGCATATAACGAATTGGAACAAGAAGGATTTATAACAAGCCGACAGGGTAAAGGTTTTTTTGTTATGTCAAGCGGCTCAGATTTAATACGCGAACAGCTTATCCGTGATGTGGAGCTAAACCTCACGAGAGCGATACAATCAGCAGGGCGAGCTGCAATGACTAATGATGAAATTATCAGCCTGTTGCGGCTTTTGTTGGAGGTAGAAAATGATTGATAATTATTTGGAGTTAATGGGTGTAAGCAAGAGCTTTTCTGGATTCAAGCTTGATAATATCAGCCTTTCCTTGCCCAAAGGGTATATCATGGGGCTTGTCGGCCCGAATGGAGCAGGAAAGACAACAACGATACAGCTTATTCTCAATATGCTGGAAAAGGACGCTGGAGAGATTTTGGTTTTCGGAAATGATAATGTAAAAAGCGAAAACGCCATCAAGCAGGATATTGGTGTTGTGTTTGATAGCATGTTTTATGTGGATAGCTGGACGGTAAAGGACACAGAAAAAGCAGTATCTATTTTTTATGAAGGTTGGAAACATGATGTTTTCAACGAAATGGTAAATCGTTTTGAATTGCCGCAAAGTAAAAAGCTGGGAGAGTTTTCAAGAGGTATGCAAATGAAGCTAATGCTTGCTTGCGCTTTCTCGCATAATGCAAAATTACTGATACTTGACGAGCCGACAAGTGGCCTCGACCCTGTGACCAGAAGTGAGTTTTTAGAAATCCTGCAAGAATATATAAAGGATGGCGAAAGAAGCATCTTGTTTTCCACTCACATCACAACAGATTTAGAACGCGTTGCCGACTACATTACACTTGTGAATAGTGGGAAATTGATTTTTACTGGCAGCATGGAGGATTTATTGAGCAGTTACCGGTTTATTAAGGGCAGACCGCGAGATTTAACAGCCGAACTTGAAAAAAGCATCATCGGTTTGCGTAAAACCGATATAGGCTTTGAGGGGCTTATCAGCGCAAAAGAAGCGGCAGGATATAAGAATTGCGTCCTTGATACCGCAACGATTGACGATATTGTTATCAGCATTAGTAAAGGGGGTGCGAGAAAATGACAGGTTTTTTGAGGATTACAAAACTGGATTTATTTACAATGAAATCACAACTTGTCATGTATTTATCATTGGCGCTAGTCGTGATGATGTTTGGCCTCATGGGGTCATCTGTTACAATATTGTGTATTACTGGTGCATGGTTTGTGGCTCTTATGTCATCTAACATTTTTGCCATACAAGAAAAGAACAACCTTGACCGCCTATATGGTTCGGTTTCCGTTAGTTTGAAAGACATAGTGCTGGGACGATATGTTTTTTCCTTTCTAAACTATTTCATATCCTTCCTCGCAGTGATTATTTTGCATTTTGGCTTTGCAACTTTTCAAGACAGAACAATAGAGTTATCTGAAATTGTGCTTGGATTTAGTGCGTCATTTTTAGTTTTCTCTACTATTACGGGAATACAAATGCCTATATATTTCAAAATGGGCTATACAAAAGCAAAGGTTTGGTCTATGGTTCCGTTTGTTGCAGTGATGGCTTTGGTGGCGATACCAGCTTTCGTTCCAGCGTTATCCGGCATTATTGAGTTTATACAAACTCATAGAAGTATTTTGATTGTGGTTGGTATAGTAGTAAGCTGTATTATCCAATTTCTTTCATATAAGATTTCCATTATTGCTTATCGTAACAGGAAAAGAGGTTGATTATATGAAATGCAAATCTTGTAAAATGCGTATGTCTGATTTCTTTATAACCTTTGATTATGAAAACAACGGTATAACGAAAAAGGCTATGAATGTTCCTGCTTATAAATGTCCAAGTTGTAACAAAGTTATCGTTCCCGATTTGATATTAGGAAAACTGGAAGCCTTTGCAGAATGGGAAAAAAGTAATATTATCGACTATACAAAATGTGAGCAAATGGAAGCTGAAATATTTACGGTTGTGCACAACATATTAGGGATTTAAGCTTGTAGTGGGGAGTGAAAATATCAGTTATCAATGAATATGCCGCCCTTGTGTGCTGTACAGGTATTAGGCAGCTTGAATTTATAAAAATAAAAGCCGCCGTTTTGGTATAAGAAATAATAAAAACTTATAAACTGCTATCGGGTTCCTCGCTGTTTTGTATTTGCTGTAAATCATTTATTTTGACAGCAAATTCCTGAACCGCAGGGGAATCCTCCGTATAACCATTTTCAAGCAGGAGCCAGATGGTGTGAGAATAGCTGGTAATGGCAGTCTCGTAGTTCCCCAGTGTGGTCATGAGATTGGCGAGGGTACAGTATGGATAAATGAGCTGGTGCGCATTTTCCGGAAGCATTTTCTGATATATGTCAAATGCTTCATTTAGATGTTCCATTGTCTTGTCTCCGTTTCCCTCCAATAAATAAGCGCCTGCAAGATCTGCGTGAGTAAGGGCAAAATCCAGATTGAGTTTGTCAGGATATGCCGTTTTATAGATTTTTAAGGCATGCTCATGTTCCGGAATAGCCTTTTCAGGATGTTCTGTTTCTGAATATGCCGCGCCGATGTTATTATAAATATATGCTGTTGAGGGATGGTCTTCGCCATAAACAGATATGTTGATCTGTATGGCTTTTCTGTAATTCCTGACAGCCTCTGCAGGCTGTCCCATGTAATAAAAGCAGAGTCCGATATTGTTGTGGATGGTTCCTACCTGCGGGTCATCTGGTCCGTATGCCTTTATGAATAATTCCAGCAGATGCTGAAGGTCAGACAGGACTTCCGGGTAATTGTCCTTTGTCGTAAGTTCAAGAGAACAGATAGAATTCAGGACATCCAGGGTATCCGGGTGGGTAGGGGAAAGGATATTCCATAAAATATCTTTCGCTTCCATCAGGAAAGGCATTGCTTTATCAGGGGCATAGTCCGAGTATATATTCCCGATATGATGAGCAACGGAGGCGCGCAGCAACAGTGTGTCATAATCATCCGTATCTTCTTTGTTTTGATTATATATTTCTTCATATATATTTTCTGCTTCCAGCAAGTGGCCGGTATCCTCTAAAAACATTGCCTTATGTGCAAGGGCGTTTTGTGTAAGCTGGCTTTCCCTGCCTTCTTCCAAAAGCAGCACGTCATAGGCACGGTCAAAGAACGTACCTGCCTTGTGATAATCGGTCTTTAAATATGTTTTTCCAATATTCAGGTCCAGTTTTGCAAGTTCTATTTTTGCCAAGGAAGAAACTGCTTCAGGGGTAATATGTTCATCTATAATATCACGGCTTTTTTGATAAAAATCCAGTGCTGCATCAAAATGGGACAGGTTATATGCAATCATCCCTTTGCTGTTGAAGACGGAACCAAGCTGGATACAGTCATCTCCGTACAACTCTGTATAAAGCTTAAAAAGCAGATCCAGCAGGGGAACGGCACGTTTATAATAACCAATATCCCGATAGATTTCAGCCAAAGCCCACAGAAAGTCGCAGTCGTTTTCTGAATGGAACTGCCCCTGGAAAATATCATTCAGTGACCAACTGAACTGAATCAATTCCTTTTTAGCCGCGTCATTCTGGGAGCGGATTTCCTTCATTTCCAATGTAATTTCATAAATGAAGCTCTGACATGCCTGATAAAGCTGCTCTGTAAATTGGGCGCGGATTGCGGATGCTATAACAGAGTGCATGTAATAGAGATAATGCTGCCGGCCATTGTCATAAAGCGGTTCTTTTTTTATCCAGCCTTTTTTGGCTAACTGATTCAGCGGGGTACGGTTTTTTAAGTCAAACCACTTTTTCGCTTTTTCAAATCCGAACTGGATATTGGGGATGGTCGAAATCTGAATCAGTAAATGCTGTGCTTCAGGGCTGCAGCCGTACACGGCAAAGAGTTTTTTCAACTGTTCGATTATCCGGCCTTCGGAATGCATCTTTTCATGAGTGGCAGTCACCTCTTCGGCACTGATGTGGAAGCCGCATTGAACCAGAGAATCGTAGAACTCATATAATAGAACTTCCTCTGAATCTGCAATTTTCGCAAGAAGCTCGATGGTAACGGTATGGCGGTCTGCAAGCTGTATAATCTTCTTGAGCATGATATCGTCTTTTTGGCCAAAGTAATAGGAATAGAATAAAGCCATGCAATCGTTCTCAGAGAGCGCCGGGACAGGTATTTTGGTAAAAGACGGGAATCCCTCGCAGCGGCTCGTAATCAGAAAACGGCAGTTAAGGTATCCGCAGAGTCCAAGCAGGTGCTCATCATCAGCATTTTCTACGTTATCTATAATAAGCAACAGAT
>CANOBT010000289.1 GCA_947564305.1 uncultured Lachnospiraceae bacterium | reverse complement strand
TCTCCAATGCTGTTTTCTTTTGTGAGAGGTGTTTATACAAAAATGCCTACTTTTTAGCATATTGGGATCGGATTAAGCAAAAGCGGATTGGCTTCTTCCAGGTATGTCAGTGCATCCGTCCCCAACTTGAATCCTAATAAATGTGTGGCTGAAAAAGAAAAAGACGGGTGAGAAATGTATAAAATGCGAAAAACCAGAAAGTATGTAAAGAAGATATATGAAACTGCAAAGAAAATACTTTACAAATAATCAAAATGCGATATAATATTAAGTAAACGAGGAGGTGTATCTTATGGCACAGACAAGCGTAAATTTTCGCATGGACGCAGAACTGAAAGAATCCGTGGAGGATATCTGCCGGAAAATGGGAATGAATCTTACCACGGCAATCACCATTTTCTGTACGAAAGTGGCACAGGAAAGAAGAATCCCCTTTGAAATCACCGCAGACCCAGACCCTTTTTACAGCGAAAGCAATATCCGCTATCTGGAAAAGAAAATGGAAGATTACAAGGCAGGGCGGCTGAAATTGGCGGAACATGAACTGATTGAGGAATAGGGGACTTATGCAGGTAAAACGGATACAATGGGATTATGACGCATGGGAAGAATACTGCCAGTGGCAGCAGACCAATAAAGCTGTCCTGAAACGGATCAATGCCTTGATAAAAGACATACGGCGAAGCCCATTTGAGGGTATCGGCAAGCCGGAGCCGCTGAAAGAGAATTTGAGTGGTTTCTGGAGCAGGCGTATTAATGACGAACACAGGATTATCTATGCGGTAGAGAAAGAAACAGTGGTGATTATTTCGTGCAGAGGGCATTACAATTAGAGAGTGACAAACAGAGTACAATGTGCTGATATGCAAGGATTTCCGTGAGTGCATTTTGAGTACAAAATTTTTGAAAAGCAGATACTGCTCTATTCCCAGACGGTTTTGCCAAACATATTCGCATACGGCAGCATCTGGTAGTCCTTCAGCATCCCGAAGAGAAGATTTCGGATGCATCTGCCGCTGTCGGTCCGCCGGTTTCAGCTTCCCCGTCACACAGTAAAAAACAAGCAAAAGATAATATAAAACACCTTGGATTTATAGATATATGAAATATGAAATAAAATGTCAAGAACTGTAAAAGCTGTTGTCATAAAGCAAAAAACTGAAAGAGCAATCCATAAATCCCAATCTTTTCTCATCTTATATGTATCTCTTTATGATTTTGTTCGGAATATATTTGAAATATTTTTTAACTTTCCTGTCACCTGTACAATTTTATTTACAGCGATGCCAGACAGACAGGTATGGGGGGGAGAAGTTATTTTAAATATATCAGAAAAACTAAAAGATTTGGCGAATTTTGAAAAGCGTGACTGGAAAATTGTTCTTGAAAATAATGAACCTGGTATTAAGGGATGTTGTTTTTCACAACATCCCTTTGGCTGTTTAGCATTGGCTTGATTTTGTAAAAAAGTTTATCTTTTTAGTGATAATGGTGATCCATATACTACTCTCTATAATAAGCAATGAAAAAACAGGGATCCATATGACGGGATTGTAAGTATTCCATGTAATATGAAAAGGAGTTTGTTTTAAAATATCTAATAGTAAAGGATGAATTAGATATACAGAAAATGATATTTTTGCTGCTTTTGTTATTTTGCTTCTGACAATTTCTGGAATAGATATTGAGGTGACAAAGCAAAAAAGAGAAGCTGCACCTATAATAGTCAATGGTGAAGCATAAACGAGAAATATTTCTGTTGGCGCTCCTGACTGAGAACTTTTCCATAAGGTTAATACTGTTGTAAAAATGGAGCAGCATATATAAGTGCAGAGGTATGAAAAACACCTCCTCCGTTTTCTATTGTCACGCAAGTATGCGCCCAAAAGACACATTCCAATATAATGTGGAATACAGCTGAGTTGAAATCCAAGTAATCTATAACCAAGTAATGGTTCAACAAACTCTATTATACATCCATGAATTAAGGAAAACACTAATATATACTTTTTCATAAGGGGGGGTATATGAACTATTCCAGAATCCTTGCAGAAGTGGAAGTGATATTTGATAGGTCATATACTGAAACATAAATCCCAAGTGAAAGTAAGGAGGTTGAAAAAATATATTTGTGTAAAAAATATTTGTCCCTTTTATATATTCATATAGTAGATAAATTACAGACCAACATATATACGGAAAACCCATCCGTTTAACCAGCCGTAACAGCCAAGACTTTATTGTCTCTGTTTTGGGTATAAGAAAATACCCTGAAATCATAAACATTATTGGTACAGCTACTCTGGAAAAAGCATTATATATTAATGCAACATTCCAATATGGTGAAAAGTTGTAAAATCCTTGAGCAGCGACATGAAGTATAACCACCATTGACATTGCAGTGACGCGAAGTGTATCCAAGTGTATATCACGTGATTTTTCCATCTATCCTCCTGTTTCTGTTTATAAACTTTCTCATGTTCTTCTGCGAATAGCTTCTTCATAAAGTGTAAGATGTCTTTGAACATAATCTTCAAAACGATAATGTTGTTCTGCTAAGGTTCTCCCAATGATACCTCTATGCTTTCTTTCTTCGGGGTGCAGCAGAAGACGCAGGACGTTTTCGCATAATGCATGACTGTCATTTTGAGGTATAACAATGCCGCATTCGGGAGCAAAAGTTATATCGGGCAGAGATGTGCCTTCACACACAATGACTGGTCTTTCTGAAGCCATTGCTTCGATTGCCATTAATCCAAAAGCTTCTGCTGTCGACGGCATTAAAAACACATCACATGCACAGTATAAATCAGCCATGAAACCGTCATCTGTTACCCATCCAAAATCAAGAACCTGGAATCTGTTCTGATAATTTGTCAGCATGCCTGAATTTCCAATGGCGATCAGTGATACAGGATAATCTGTTTCCAGTTGATCCAGCATTTTTTTAATACAGTTAAAACCTTTAAATGCAGAAGGATCAGCTCGAAAACAAAGAACATAATTTTCTTCTGGAATTCCCAGTTTCTTTCTGATCTTTTTCTGATTTCGATTGCTTGAGAACAGATTGATATCAATACCAAATGGAATCAAATGAACATGTTCTATTCCGGAAGTAATCGGACTTTCTTGAACAAGCTTCCGCATATATTCTGATGCGACAACGAGTTCCAACGAACTTTTGGAAATTGTTCTTTGTTTCAATTTCCATTGCAGAGATGCAGTATCTTCTTTTAAAGGAAAATTCAAATTTAAATGTTTACAATGCTCACATCCTGTTTTCCAAAGCTCACATTCCATAGGATAGATGCAGTGTCCGGTAAAAATCCATGGGTCGTGAACAGTCAACACAGAAGGTTTTTTTTGGGTGATTTCTGGTAAAACAGATAAGGCTCCCAAATAATTATGCAGTAAATGGTAATGAATAATATCTGCATGCATGAATTGAGGTAATTCCATCAAACGGAATAAATATGGATAAAGCATTGTATGAAGCGAAAGTTTTTTTTCACATTCCATGATTTTCCAGCGTAAAAAAGGCTCATCTGTTCTGTCTGTCAGGGAAATCGTATGTATATCATCTCCCATACGTTCCATTACAACCTGATTAGCATGAACTCCGCGGGCATTTAAAGCAATCTGCATATCATGTCCATTAAAACGATTTCCAATTAAGTCGACATTGTTTACATGAAGAACGTTCATTTTGCATCTCCTTCACAAATATCCAGATTAAGCGCCTGAAAAAAAGCTTTTTGCATATGTTCTGTTGTTAAAGTCTGTCGAAAAGCCTGATAGCCTTGTTCGCCAACAGATTCTCTCAGCTGGTTCGGCTGTTTTAAAATATAAATAAGAATATTTTTAATTCCTTCTGGATCCAGCGTATCACATATATATCCGGCGTTATGCTCAACCAGATATTTATGAGGTGAAGCATATTCTGGGCCATGGACAAGAACTGGAACGGCAGTTTTCAGATAAGTTGACAACTTGCTTGGAAAAGAAAGCGTGGAAGGAAGACGAAATGCATTGTCAAACCAGTAAGGACAATAAAGCAGATCCGCAGTGGCAAGTTCCGGTAATAATGAGTCCTGATCTATCCAGCCACGAAGTTCTATATGTGAAGGAGCAGAAAAAAACAGATGAAAATATCTGCCATATAATCGAAGTTTAATGGTTTTTTCTTGATAACGCCATTCCATCAGATCTAACGCCTGTAAAAGAGCATTGAATTCCTGACTGGCATAAATCTGTCCGCTTAGAGCAATCACAAATTCATTTGAATTCTTTGAACCTGCAGGTACTATTCTATCAGGGGAAAACCCCAGGATTACAGGTATTGTTTTGCATCGGTATTTGGAACTATAATTTTCTGCCATAGCCCACGAAGCAGCTAAACAACACTTGGAATGCTGGAGTGCACGCCCAAATGCTGACATGACCGAGCGCTTGGTATAAGAATCAAATTTATTTTCCATCATCCACCATTCAGGCGGATCCCACACCTGAATAATATAAGGTAAATGTGCATGTTTAGCAGTTGGTTCCGCCAGCTTAATCATTGTTTGGCCTTGCACAACGCACCAGATCAGCTCGGCGTGATTTTCTTTTGCAAAATTCCCGGCCTGTCGCGCAATTTGAGGCAGTTGGAATAGGGCAGAGAAATTATTTCCTATAAAAGATCCGGCTGTTTTGAATATCGAACAGCCCCAGTTTTCACGGGGTTTTTCCGCATTGTCAAACTGCATTCGTGCTGATTTATCTTCTGGAATTCTGGCATCTAAAAATTTATCTTTGACTGTAAAACAGCAGATTTCGTGCCCTGCATCTAATAAAAAATCGCACATCAGATTTAGTACAATTCCGGCAGTATAGTTTTTGCAGGGAGGAATATCTGAAAAAAGCATAATTTTCATAGATTTGATTCTCACTTTCGAAGTTTGTCAATTATTCCATGGGAGTAGAGTTTTTTAAATATTACACTGTTTTTTAAGTATTTTTTTATTCCAAGATGTGTTGTAAACCAGCGCCCAAAAGAAAAAATATATTGTGCAATAGCCTTACAAAATTTTTTTGTAAAATATATTGAAGCATTCCATCCTTTTTGCAATAATAATATCCTTGGTTTTTCTACATCCTGTAACTGTGCTTCGTATTTCTGGCATTTTCTTTCCAACTCGGCATATTTCTGCTCCCATTCTTTTCGTACTCGTTGGTGTTCTTCTGAAATATCATATAAAAGTCTTGAAAATTCATAACACATTTTTTCAATATAGGTTTCGTCTATTTCTGTCATTGTTTCTCTCTCTGTATCTACAAATATACTACTGGTGTAAAGTTGTATTATTATTTGTTGTGCCATGAATGCATCTGTTTTTCAGGGTAAAATAATATTCCGGATAAAGGCATTTGTTTTGTTCGATCCATTCTTTCATCTGT
>CANOBT010000288.1 GCA_947564305.1 uncultured Lachnospiraceae bacterium | reverse complement strand
AGCGAGATGTTCGGCTCGTCCAGAGCAATCTCGCACGTCATCGCCCGTCCGACAGATAAGCGAGGTGATGAGCATTGCATATAAATCCTGACCTGGATAAACCCATTTTTATCCAGATTGCTGAACAATTGGAAGATGCGATTTTTACAAAGGTCTTCCCGGAAGAATCGAAGATTCCATCCACGAATGAAATATCCGCCCTGCTTGGCATCAATCCCCACACGGTCCTGAAGGGGATGAACCTTCTGGTGGATGAAGAAATCATTTACAAAAAGAGAGGACTTGGAATGTTTGTAAAAGAGGGGGCCGTAGAGCGGATACGTAAAAAACGGCAGAGTCAGTTTTACAGCCAGTATATTGCAGCTTTGATACGTGAGGCGCTGAAGCTGCAAATGTCAAAAGAAGAAATTATCATGCTGATAGAAAGGGGTTATGCAGATGAATGCAATCCAGATTAAAAATATTACAAAACGATACGGGCGTGTTACGGCACTTGAAAATGTCTCCTTCTCTTTTGAGCATGGGAAGATTTACGGATTTTTGGGCAGGAACGGCGCCGGCAAAACGACACTCATTAATATCATTGCCAACCGCATTTTTGCCGACGAGGGTGAAATCCTGATAGACGGGCTTCCGGCAAAAGAGAATATGGCAGTACATGAAAAACTTTATTGTATGAGTGAAAAGGACTTGTATAATTCCAACTTGAAAATCAAAGAAATTTTTAAATGGACCAACCAGTTTTATGACCATTTTGAATTGGATAAAGCTTATGAAATTGCAGAGAAATTTTCTCTGGATACAGGAAAGCGCTTTCCGGCATTATCGAAGGGCCAGCAGTCCATCTTTAAACTGACTGTGGCGCTTGCCCTGGATGTGCCCTATGTTATTTTTGATGAACCGGTCCTTGGACTGGATGCCAACCATCGGGAACTGTTCTATCGCTTACTATTGCAGGATTATGAGGAACGTGGGCGGACCATTATCCTGGCAACCCATTTGATTGAAGAAGTGGCCAACCTCATCGAGGAAGTTGTTCTCATTGACAAAGGACATATCTTGCTGCAGGAATCTGTGGACAATCTGATGGACCGAGGATACTGCATTTCCGGACCGGCGGATAAAGTCCTGGATTACTGCAAAGATAAAAATGTAATCGGGCAGGATGAACTGGGAGGCTTAGCCCTTGCCTATATTCTTGGGCCACGGGAAAAACTGCCGGAAAACAGTCCTTTGCAGATTACCAGCATGAACTTGCAGAAATTGTTTGTCAAATTAACGGAAAATGAGTAAAGGTGGGAAGGAATATGAAAAAATTAGTTACTGTAATTCGTTATGAATGTATGACTTCTATCAAATATGCGTTCATCTTTTATCTTGCACTCACTGTGGTCATCATAGTTGCCTGCGGAATAAACTATATCCTGACAGGCAGTTTCGGCGGAGGTATAAACTGCCTGGAGATGAATACCATGATTTTTATTGGTATTCTGGGAATCCTCCAACTTACAGAAGATTTTAAGATGTTAATACAAAACGGCTTTACCAGGACGTATTTCTTCATCGGAACCATTTCCCTGTTTGCTTTTATGTCTGGATTTATGTCGTTTGCAGATACAATTATCGCAAATATTCTGCATGCAGCGACTGACTACAGTAGCTTTTTCGGCAGTTTATATGGGTATGGGAAACCGGCTGTTTTCTCCTGGTTCTGGCTGTTCCTGATTTATATGCTAATCTGCAGCCTGTTTTTCTTCGCATCCCTTGTCATCAAAAATCTATCGATAAAGGGAGCTATTGTTCTTGGCGTTGCCCTTGGAACAGGTTTGCTTGCAGGAATCTCATTCCTGTTTGGACCAGCTTCACCGGACAGCCTCAAAAAAAGTATACTGAGATTTGCCCTCATAAGCCTTGGTTATATGGAAGATGGCTCGATTCGGTTAGTTTATCCTTTTTCAGTATTAATTGCGGTTGTCGGAATCTTAAGTGTCTGTTCTTATTTTATGATGCGCAGGACTGAATTGAAAGTGTGAGTTTGGAGTTATCAGATATAAGCGGTAGAACTGTTATGGTTTTATCGCTTTATTACCGGAGGACAATCATATTTAACGTACAAAAAGCGGGTAAGCATAGTGTGCTTATCCGCTTCTCTTTTCTTTATACAAACATCACTTCGTTTTTTGCGCCGCTCCTTTTACATCGAAATCCATCCCAACACATTTGCAATCGAACTGAACAAAATAATCAAAATGCAGATTGGAGCCAGATACCTCAGGAAAAAATGATACATTTTCTTCCGCCGGAAAGCGGAAGACTGTTCCACCTCCGCATCAATTTTCTCAAAACCCACTGCACGGAAAATCAAAATACAGGTAGCAAGAGCCCCCAATGGCATCATGACAGAGTTTGTAAGAAAGTCAATAAAGTCTAAAACCTGCATCCCGAAAATCTTGACAAAATCCCAAACACCATATCCAAGGGCAGAGGCTGTTCCAACAATTACCATAACACCGCCCATCAGTATACAGCATTTTGAACGACTCCAATGAAGTTCGTCTTCCAGGGTGGAAACACTTGTTTCCAACAGCGAAATAGCGCTTGTCAGCGCGGCAAATAAAAACATCAGAAAAAAAGCAGAGCCTACCAAAGTTCCGATTCCCATGTTTGCAAAGACTTTAGGGAGTGTGATAAATGTAAGCGACGGTCCGGCCTGCAGCATCTCCATATCTCCGCCAGAAAAGGCAAAAACAGCAGGAATAATCATCAGACCTGCCAAAATAGCAATCCCTGTATCGAAAAATTCAACCTGTTTCGTACTTTTTTCAATATCTACATCTTTGTCAATATAGGAACCATAGGTATAAAGCACCCCCATTGCAATAGAGAGTGAATAGAACATCTGCCCCATTGCCGTCACAACCGTCATCCAGGAAAAGGTATCAAAGTTTGGAATCAAAAAATATTTGACC
This sequence comes from uncultured Lachnospiraceae bacterium, assembly GCA_947564305.1. The sequence goes on along the minus strand of CANOBT010000288.1, from coordinate 2,479 downwards.
CCTTCCCATGCGCCGGGGCGGGTGACCGAATATCCGGCTACAAAAACAGCGAGAATAATCAAAATAGGCATCATAACCTTTGTCACTTGCTCTACACCCTTTTTTACTCCCGCCAATACCACGAAAAGAACCAGTCCGGCAAACAGTAGAAACCATAATTCCACACTGCCGGAGGAGGCGATAAAATCTGAAAAATATCCATTTTCCGCCAGAGCGCCAGCGTTACCTTTTAAATATTCAAACAGAAATTTAAGAACCCACCCACCAATCACACAATAATATGGAACAATCAGCATAGGAACCACTGCATTGATCCAACCGCCAAAGTGAAAAGGCGCGCTTTTTCCAAATGCATGAAACGCTCCAACAGGACTCTTTTTTGTCATACGGCCCAAAGCAGTTTCTGAGACAATCAGCACGTAACCAAATGTTACTGTCAGAAGCAAATAGACTAACAGAAACATTCCGCCGCCGTATTTTGCGGCCAGATATGGAAAACGCCATGTGTTTCCAAGACCTACGGCTGAACCCGCAACGGCAAGTACATACCCAATACGGCCCGAAAACTTTCCGCGCGGGCCGGCTGTTCCATTTTTGTGTTTAGACGATGAAACCTTGTCCATAATAATCCTCCAAATTTTTTGTAATTAAGAGACTTCCTTAAAAAATCCCTTCCTCCATGTGGTAAGCTATCCTGCAGCTTTTCTTATAGCAGGCAATCGCATATTTATGGATTGTCTGCATCCCGTCCTGCTTCAATGCATCCACATATCCGTCATCCTCAATCTGCTTCATAGCTGCGGCACATGCCTGCTCATACTTTCCGTCCTCCGCATACTTCACCTCTATGACGCATCCTACTTTCTCTACCGGAACCTCTAACCTGATATCCGTATATCCAATTCCTGATTCTGCATTCGATTTTACACTCCAGCTTCCTTCCGCGCCAAGCAATCCCAGCAGTATTCCATGATAATAATTTTCTTTCATTTCTTTCTTTACAAATGTATCTCGAATACTGATGGATACAGACATAAACTCATTAAATAATCTCTGCATCTCTCCGGTGTCTCCTGCTTTTACAGCCTCACAGAACTTTTTCCATCTGTCCGTATCATTGATCACTTTCATTTTAAACCATGAGCGAATCCTTTTTTCATAAATCCCCTGCACTTCTCTGTTTGGAATCACAAGTTTATGAACTCCATTTTCCGGCTTCCCTGCATCTGTCAGATATCCTGTCGCAAAAAGCACACTCCACAGGTATGTCTGGCGGGTCTCCTCGTCTTCACTGTCAAAGTCTGTGTAGGTCAATTCCGGAATCAGCACCTTTTCCACCACCTCACCGGAAATCAAAGCTTCCATCTGGCTCTTCGTTGTTTCCGTTGCTGTTGCAAGAATATCCTGTACAATTGCATTACTGCTGCTGTTTTCCCAATGTGCTTCCATCGGCGCTTCCTTCCATGCACGTAACTTATCACACTGATTAATCACATCCCACGGACAATAGACGTCTTTATCCCCGAAATGATATCCGTCATACCATTCCTTTATTTCATCAAACGAATCTTCAAGACCATAATAGGACAGCATATCCCGTACTTCCCTGTCAGTAAAACCAAAATATTCGGAAAAGTCGATATCTGAGATTGTCCTCACCTTAAAATTATTAAGCCCTGTAAAAATACTCTCTCTCGCAATCCGAAGACATCCCGTAATCACAGCAAAATAGATATTCGGATTCGTTTTAAATACCTGACTGAATAAAGACCGGATGAGTCTTACCATCTCCGGATAAAATCCATCCTGATAAGCCTTATCCAAAGGTACATCATACTCGTCTATCAAGACAATAACCGGGATTTTGTAGTGCTTAAACAATAATCCGGTTAAAAGCCTCAAGCTATTATGAAGAGTAGCTTGTTTTTCAAATTCCTCATCAATTAAGCGATTTAGTTTTTTCTTATCAGACTGAGTCAATTTGTCGCTCTCCAATAGATAGTCAAAACGCCTCGCCTCTTCACCGATTACACTTCCCAACATATCATACGCTGTCTGAAACTCCATCCCCTCCGCGTCTTTCAGGCTAATGGATATGACCGGATATTTCCCCATATACTGTTCACAGATTGCAGTCTCCTTTGAAATCTCCAGTCCGTCAAATAAAGCCGGATCTGTCCCTATTTCAAAAAAAGATTTCAGCATATTCATATTCAGGCTTTTCCCAAAACGCCTTGGCCTCGTAATCAGATTGATGCTCCCTCTTAGATTGATCAGATCACGGATAAAGCCTGTTTTGTCCACATAATAAAAATCGTCTCTCTTAAAATCTTTAAAAAATTCGATTCCAATCGGAAGTTTTTTTTTCATTTCCATATGATATTCATACCCTCGCTGAATTTGTAGAACGGCTGCTTTAGATAAGATGTTAGGGTCAAAAGAGTTTTTAGAAACTTTCTGACTTTCCATATAGTACCTT
>CANOBT010000287.1 GCA_947564305.1 uncultured Lachnospiraceae bacterium | reverse complement strand
CATATCTATTCACTGTTCTTTTATACTTAATCTGTATTCTTCTTCCGCCAAATCAATTCTCTGCTGAATCTGTTCCGTGGTTGGCAACTGTGCTTGAATTTCCTGTAATCTAATCTTGTCATAAGAAGCCACTCCCATTGGTGTCTGAATCCCCTGAAATGCCCATTGTACTTCTGTCTGATCTTTATCCTTGCAAATCAATAGTCCGATTGTGGGATTCTCGTCCGGTGTTCTAATCAACTCATTCACTGCATTAACATAAAAATTCAATTTTCCCGCAAATTCCGGCTCAAAAGAAGCTGCTTTTAATTCTATCACCACATAACATTTCAGGTGAATATGATAAAACAGCATATCAATCTTTCTTGTTTTTCCAGAAACAACAATTTCTTTCTGTCTTCCGACAAATGCAAAACCTGTTCCAAGTTCCAATAGAAAATGCGTTATATTCTTTTCCAAAGCATCTTCTAACGCATTTTCATCATATCCCTGCGGTAATCATACAAAGCTTAAATCATATGTGTCCTTAATAATCTGCTGTGCCAGTTTTCCTTGAATTGTCGGCAGTTTTTCAGAAAAATTCGTTACAGCAGTACCAACCGTATGATATAAATCTGCTTTCAAAATATCAATCAGCGCACTTCTGCTTAATCCATTCTCTATGGTTTTCCTGATATAAAATAATGCTTCTTCTACTGTTTTGCACTTATTTACGATTTCTACATGATGCCTCCACGGAACGAACCCGAACACGGTCGGAAAACGCATTTCTGCACCAAGTTGGTGCAGTTTTTCATCATTTGTGGTTTCTTCTATTTCTGCACCAATCTGGTTCAGTTTTATACTGCCCAAATGAAGCTGTTTCGTTAGATTTTGAAGCAGATATTCGGTTTCTGATGAACCGGAATAAAAAGAATACCATTTTTTCATACTCCAAAGATTTCTGGCTGAAAATCCTTTTGTCAATGGAAATTCATTTTGCAAATCAAGACTTACCTGTTCAACAATACCTGAGCCCCATGTATCTTCCGCCTTACGCACCACCAAATCTCTTCCCATTTGCCAATTAAAGAGCAGCTGCTCAGAGTTTACTTTTACAGCAGCCTTAATCTGCATGTTACGAAAACGCTGTTTTACATCACAAATCCATTTCACATAAGCAGAATCTAACTGAATATCATGAGAGCTTACTACTATCGGCGTTTTCTTTATTCATAGGATTTCCTTCCTCTTAATTGTTTCATATACCAAAAATTTCCTCCAAACTACCGGATAATTCTTTTTCCAACTCCAATATCTCCGCCATAATTTCATCGGAAGGCTGTGGCGCTTCATACTTATAAAAATACCGCGTAAACGGAATCTCATATCCCACTTTGGATTTTTTTTCATCAATCCATGCATCCGGTGCAAACGGTAATACCTCGCGTTTAAAATAATCCTGTATATTTTCTGTCAAAGGTACGTTTTCCGTATCCCGCAGTGAAGTATCCGGCTGTTTTTTTCCTTTTTTTAAAACGAATGCACCATCTTCGTCACGCAAAGGTCTCTCCACAGTAATCTTTGTATACCCAAAATCTTCATTTCTAAAAATCTTACTGATTTCTGTTTCACAAAAATCCCCATAAACCTGTGTAATTTCTGCAATGGCACTTTCCGGAATATCATTCCTTTTATTACCAAGCGCTTTCCGCCGCTTTTCATACAAACCATTGGCATTGATTAGCTGAACTTTACCTTCTCGCTTTGTTCCCGCTTTTTTATTGGACAGCACCCATATATAGGTAGCAATCCCCGTATTGTAAAAAATGTCATTTGGCAAAGCAATAATCACCTCAAGCAAATCATTTTCAAGAATATGTTTTCTAATATCAGAAGGTCCACTGCCGGCATCCCCCGTAAAAAGAGGCGAACCGTTATGGATAATCGCAATCCTGCTTCCGCCGTCACGAGGTTCTTTCATCTTAGAAATAGCTGTCATCAAAAAAAGCATCTGTCCGTCCGAGGCAGCAGGCAATCCCGCACCGAAACGCCCTGCGAAACCACGCTTTGCCTCATCTTCGACAATTCTCTTTTCATTTTTCCATTCCCGTCCAAATGGCGGATTCGATATGATATAGTCAAATTTCTGCCCTTCAAACTGATCATCGGAAAGGGTATTTCCATCCTTGATAAAATTTGCATTATTGCCTTTAATCAGCATATCCGCCTTGCAGATTGCAAAGGTTTGGTCGTTCAACTCCTGTCCAAATGACATGATTTCCGTGGAAGAATTTAATTCATGAAGATATTCTTCCGCTACAGAAAGCATACCCCCTGTACCACATGCAGGGTCATAAATAGTTCTTACAACATTTTTTCCGGACAATGTACTATTGTCATCATAAAACAATATATTTACCATGAGGCGGATCACTTCGCGGGGCGTATAATGCTGCCCTGCATCCTCATTATGAGACTCGGAAAATCTTCGGATAATTTCTTCAAAAATATATCCCATTTCTAAATTGGAAATCACATCAGTATGGAGATTTGCTCTGGTCGAAGTGAATTCTTTGATAACAATATACAAAATTCCTTTATTTGCCATTGTATCAATGTGCCCGTCAAACTTAAATTTCTCAATAATATCCCTTACATTTTCGGAAAAACCATTTAAATAATCGTGAAAGTTTTCCTCGATATTATCAGGATCATCTAGCAGCTTTTCAAATGTATATTTGCTAGTATTGTAAAACTCATAACCCGATGCTTTACGTAGAAGTATATCCCGCATTGGCAGATTCTTTACTTCCTCATATTTTTCGAGAACTGCTTCTTTTGTATCTGCTAATATGCAATCAAAACGGCGAATAACCGTCAATGGCAAAATCACCTCTCCATACTCATGCGGTTTGTATACACCTGTCAGTTTATCTGCAATCGCCCATATTAAGGCGGCCTTTTCGTTGATACTCGTACTTAAATTCATATGATATCCCTTCTGTGTCTTTAAATTGTTCCTCATAATTTCATTTTAACGCCTATTACTTCTATTATCTTAGTATATTCAACTTCAATGCATTTCACTTTTCATCTGTTTCTGTATTGTTTTCAATCAATATCCGCCTCTGTCTGTTTACTTGTTTCACGAACCAGATAGCTTATTATAACCTTTTCTAAACTATTTGTCACTACTTCCGCACAGCAAAAAGGCTGCCCCGCCAGATAGTCTTCAGACACGCTTTTCTTGTGGCGAAATCGTCTATAATTCAAGAGGAATAATATCCCTGCAAACAGATGATTGCATTTGTAATCAGTTTATGCTATGATGGACTCAAAGAAAATTGAGAGGAGGACTCATTATGGCAAACACATTAATACAATTTCGCGAAGATGAATCGAAGAGAATCAAGGCATCCAGAATATGCGAGCAGCTTGGAACTGACCTTATCTCTTACCTGCGTATCTGCATAAACAGATTAAACATTGAGGAGGGCTTTCCTTTCAGTATGACCATAGAGAAAAAAGCAGAAAAACCTGGCATCGCTGCTTTGAAACAGGCCAGCCGCATTGCCGCTGAAAACGGCATCTCTGAGATGTCTCTGGACGAGATCAATGCAGAAATTGCTGAAGCGAGGAATAGCTTATGAAGTATTTTGCGGTCATAGACACAAATGTCCTTGTCTCTGCAATGCTGAAATGTGACTCGGTTCCAGGCAGTATCTTAAACCTGGCAATGGATGGCCCGATTGTTCCGGTGTTAAACGATGCTATTCTGAGAGAATACCGGGAAGTACTTTCCCGCCCCAAATTCCATCTTACAGATGACATCGTTTCAGACATCATCGAAAGTCTAAAAAGAGAAGCGGTATTTGTTGATGAAGAGCATATAAACATTGATCTACCCGATCCGAAAGACAGGGTATTTTATGAGGTAGTCTTAGAAACGCGCAAGGACGAGGATGCATACCTTGTCACAGGAAACATTAAACACTTCCCGAATAAGCCTTTTATCGTGACTCCAAGAGAAATGCTGGATATTATCCTGAAGGGCTTCGACTCATAAACAAACACGGCCTCCTTCAGATTCCACCGCGGAGCGCACCTATAGTATAAAAAAGAGGAGTACACCACAAACGGTATACTCCTTCCATATAACTTATCCCAAATGCCAGATATCATCATTATATTCTGCAATCGTACGGTCTGAGGAGAAGAAGCCTGCCTTGCTGATATTAACCAGAGCACTCTTCGTCCAGTCAAGCGGATTCTGCACATAATCCGCGATTGCCTGGTCTTTCCGTACAATGTAAGCATTGAAATCCGGCAGCGTCTGGAACCAGTCTTTGCCGATCAGCTCATTCTTAAGGCGCTCCAGTTTTTCCTGCTTGCCGCAGGACAACATTTCTTCACCTGTAAGGAAATCAATGGCTCTCTTAATGTTCGGATCTGTCTCATACCATTCTTTTGCACAGTAATCGCCATGATCGTATGTGCGGATGACCTGATCGCTGCTCTGTCCAAAGATATAGATATTTTCCTGGCCTACCTCCTCTGCAATCTCAACGTTTGCTCCGTCCATAGTTCCCAATGTCAGGGCGCCGTTCAGCATGAACTTCATGTTTCCTGTACCAGATGCTTCTTTTGACGCAAGACTGATCTGCTCTGAAAGATCACATGCAGGAATCATCTTTTCTGCTGCCGTCACATTATAGTTCTCAATAAATACAATCTGCAGCCACTGAGAAACCTCCGGATCGTCCTCAATCACCTTTGACAACGCCAAAAGTGCATGTATGATATCCTTGGCTATCGTATAGGCCGGTGCAGCTTTAGCTCCAAAAATAGCCGTCATAGGTGTCTGTGGTGTATGGCCTGCCTTGATTTCAAAATACTGATGAATCAGGTATAACAAATTCAACTGTTGGCGCTTATACTCATGAAGACGCTTCGACTGAATCATAAAGATACTGTCCGGATTCACAATGATATTCTGTGTATGCTTCAGCCATTCTGCCAACGATACTTTATTGTCACGCTTGATATCTGCGAGACGCTTTAAGACCTTTTCATCTTCCGCAAAATCCATCAGTTTTTCGAGCTCTGATGCATCTTTTTTAAATCCCGGCCCGATAAGACTTTCAATCAGGTCTGTCAATTCCGGATTACACTTCAGAAGCCAGCGCCGGAACGTAATGCCATTTGTTTTATTATTAAATTTCTCAGGATATAACTTATAAAAGTTGTTTAATTCACTGTTTTTCAAAATCTCCGTATGGAGCGCTGCAACTCCGTTCGTGCTATGGGTAAAATGAATATCCATATGTGCCATATGAACGATATCGGATTCATCAATGATGACTGTTGACTCATCTTCTGTCTTTTCACGTACCAATTCATCCAGCTTTTCGATTACAGGAACTAACTGCGGAACTACGGCCTCCAGATAATGTTTCGGCCACTTCTC
>CANOBT010000286.1 GCA_947564305.1 uncultured Lachnospiraceae bacterium | reverse complement strand
AAGACAGATATTATGGATACGTTTAAACATTCCTCCTATTTTTACCGATACTTGCAGGAAGACACCAGACCGATTGGTGAATATACAAATTGTTTGATCGGCAGAGCAGCTCTATATCATGGAGACTCTTATGATGTTTTGCGGATGCTTGCTACCGAGAGTATAGACGGTGCTGTGACATCACCGCCTTATTATAATGCAAAAACGTATTCGCAATGGAAAAATATATATTGCTATCTCTATGATATGTATAATATTTCAAGAGAAATCTACAGAATATTGAAAAATGGCGCCGTGTACCTTTTTAACATATTTGACTATTTTGATAATGAGAACAATATTTCTCTATCTGCAATGGGCAATAAACGTATGATTTTAGGTGCATATATGATAGATATATTTCAGCGCATAAGATTTGAAATTGTGGGAAATATGGTCTGGAACAAAGGAGAAATCCAAGGAAACAGAAGCTTTAATCAAGGTAATCTAACGCCTTATTATCAAGCGCCGCTAAATTGCTGGGAACATATTATTATTCTTTCAAAAGGAAAGCCTGACAATAAATATTCAGGATTAGTTTCACAGATAAAAGACATAAGACCTGTCGTAAAAATGATAAAAGGAAAAAATGTTTTAGGACATGACGCGCCTTATCCGAATGACATTCCGGAATTAATCATAAAATGCATGAAAGACAGTGATGTGGTATTAGACCCATTTCTTGGAAGTGGAACCACTGCCATTGTGGCTAATAGATACGGCATCAATTCTATTGGCATTGAAAAGAGTGATACTTATTATGAATTATGCAAAGAAAGAATATGGGAAGATATTCATGCGTAAGCCCTATTACCGCCCTCATTTGCAATTTTTCCGCGCTGACTGCCCCAACAGCTCAATCACCTTACTGCCAAGCACCAATAAAACCGTACAGCACAGCAGAAGCATCATAGAATTATCCTCTTTTATATAAAATAAACCTGCCAGTATCATCAGCAGACTCAGAACCGTACAGACAATAAGAAGATATATTTCGTTCTTTTGCTTTCTATAATCTGCAAAAGCGGTAAAAACTGTGCCCGCCACTCCTAATACGGTCATAACCCCTATAAATTTCAGATCGGCCACCACAAATTTTACCGTCATAAGCGTCATGAAAAATACCAGACAGGATGCCAAAAAGCATTGCCAGTACTTTTTGAGATGCACACCGCCCAGATAAGAACGAAGTGGAATAAAAAAGGCAAAAAAGATAAGCCCTTCTTTCATCATCCCCATACTCAGGCATATCAAAAAACTTGTAAAAACTGCTCCGCCAATCTCCAGCATTCTTACCAGTCCATACTGATAAATCTCCAGCATGGCACCATCTATCATATTTTCCCTAACCAGGATTTGCGCAATCTTATTTGCTATTTTTTCCATAGCTGCTACTGATATCCTTCCCGATTTTAAATGATTCTATTTACCATCATAGCACATTATACTACTATATGTAATAGAATTCATTTTCCGAATTGCAACAACAATTTGATATCAATTAATACAACTATAAACAATTACTTTTATAATTATATTATTTATCACTCTGACAGGTTATATTAATAGCATAACTTATGATTCAGAGGTGAATGCCGTGTTTGTAATAAAGAAACCACATGCAAAAGCTAACGTCTCCAAAACCATCCGCTTTACAGAAGAATTGAACAACCGGATGATAGCCCTTGCACATGAAGAAGAAATTTCCTTTAATGAACTGGTAATCCAGTGCTGTCAGTATGCACTGGATCATCGCCAAAAAGCTGGTCAGGAGGAACTCACGGATGATTAACATTGCCATATGTGATGACGACAAAGCTTTTACAGGAATTGTCGAACGGCTTCTGCGGCAAATTGCTGCCGAACAAGGAGTGGAAGTCAACTGCGAAGTGTTCTTCGACGGTTCCGCCATTGTCAAAGCCGTTATGGAACAGCAAATGTGCTTCGATCTTATTTATCTGGATATCGAAATGCAATTCATGGATGGCATCCGCGCCGCGCTGGCCTTGCGGGAAGCAGAAATTCCCGCATTGCTCGTATACGTATCAGTCCATGAAGAACACTTGAAAGAACTGTTTTACACAGAACCTTTCCGTTTCCTGTCGAAACCGATAGACGAGGCGGCTTTCCTCGAAGTATTCCTCTCCGCGCGCGAACGGATCAGACAGCGTACCGGGTACTTTACTTTTTCCTATAAGAAAACGCTGTATCGGATTCCATTTGACCAAATTACCTACTTTGAGAGTTGCCGGCGGATCATTACTATCCATTTACCACGATCGGATACGGATGCCTCAAATTTGCGACAGACCTGTTTCTACGCAAAAATGAACGATATTGAAAAGCAGGTAGCCTCCCTCAACGGACGCTTCCTGCGGGTACACCAATCTTTTCTCGTGAACTTTGGCTACATAAAGGCAATGTCCGCCACGGAAATTGAAATGCTGGATGGCAAAATTATCCAGATCAGCGAAGACCGAAAGAAGTCCGCCATGACAAGGTTCATGGCATTGGCAGGTGTAAAAGGGGATAAAAATGAAAGAATCGTTATTTCTTGATGTGCTGATGGTACTCTTTGCAGTACACATCATCCACACATATCTTGCTTCTTTCCGAAGGGAAGCGACACACCATAAGGCATTCCGCTACGCCGCGTGGTCGCTTTACATCCTCTTTTTATATCTGATCATGTTCTCCAACTCAAGATATCCCTTGCTCACGCTCTTTGGCAACCTCATTCTGATGACGGTGCTCCTGTTCGCCTGTGGCTGTGGAGATATCAAGACAGCCCTATTCCGCTCCTGCATCTACCACACATCGCGAATGGTTGTAGAGGTGGCTACCCAGAGTATCCTGCTGGCAACACTGGAGGGGGATCCGTTTGTCGTCGGAAATCTCATCTCCACAATCGCTATGTATATCATTGTCCAGATGTATAAACGGTGGAAGGGACGCGATCTCACCACCCCACTTCCCTTCCGGTACTGGATCCGCCTCTTTTTGGTTCCCTGCTCCTCCATTTTCATCACACACTATGCTCATGTAACTGCCCTGCACAACGGGGAAACAGCCTTTTTTTACATTTTATCCATCTTTATCATTCTGAACAACTACCTGATCTTCGATATCTACGATAAGATCAGCGCACAGACTTTCATGGAAAAACAGACGCAGGCCTATGAACAGGAAATCCGCCTCTGCGTCAGACAGGCGACTGAGCGGGAAGAAGCCTACCGCCAAACCCGTATCCTGCGCCATGATCTGAAAGGCCGTCTGATTGCTCTGCGCGCATTGCTGGAAGCGGGGCAGATTGAGGAAACAAAAAGTGAAATAGGAAAAATGCTTGATGAGAACAGTTTGAACAGACATGGCACCGCAGAAACGGGAAATCTGGCGCTGGACGCGCTGGTCAACTATAAGTACGCCGCCGCATCCGCGGAGGGCATACGGATGGTCTGCCAACTCGATGTACCAACAGAGCTTTTTGTCGAAGGCCCCGATCTGTGTATCATTTTGGAAAATCTTTTGAACAACGCTATGGAGGCCGTCCGACAGCTTACGGACGAAAAAGACAAGTGGATCAGTCTGTCGGTTCGTCTGGTAAAGGATGTCCTTCTTATCACTGTAGAAAATCCCTTCAACGGTGCAGTTGCCTCAGACGGCAGCGGAAAACTCCGCAGCAGCAAAAGCGGCGACCACGGAATCGGCCTGTTATCAGTGAAACGGACGGCAGAAAAGTATGCCGGTGAGATATCCATCCACCATGAGGGCGGCATATTTCAAGTATCCGCGTTGTTCTGCCGCCGGGAATTCTTACAGGAAACAACGTAATTTTTACATTCTGTCGATATCGGAACAGATATAAGTTATATTCTACAATGTAGTAGTACTAAAGATAATACCAAATGTTTACGAATGGAGGAAATCACTATGAAAACACAAAAGCTTTTCAGTACTAACAAACTCGGCCTGAAGATTCTGGAGCGGGCTGCCCTTATCTCCGCCCACGCCGGCGCCAATTCCACATGCTCCTATATCTACCATGACCCGAAGAAGCCTGAGGCATTGAAGAAGCTGAAGAAAATCTGAATGCAGGATAATGTTTTATTTGAAAATACCTGTCCGGGTGTATGGGGAAACGGAGGCAGGAGGCGGATGCCCCCTGCCTCTGAATAATAAGAGTAAGGAAAATTCGTGTATTAAGGGTATCTGGAAGTCAACCTTTTGTAATGCTACTAATGTACCGCAAAGCGGCGCCGCTCCTTCATCTTTTACGAACTGCGGTTCCGTGGAATCTTTACAGGAAGGGCATTCACATGTAACCGCCATGTAATCCACGCGTTCCGGATATGCTGGATGGAAAACAAGCTCTGTGCGGACAGTCTCAGTTCCGATCGGAACCATCTGTGTCCCGCAGACAGGACAGTCCTTATCCTTGTCAGCCAGTGTATCGAGCACAACCTCCCTGCGTTGGAGATTGTCGAACATCTCCTCATAAGAAGCTTTGGGCTTACGTTCCCGTTTGTGGGCGGAAACATGGGTCACTTCCGACTCTATGATCTAGTGAACCCTCTCATCCGGCATCTCCTTGAAAAGATTCATCTGTCCGGGAAAGGGGCTTTTGCATTTCTCACTGGAAGAGCCAAACAGTTTTGCCTTCAGATAATCCACTTCAGCCTGCTTGTTGCTTAACTCCTGACGCAACTCTTCGATGGTTTTCTGTAAAGATCCATGGATTTCGTCTGTGTCGTGATCAGTTCATTCCGTTTTGATATGGTATTCTTAAGCTCTGTAAGCTGGATGTCTTTAGCGGAACGCGGCATGTTTTTTCTCCCGTTTTTGTTAAGCTCATTATACCACAAAACAGGCAAAAATCCAGTAAGATCAAGAACTTCAGGCTGTCCGCAGAGCCTTTGGCTGCTCGATTTCAAGTCCGGACATGAGCCAGTCGAACTGCTGCCAGGTAATGGGGTTTACCTCGGAGTGCTTCCTCGGTCAGCGGTATTTGCCATGGACGACATCAAGTCTTTCCATCAAAAGGACATACCCGTCCGGCTCTCGTAATAAGATCTTGAGCCGGTAGCAACGTTTACCGCAGAAAAGATAGATGGAGTGAGTGTCCGGTTCCTCTTTCAGATGATCCATGACGATTGCGCACAGACCGTCTATGCTTTTTCTCATATCGGTGTAACCGGTAACGATATATATGTTTGCAGCACCTGTTGCTACTTGTCAAGGACGCATTCATCATTTTCCATCACTTTTTCTTGGTCTGCCCTGTTTCCCATGCTCTAAGTCATAGAGAATGACACGCTTTAACTTGTCCTCTACGCTTTGGGTACTCGTAGCAGAGAAATGTACCTCGACTAAATACCTTGTTTTGTCAATCTTCTGTTGTAAACAGGGCGTTAATCGCCCTGTGGTGTTGGTCTGA
>CANOBT010000285.1 GCA_947564305.1 uncultured Lachnospiraceae bacterium | reverse complement strand
TGGTAAACCTTCTAAATCTGGTTTTCTAAATAAGAATACTATAACAAGTGCATTTTAAACTGTACCCCAAATGATGTCTTTGAGATCTTACCGGATCAGGATAGTTAAGAGCCTGCTAAAAGCACAGCCTGCAATTATTTCACAGGCTGTGCTATATTGTCTCATGTTATGTCATATCCGTTCCCAGATCTCATATCCCTGCCTTCTGGCCGAATCGTACACCGGACGCATATTTTTCATCAGGATATTGTAAAATTCCTCTTTTGAATTTCCCTTCCGGTACAACTCCTGACCGGCCCAGATCGAATGTAGATTGTCTCTATAACAATCTTTAAACAGTTTATAAATACTTTCTGTACTGTGAAGCGTTTTATACATCAAATACTGATTAGCCGCAAACCTTCCAAAGAACGGATCCCATCTGGGAAGTTTATTACTCTTGGCAGAATTCAAAGAAGAGTCCATCGGCATCAGGTTCCAGAGTTCATCATTCATCACAAAAGACCATGGGATGAAGTGATCCACATCATACTGCTTCGGTACTACCGGAGCATCCGTAAACACATCTCTCACTTCTCCTAATTCCAGAATTCCTTCCCAAAGCTTACGCACCTTATTAAGCTTCCTCATCTTTTCATCCATTGGCGCCAGCTTATAGATCAGACCTGGAATCTCAGGATTATTATTCTGCAGCCACTTTACTTTCTCATATTGAATCCACCCCAGGATCGATACGGTATGGTCCTGGATCATTCTAATCCAGTACTCATTGAAATAGACTTCTTTCTTCAACCTGCTTCCGGTGCCCAGCGTATAAGGCAATGGCGTAATGTCTCTGTCAATACGTTGAATGTATGCCGTCATCCTGACAATACTGTTCCACTCCGCAGGCTCCATACTTTTCCGGAAAAACCCTGAAAGTGCACGGTATGGCACCATATTGGTAAGCTGCTCCTTGTACTTTTTTAACTCGTTATGATACTTCTTTATCTCATTCTTGATCTCAACTTTGGATGCATTCGCCGGCAGCTGACTCAATTCTGACAGATAAATAATCGCACGTTCCAACCCGTCTCTCACATTACCGTCACTCTGCATCCCACTCAGATGAATATGAAATTCCCTGACAGAATACCAGGCATTTGCTATCATCTCATCGATGATATCGTCAAATGTGGTCTCCGTATTGTTTTCGGAGATCAAGTCAACAATCGCCTCCAGCCAATAAAATTTGTAACAATAGGACGGATCCTTCATCATCTGTGAAAACCCTTCAATATCCAGGGAACTGTAATATTTACCGTCTATATTCAGTGTGTATCCCATTTCCGCAGGATAATATTGAGCCATCGTTCCTCACCTCTTCCAGGTCGTACATCGTTTGATATCCATTGTTCTTCTATCTGTAATCCATCTATTCCGTGTAGAAATCCGGCAAAAGTTTCTTCTGTCATATCGGTAAAATAACGTCCATTCCGTTCTCCTGAAAAAGTTCCGTATTTGAATGATATGTAGATAATGCCATTGGCCCTGAGTGCTGCCTGCATCCTGTTCACAACATCAATCAGTTCAATCCAAGGTAAATGCAGAACGGAAGCACACGCCCAGATGCCATCATACTTATTTATTTCGGATAATTCCTGAAAGAACATATGGCGGACTTGTATGCCGGTGTATTGCGATGCAAGTTTGCATAATTCTGTCGATCCATCTATAGCTTCTACCTGATATCCCTGTGACAGAAAATATTTCGTGTCGCGACCAGACCCGCAGCCAAAATCAAGAATCGCTGAGCCTGCTGTCAGTTTTGACAAAAAAATATCTTGTGTGTCTGCAAAATTAACTGACACGGTACTCTCACAAAATCGCTCGGCTCTGCTATTATAATAATTGAGTGTATTGAAATCCTGCATGATATTTTACCTTTTCTATCGTTAGTGACAGTAGAATTTATATGTCTTATTCTAACATACTAAGTCGTACTGTCATATATAAAGTTTTCCAGTTCCCAGCATCTTTTCCTACAGATTGCGGATTATTCCCCAATGTTCTGCTTTCCTGCCTGTTTGCTATTAAGTTTCCGAGACCGCTCAATAATTGATAGATAATCACCGTTTCATTGCTGCATTGCACTTGCTTATCCCTTGCGGATCCCGACGCTGACTTTTTCAAAAGTACTTATTACGTCTGACAGCCATCCAGGGAGCACATCTTCGTTCGCCGCCATCTGCTCCTTCACAAAGGAAGACAGCGTATTGGCATTGACCGTCTCTACTACAATGGAGCCATATCCCTGATCCTTCAGCACCTGCATGAGATCATCCTTGTGGCCTGCTGCCGGTGATGCAAATAATCTGGTGTTCAGATAAAAAGTAGAGCCATTTCTGCTGAAACGGTCTAACTCTGCTTCTGCCATTACATCCGACAGTGCAAGATCCAGGTTTTCAATCTCCGCATTTACTTCCTTAACCTAAGCATCCAGCTCTTTCTTGCGGTCTTTGGCTGCTTTGAGTTTGTCTGCCATTTCAAAAATTTCCTGATTCGTCATGGTGCATATCCTCCTTTCTTGCTGCAAGCCGAAAAAAACAATCCCCTACTTTTCCGGCCTGCAGCGCTGCCCTTAGTCCTTAAATGGATTGCGTCCCTTGCGGTAGTCATCAACCAGAAACTTTGCCAGATCCACCTTGTTTCTAAGCGAGCGAAGCACCTTGCGGTCTACCGTACTCTTTGTAATCAGATAGATGTACAGACAGTTCTCCTTCTGAGAAGCTCTGTGAATACGGGCCTTTGCCTGTTCGAAATTGCTCATAGAATAATCAAGGCTGTAGAAGACCATTGTCGATGCCGCAGTCAATGTGATCCTTAATCCCGCAGCAGCAATCTGCCCCACAAATACTCTGCAGTCATCATCCTCCTGAAATCTGCATATCTCCTCGTCACAATTCTTAACACCACCTCTGGCAACGAAATATCCGATACCTTTTTTCTCCAGCAATTCCTGAATATCATTAAATTCAGGAATAAATCTCGCCATAACGACAAGCTTCTTACCCTCTGCAACGAAAGAATCAATGATGTCAGAAAGTGCATCAAGCTTTGCTGTACTCACCGCATTGTCATCTCCTTCATCGTCGGTCAGATGCCCGCCAGTGATCTGCGACAGTCTCAGTAGCCTGGTCAGTACATTTACAGCACTAACTTCAGATCCTGCCATCTGTGTATAAGACTCTTTTTCCAGGTTCGAATATAATTTCATTGCCTTCGGTTCAAGTTCAACTGTGCGCACTTCCTCCGTTATTTCCGGAAGATCCAGACACTCTGCCTTTGTGACTCTGTAGGACACCGAATGCATCTTCTTAAGGAAGTCTTCTCTCAAATACTTACGGAAGATCGGCGTGTGGTTACCATAACCGAGCATGTCAAAATATTTGTTTCTGAATGCGTAGAAGCTGGTCCCGAAGATATCGCTATTAATGAAGCGATACTGGGAAAATACATCGATTTCCCTATTGGTGATCAGCGTACCAGTTAGAAGCATTCTGTATCTGGCCCTGTCACCCAGCGTATGCATACTCTTACTGACAGAAGTCTGTGCCGATTTAATCTTGTGCCCCTCATCTGCGATGATCAGATCCGCATCATACCGAAGGAGTTCTCTTTCCAATCTCCATGCTGATTCATAATTCACGACCACAATCCGTAGTCCCTTATCCGATACCTCTTCCAGCTGTTCTTTTTTCTTTGAGCTACTGCCTTTCAACACTGTCAGCGTGTACGGAAAATCTGCAAATTTCTCAAATTCCTCATCCCACACGCCCAGGATACTGAGCGGTGCCACAATCAAAATTCTGTCGATCTTTCCGAATTGATACAGCGCGCCGGCAACGGCAATACTTGTAATAGTCTTTCCACAGCCCATCTCCATGAGCAGGGCAGCACCACGGCTGTAATACGGTGCATTAAATATTCCGAAGAGTCCGCATACAAACCCAAATGCCTTAATCTGGTGCTCATAGGGATTTGCCTTGATAGGCATCCGTAAGCTCACTTCATTAAGCTTCATGTCCGGCACCTCCCTGTCTCAGTTCAAGAATTTCAATACTTTCAAGAGTCTGTCCCGGCGTCAGAACAAATACCTCGCAGAAATCTCCAAATAATAATTTCAGGAGACGCTTTGAAAGTCTTACTTTGTTTCCTTGTACTACTTCCGTCTTGCGGCCGCTGCGATCAGCCACGTTGATACTTATCTTATGTTTCATCACAACTTTGTCCTCCAGTCTGTGTATTACGGGCAATACCCGGGAGCTGTTACCTCGGCTCCTACTACAAGCCGAAATAAACACCCCCAATGCCCTGGACCTTATTCCTCGGTATCCTCAGAAGCTTCAAAGAGCTTTTTTAAACGCTCGATGATTTTCTTCTTGCGGTTTCCTACAGACTGCGGACTCTTGCTTGTGCCATTTGTAGCATTCTCTTCATCACAGATTTCCTTAAGCTGTTTCATGGCACCAAAATGGTCGTAGATGAGATCTACCTGGGATTCAGTCAGCTGCTCCATCAACTGCAGGAGTTTTACCACCTGCGGATTCTCCGGTTCCTCTTCTGAAAAAAGAATCTTTTCGACATCCGCATTCGAATCTGCAAGTTTTGCCCAAGCGTCGCTATCTTCCATGTCGTCATCATCGCCAGCCTTGGAGTTGTCTGCTTGATTGCGAAATCCGTAATCAGCGTTTTCTTCCTTATAACGTTCCTGCAGGTCTACATCATGATCATCACGGTCAAGCATGCTGATCCATTCCATGTTCTCGCCGTTCTCTCCCAACGGGATTGTGCACAAAGGCTTTTCAACCCACTTCCGACCGACCCTTTCCCATGTGATGTAAACATAGTTGCCATTGGCATCCATGTAGCTGCCACGGTTCTCATCGTACTTACTTGTTCTTTCTGGTTTTTCAAACTTCGTTGCATTGCTCATCGACTCTTTCCTCCGTCGCAATTGCGAAACGGAGAAAATCCGATAAGCTGCCTACATTGTTAAAAATGCCTATATTGGCCATCACCTGAAACCTCCGTTTCGGTTCTGGCCAGTCACTTCCAAACTGACTTTGTTAATATGTGTCCAGCGATCCACATGGAAATGAGTTCTCGTGTACATCGAGAAGCTTCACGCCGGAGGCAGTTAAGGTCATTGCCCGACCGAGCAGCTGGGTAGCTAATCCTGCTGCTTTAAAACAAAAAGCCAGGATATACCAACAACAGAGGAATACTCTGCGATTGATATACCCTGGCTCAGCGGTAGTCTCCTAAGGACCCCTATCGGCTCAGTGGTTATCTACTGATTTCTCGATTAAATTTGTTTGAAGCTCCACGCATCGGCTTCACAATTAGCGCTGTTGCTGCATCATAATCAAACTCAACAAGTTTGCCACATGATGGACATTTATGTGTTGCCTTACCGTGTGCACTATACTCTACACCCTCTTTATTCGTAAACGGTAGATAGTGCGTACCTCGACTGCGAGGGAAAAATGTGTGACAAT
>CANOBT010000284.1 GCA_947564305.1 uncultured Lachnospiraceae bacterium | reverse complement strand
GATATGCAGATAACAAGGGATAACTATTCACAGTATGCCAACATGGTACAGCAGATGTTCGGCAATAAGAAAAATTCCAATAATCCGTTAGCTCAATGTGATTATGGGAATTTTGCACTGCGTTTCAAGCCGGTTGATATTCAATTCACGAAGCCGAATTGGGATAATATCATGACGAAGCGTGATAAGCCTGCAATGTCGGAGGAAGAATTTGAGGCGGCAATAAAGGAGCTTGCACAGAAGGAATTTGCCACCGGGAAGCGGGATGATGCTGCATACAGGAAATTATGTATGCAGCATGGAGAGACTGTTTCCCCGGACAGGAAAGCCATCTATGAATCAAGCATGAGAAGGACAGGCGGGAAGATGAATGCGGCCTGTATGTTTTGGGATTCGAATGGAAATAAAACGCTGTCTTACAATCCCGAATCAAGGAACTGGAAAGCCATAAGCACCGAGGAAGAATTTGCAAGGGCGCGGGTGTTTACATCTATTTATAATGATGAATTGGCACGCCTGAAAAAAGAGTATGGGGAAAACGCAAAGGGAACCATATCTTATCAGCAGATACAGTCTGACTTGGCAGCAGATACAAAAGCACCGTCTTCGGGCAGCACATTAGATATACAGATATAATCTTTACACCCTATTCCGCATAGGCGCATAAAACTTTGCCTCTGCGGACTGTAAGGGTGCAGGGGCGGCTCTGAACGGGAGAGGTGGATGTGCAAGACGGAAAAATAAAGTTGAAAAAGGAGAGCTTTCAATGAAAAAAGTGATTTTAGGTTCAATAATGTTCTTGGCCGGATTGCTTTCTGTTGCAGTGCTTTTGGCGGGAACGATGGCCAATGATTGGAACGTAAATGGGGAGTTATCATCGTTTCGGAATATGGCGCAGTACGGGCTTATGCCAGTGTTCTATATTTTTATCGTCATTGCCGTTTTGGGGATTGGCGTTGCGATCTGGGGGATGCTTGAAAAGAAAGAATGAACATGAAATAAGACCAACGGTAGCACATCCTCAATAAGCCTCAGCTTGACAAGGCAGGGCAGGCACCCCCCAGCATTCTGGCAGATAAGGGTTCAGTGGCTGCTCTGAACGGGAGAGCAGCTACTATAACAGAGAATATGGAGGATTGAAGAAAATGAGCATTAGTGGAATAGGAACAGCCGGATATCCGCTGGCAGGATACACGGCAAGAAAGGCAGAAAGAAATGCAGAATCCGGTACAGTGGGATTTATGGAAACGGTGGCGGAAAGGATAGAACAGGATAAAAAAACAGACTATGATGAAAAAGCCTTTGAGATGGTCGGCCCGAATGCCCCACAGGAAGTGAAGAATGCGTGGATGGATGCGGCGAAAGAAGTAAATGCGAATGGCATGGGAATCCGGGGCAACGGAATGATGAGCCATATATCGCAGATGATGGTGCAGCGGCTTAATAAACAGCTTAAGGGTGAAACGGAGAATTTTGACATCCTTGGAAGCACAGTGGAATCTGCGATCCAGGCAACGAAAGAGGCGCTGTACGATTTGGAGCATCCAAGGGTATATACGCCCAGGAGCATAGAGGTCCAGCAGGCTCGCATCAAAGAGGGAGAATTTTATAGGGCGTTTTTGGAGAAGTTGGAGCAGTTATAGGACGTAAATCGCCCATAAGCCGCAGCCCGACAAGGCAGGGCAGGTTTCCCTGACTTTCTGGCGGATTGGGGAATCGGGGAGCAGGGAGGGTGAACTGTCCGAATTTATTGCGAGGGTGCAAAGGTGGCTCTGACCGACAGAGGAGTTGCAGATAGGAAAATGAATTGTGAGGTGGACTCATGGGAATTTCGGCTTTAAGTACAGCAAATTCTGCCAATACAAAATACCATATGTCACTGGGCGGCAGAGGGCCTGACTGGTCTATAATCCCAAGTTCCGGGAAAAGCAGTAAATCAAAGGCGGAGTTTACTGACGAGATCAAGGAACTGGCACGGAAGGCTGCGAATACTACAAGCAAGGCAGAATTGGAATATATCCATAGGCGGCGGACGGAACTATGTGCAGAGTATATGTCTGACGTGTCGCCCGACAGGAAGGCGCTATACCGGCAGGCTGAAAATGCGCTAAAGGGGCAGGGCGGTAATCCGAAATGCCACGGGAGCGGGGAACTGACGCTGCTTGACTTCCTGGAGGCTGCGGAGGGGAGGACGGAGAGCCTTGCGGAAAAGAAGTTTACGCTGGCCTGCCCCATCCTGACAAGCGGGGGATATGGCGCAGATATTTATTATCAGGGTACAAAGGTGCTGACATATCTCGGTTCGGGATATGGGTGGGCTTGCGAGAGGACTCCGGCTGAACGGGAAAAAGAAAGGGAGTTTTACGGAATCTATTTTAATGAGTACCGCTCCTTAAAGAATGGCCAAGGGGCAGGGTTGGAGGAACTGCCAGATTATCTGGAAGAGAAGCCGTCTTTTGACAGGAAAGCATAAATAGGGGTATCCGGCAGATCGGGGAATAATTAAGACAGCTTTTGGAAGAGGTATCATATGAAAAAGAACATTATTTTATGGCTGGCGGCTTCGGCAGTAGTTATGCTGGCGTTTCCGTGGCTTGCGGTTACATTCGTAAAAGGTGACGCAGGAATGGCGGTATGTTTTCTTCTGTTTTATGCAGTCAATCCATTATATTCCGTGCTAATCGGAGCATTTGCGGGAAAAGATGTGAAGCATCTGTGGAGTTTTCCAATTGTTTCGGCTGCACTGTTCCTGATCGGCACATGGATATTCTTTGACATGGGGGAAACGGCATTTATCCTGTATGCGGCAGTCTATCTCGTTATAGGGATAATGGCTATGCTGATTTCTATGCTTATTAGAAAGAAAACGCAGAAGTAACCTGACGAGGCAGGGCAGGTATCTCGGCTTTCCAGTGTATCGGGTAATCGGGGAACTGGAATAGTTTCGTGTTTTTTTGAGGTGGCATTATGAAAAGTGGAAACAAAAAAGATAAAGTGTTTTATTATGTTGGTTGGGGTATAGCTTACGGAACATTTGCTGGAGGAATATTCAGTGTTTTGCTTCCTGAGCATTTGTTAGTTGTTCTCTTCATGGGAAGTGCTTTCGGTGCAGTGATAGGCGCAATTTTGGGGAAAATAAAAACATAGTATGCAAAAAGTAGCATATCCCCAATAAGCCACAGCCTGACAAGGCAAGTCAGGCATCCCCGGATTTTCAGCAGATGGAGGAATCGTATAACAAGAATGTGGAGGAGTGTAAGATGTTTGATTTTATCATAGAGATGATTGCAGATATTGCAGAAATCTTTGTTGATTTGTGGGTAAACAAAGTGATAAACCGAAAAAAAAAAGTAATATTGATTCTGGACATATAAGTCAGCAACAGGTGGTACAAGATGGAAAGTAAAATGGAGAGAATCGATGCATTACTGAAAAAGCCATGTTTTATCATGGATTATCTTCCGGAACAGGTGAAAGCGGACAATGGAGGACAGTTTTTTGATGTGGAGTATTATCTGCTGGGCAGCGATAAACATATTGGGCTGAAAGACAGGTTTGTTGCTGTCATTTTGAAACTGATGTGCTATTACCATGTGGCAATCCTGTGGAATGGGTGGGGTGACCGTCCTTCTCCGGGAATGATAGAGGAGGCGGTCTATGAAATTATGGAGAACCATTCGGGTACGCTGAATGTACTGTTCGTGGAGGCGGATGCGCTGCTGGTCTTTGATTGGGACTGCCTAAATCTGTCAGTGTATAATCCGGCAGAAGATGTCCAATCCATTATGGAGAGGATTGCGTTTTCAGAAGGCTTATTTTGGAGAGAAGCTGCAAATTAGGTCTGGATAGATGCACTGTTGTATTGGATGCATATCCGCAATAGATCACAGCCGGACAATACAGGGCAGGCCCGCCGGCGTTCTGGTAAAATAGGAAAGAAGAGTATTAAGATGAGGATAAAGTTTGACGAACCAATTATAGGAAAGGACAACGTGCTGGAGATAGGCAGTAAGGATTTAGATGATTTTTATGTTTCGGCGTCAGATACTGACAGGATGAACCTCTTTTTCATTTTACTGACATCACTGCACTATTATGAGAGAAATGGTGATATCGTCCGGGCGGCACATCTGAGTTTTCTGGCGGCATACTATGTGTTTACGCCATTGACACCACCGGGTTCACATTATCTTGCCTTGCATTACATGAACAAAGCAATATCCTTAAATTCGCTTCCAGAATATAGTGAATGGCTTGTGGTTATGGAGAAAGGAAACTAATAGGTGATAGACCGCAGAGGACGGACAAGGCAGGCATCCCCGGTTTCTGGCAGATAATCAAATGTAGAATTGAAAAAGGAGTGTAAAAATGAAAAAGGCAATAAAGATTTTCTTTATGACTACATTCTGTTTCTGTTTGTTTTCAGGTTGTGGCAGAAAAGCAGTGGAGGAACAATTTGCTGTGTATTCTTTTAGCGGGGAAAATGATTTTTTTTCAATCTCAAATGGTGTAATTGTTTTAAATTCTACAGAAGAAATAATCTACGGTGGCAACTTGGAAGAAAAGGATGGAATGTTTTCAGATATTGTTGCATTTTCAGTGTCTTTATATATCCAGTCTGGTGATGAGAAAAGAATTTTGCTGTCCAATAGTGTGGAGGACATGACAGGCGGAACAATAACCGTTCCTGATGAAATTGGGAAAGTATCCGGCGATATTATCAACGAAACAGAGATTGAAGAATTGAAAAATAATCTTTTTCTTGGGTTGAGTACAACTAATCTAAATGGTGAGAAAAAAGAGTATCAGCTACAATTAATTTTGACAGAAGTTGCAACAGGAGAAGTCAATAATTAAATTTTCGTTTGTAATAATGAGAGCATATAGACTTACGGATACATATCCCCGGTAAACCACAGAGGACGGACAGGGCAGGCATCCCCGGTGTTCCAGCAGATTGGGGAATCGGGAAGCAGGATTTATTTTTTGAATGGGAGATGTAGATATGGGAAAGGGCGCAGGCAGTGTATCCATTATAGGCGGCGCAGACGGGCCTACAAGTATTTTTATTGTAGGAAAAGGCGGCAAGGTAAAGCTCACAACACGCATACAGAATTATTTCCGAATAATAAAGAGGAACAGGATAAAAAAGCAGATTACTGCCAATCCCCATACGCTGGAGGAAGTCGTGGAATGGTTGAAACGGGAGCATGGCGCTGTGGAGGTTTCGCAGCAGTCTCATAATTATATGGAGCAGAAGCAGTTCCTAAAGGCATCCCTTATCATGCGCCACCGCCCGGATTTGCTTGGGGATCTGATAAATTTGGAGCCGCCCGAAGGGGAAGATGTCGAAGCATTAAAAGCATTTTGTGAGAAGATTCAGGAGCGGCGCAATAGGGCGGCGGAAATTGCAGATGATATTTTTCCCATAGATTTCCACATATATGAGATTAAATGGTCAGAGAACGACCGTATGCGGATAGGGGTGGAAACTGTCTGGCAGGTGCTTGACGGTTCATTCAGCGGGGATAAGAAAACCA
>CANOBT010000283.1 GCA_947564305.1 uncultured Lachnospiraceae bacterium | reverse complement strand
TAGTCCCACCCATTCATTTTAGTGGGTGTTGAGTGTCCATAACATGGATTTTAGGCTGCAATTTAAGCTGAGCTATACGCATCCACTTATTGCAAATCTTATCTTTATGCTTATAGCGGCTTTTCTGGCAGGACTCATAAGTGTGGCCGGGGCCTCGCTTGCAATAGCAGTCCACGACCGGAAAATTGTATATGCAGTGACTTTTGCATTATGGTTTGTTCCTGTACTAATGAAAAATTCTTCCATGCTTGTATTGCAGCCCTTCAGCGAATATGATTTTGATGTGCTGGCGCCGGTTTTTTTATGGATGATGGGAGTGTATCTGTCTGCGGCTTTTTTACCAGCCGTGTGGGAGGCGAAGATCAATGAAATATAAATATGGAATTGTCTTTCTGGTCTATTTTGTATTTTGTGCGGCAGACTGGCTGTTTGCAAATATCCCAATTATAAATGCGTTATCAACGGGATATTTTACAGAATATGACATTTTTATGGATCTGCATACGTCATTGAATGGTTATAGCGGTCTTCAGGAAATTATGATTGTATATACCATTCCGGTTTTAATAGGAATATGGTATCTTTCCATTCAGGAACGCCCCTATATCCTTTTACGTTTTAGGAACCGGGCAGTTTATACGCAGACAGAAATGCGAAAGGCAGCCATAACTTCAGTTGGATTTTCTTTGATACATGAAATTGTTGATTATGTACTGGTAAGCCGTTATCTTGACCGGGATATGCTAAAAGAAAATGATTTTCTTAAATATTGTATTTTTATGACGCTTCTGTTGGGAATATTTTACATGGAAACTGGATGTGTCTATCACATTATCAGTGATTTGGCAAAAAACAGACTAACTGCTCTCCTCGGAGCATTTTTGATAAATTTTGTACAATTTACCGTACTAAAATATATGAATGGAATCTGGCTTCCCGGAGCTGATACTATCGCTCCCTTTGATTATCTTGATGGAGTCTTAGGCGCTGGCGGCGTGCTGCTTATCGCTCTTCGGGGAGTGATGGTCACGGCAGTATTATATATTCTCTGCCAGATGGTGTTTGAAAAGAGGGATATATTGAAAAATGAGGAAAAATGACGGGACAAACCGATTGCTGGTATTATTCGCAATCATAGCGCAGCGCATTTCGTTTCAGACATCCGGTTATCCGCTGTCTGGATTACCTTTTGCGAATGGCCTGGAATTGGTTGAAAATTATAATATTTCATGGCTTTTGATTCTGTTTTCCTACTTTCCGATTCCGTTCATTTTATTTGAATTTTGGGGAAGAGGCAAAAAATTAACGGAAGGGTATGGAAAAGTTCTGCTGATTCGTTCTTATAAAAGAAGCAGGCTCTGCATACAGACGATCGTACATATTTTACTTGAGCTGGCAGGAATCACAGCGGTTCAGATACTTATTTTTTCGATAGGAGAACCCGGTTGGCACATGCTGACAAACGAAGAAATGCTAAAGACAATAGCTGCGTATTATGCAGGACTTGGGCAAAACGGCTTTTAGTGCTGCTTTTTCCGAACTTTATGTTTGGAAGGCGCAACGGAGCTCTTGAAGTCGGAGATATAAACATAAAGTTTGCTTATGCGGTGACCGCTTTAATTATAACCAGTCTGTTGTTTGGCATATTGTCTGTTTTAAAATTCCAAAAGAAAGATATCTATTAAGTAAAGGGGGCGCAAACTCATGATACAATTGCAAAACGTTAATAAGAAGATAAAAACAAATCAAGTATTAAATAATATATCCTATACGTTTGAAGAAGGGAAAGTATACGGTCTTTATGGACGCAACGGCTCTGGGAAGACAATGCTTCTGCGTGCGGTCAGCGGACTGATCCGCCTTGACAGCGGAAGTATTTATGTTGACGGGAAAAACTGCATGAAGAGATTTCATTCCCGGAAAACACTGGCATTGTGATAGAAAACATGGAACTGCTTCCTCGGTTTTCAGCAAGACAGAATCTCAAAATACTCGCAAAAATCCGGAATACGGCAGATGACAGGTCTATTACGGAAGCATTAAAGCGGGTTGGTCTTGATCCGGATTCAACGTTAAAAGTAAAAAAATTTTCTCTAGGCATGAAACAAAGACTTAATATTGCACAGGCTATATTTGAAAAACAAAAGCTTATTCTTTTGGATGAGCCGACAAATGCTTTGGATGAAAAAGGAGTCGGATTAATTTATGATATTATCAGAGAAGAAAGAGAAAAAGGCGCTATTATCGTCATAGCAACACATCATAAAGAGGATTTAGAAGAATTATGCGACGTAGTGTTAAAAATAGATGAGGGGAAAATTGTTTGCGAAACAGCACCGTAAGCATATGGAAAACATAGCTGGAATTTTAATATATAAGAATGGAAAGGCGAAATCAGGATGAGCAGAAAAAAATTTGGGATTGTTATATTAATATTCCTTTGTATAAGCCTGGGCAGCGGAAGCTTTATTTTCTGCCCCGCTTCCGAAGATGATACCGGGAGCAAAGGTGCGGCTGCCAATACGGAAGGCCAGGAATTAGCATTTGAGATGCAAAAGAAAGAAACAGCCGCAGCCGATAAGATGCAAAAGATACAGCGCGGCCTATTGGCGGGAACTTTAACGCAGGAAGAAGCAGCCAAAGAAATTGAATCTGCCAAAAAATATCTTGAAGAACATTTTGAGGATTTTCGCGGCAATGAGGAATTTTTGGAACTGCTGTATTACAGTGCATTTTTACAGAACTTTTGGGCAGATTCAGGTAATAAAGATGTCATTCGTCAAAACGA
Organism: uncultured Lachnospiraceae bacterium; assembly: GCA_947564305.1. The sequence goes on along the minus strand of CANOBT010000283.1, from coordinate 2,783 downwards.
ACTGATAAGTATTGGAATAAAAATGCATGATTATCTTGTAGATTTTTACAGTAACGGTTTGGAAGCCGAAGAAGGCGCGGATGATTATGCCAGAAGGATGAAATCCGTCAGCAATAGTGAAATCTCAGAATTAATTGATTTAATAATGAAAGATTAAAACAGCTCTGACGATAATTTAATAATGCTTTACATCCAAATTATCAATTGATTTAATGAAAATCATATGAGGCCTGCCAGCATTGATTATTAGTTGTTTTGAGCAACAGTAAATCAGTCTGGACAGGTTTGTATTGGGTCACGCCCGACTATGGGTTATGTAGATACATCAACCGGTGAAGTGGTCACTGTCTATCTTTTTTTTTTGACACCTTCCCTTACAGCCAGTATTCTTATGTGGAGCCCTGCCGGTACATTCTATTTTCATAGTTACTTTTTCTTCTCATGGAGCATTTCCTTCCGTTCATTTCGTTCTCAGTAACTTTCGCAGATCCATCAAAATATGAAGGCATTGCTTGATGTGTAATTAGTGTGTATAATATGATAATAAGGAGTGAATGATATGAAACAAGTTTATCCGACTTTTATAGTAAATACAGATGATGGTTCTAAACGTTCTTTTTTGGTCTGTGTTCCTGACATGGAAATTTTTACGGAAGGGGATACCTTTGCGGATGCTATTGAAATGGCGAGAGATGCTATCGGAATGACGGGAATTTCGATGGAGGATAATAAAGAAGAGCTTCCTGTGCCGTCAGATCAAAAAACTGCCATTGAAAAAGTAAAACAGGATACAGAGGATATCGATTTCTCCAAAGGTATTTTAACGTTTGTAGATATTGATTTCTCTGAGTACAGAAAAAAAGTTGATACAAAAACTGTCCGAAGAAACGTTGCCCTTCCGAGTTGGCTCAATTATGAAGCTGAACATGCAGGAATTAATGTTTCAAGGGTGTTGCAGGAAGCATTGATGAAAACACTAAATGTGAATAGAAATATATAGCATTGGCAGCAGCTTCCGGTCAATCCTGTCCCTAATTTGGAAACAGGAAGATTCATATCTCCAGGAAAAAAACGCGGTTAACGGAAAATGTCATTAAAAACAGGGAATGTAAACATTGGTTGCGGAGATGCAAGTTAAAATATATTGACGAATTTTCTTAAATACAGTACATTGAAAATGTATACAGAAGAAATATTGCATGCAGTATGAAGGTGAGAATTATATTTGATAAGAAAGGAATGATTATATGGAATTTGGAAAAAAGATACAATTCCTTCGAAAAGAAAATAGAATGTCTCAGGAGAAACTTGCAGAAAGAATAAATGTTTCCAGACAGGCCATATCAAAGTGGGAACAGGGAATAGCAGTACCAGATACAGATAACATCGTTCAATTATGCAAATTCTTCCAAGTTCCTATAGAATATCTGCTGTTTGACGAATATGATTCTGTAGAGCAAGTTGAACCTGCATTAAAACAGGAAACAAGGAAAGCCAGGGAAAAAGTAATGCCGATTGTCCTAATTACCATGGGGATTATGTGTGAGATAATATCTATTTGTTTTTCATATGTTGTACAATACTATGATATGAAACAAAATGGGTCTTGTTATACAGAGGTATTGGAATATTTGAAACATTTGCCGCTTAGCCTTATCGTAATTGTTGGGTTTGTCTGTTTGTCTGCAGGGAGTTACAAAATCATGAAAAGTATTGGAAAAAAAGAATAGTGAAAGGAGAACTCATATGAAAAGTATAAAAAAGTGTTGGATGACAATGATTGTAGTGACATTATCATTATAATTGCTTTGCCAACAACAGCGATGGCAAAAGATGGAGAAAAGGAACTAAATGAGGATAGCGAAGTATGGAATGTTAATTTAAGCGAAGATACAACAGAGTATATAGATACAACAGGGGTACAGCCATATTCAGATGGATATTATTATTGGAAAGTAACATCCAAATCTGTAATAAGTAAGCCATATGGCGGATGGAGGTATGGATCCTCTGGACGTGGACCTGCAACTTTGGCTTTTACTAATTCATCAACATATAGTAGAAGTGTGACAAACACAATTTCCGGATCTTACACAAGTGTTTCAACAATAGCTTCCTCATTAGGTGTGACTATTGGCAAGGCAAAAACATATTCTGCACATTATTCTGTAGATATTCCGAAAGGAAAAAAGTACCAGATTAAATATCGTCCTCAATTTAAGCGCTATAAAGTAGTTCAAACTCAGTATTATAGAATTGACGGGCATGATTCTAAAACAGGTAGTAGCAAAACATGTTATGTGAATGTATTTTCAAATTGGGATTATTCTTGGAGGAGCATTTAAACTTATATGAAGGTCAGCGTGTGTTCTTTTGTTTATTGAAGGGTGCGCCAGAATAATTTAGGAGATATGAAAAAGAGCCGTGGCATAGTTAAGGGTTGTGTGTCGTTTCTGTGGATAATTACTTTGTTGTTTATATTTCAGATTTGGATACACAGCGAGTAATAATTGTCTGTGTTTTGTATGATAGAAAAAATATTGAGGAAGAACTCAATCTAATTTGGGATGTAAAAAGATTTATAAAGAATAGCCATGATGTTACTGGTTGGTAACTATCATGGCTATTTTCATAATGTTGTTTGGCGCAGACTGATTTCGCATTTTACATTGAACCTTAATTAAATGGAAGATTGTCTTCTCCAAATTCCATATCTTCATATTCGTAATCGGTAGTGTAAAATAAGTTGTGTCTTTGGAAATAAATGGCTCCTTTTTGGTAAG
>CANOBT010000282.1 GCA_947564305.1 uncultured Lachnospiraceae bacterium | reverse complement strand
AGACTATAGTACGGCAGTGGATTTTATCGGACTGCTTGATTATGTTGATCGTAAAATATGCACTGATACCCTTCTAACTTATCATAAGGCATGGTTTACGAAATATCAAATTCCTATCTTATATAATGCTGTATATTAAAAAGGTATGGATTTATGCGTTACTCCAAACCCACTTCATAGATTTTGCATACACGGCAATCTTGATGGGGGTTCCGCCCCTCCTTTTTCTTACTTTCTTTTCCGCTCCATGTCTTAATACGTCCCTCTTTACCTATACCTTATGAAACGGCCGAATGGCCCTGACGGGATACCAGGGGGTATACTTTTACAAACAGATTATCCCGACATTTTACAGCCAAACCGGAAGTTAGTGTCCCTCTATATTATCTGCAAATGGAGCCGATGTATTGACAGAAATGATATAATTCCCATTATCTGTTTTATCCACATAGCAGCTCCACCCATCAAACACATAGTATTCCGACAGACAGTCCTCTATTTCAGTTTCCTGCATTTCTGTCGAAAATGTGATAGAGGACAGACAGTCAACATGGTTTCCGGTCCCTGATGTATTCCCGGTTTCCGAATAAACACTTAAGATCTCAATGTCAGAAATTGCATTTTCTAAGTTCATCTGCAATATATGCGTTTGTTCTTTGGTCGCAATATGATTGATGCACATACCAAAAACTTCATACAATCCCCAAATTCCTAACATGGTAACCGGTAAAGTCAAGAGCGCTATCCCAAATCTTTTTAACCACCTCATAAACAATCTCCACAAGTCCAGTTTTCACCAGCAACACCAATGTCGGGTGAAAACAATCTCTCCGGTTATACAGGTCTGCGGAGTAATAACATTTTACACCCCATCTACATTTCGCAGAAATCCCACATAGGTCGCTGTGAAATAAATAGCATAGATTCCAAAAAACAGCAGAAACGCCGTTCCGAAATATTGCAGCGAGGATGTGTGCACTCCGGACGCGGCCACGAACTGAATGCCGGCATATACGATGATAATCCCGCTGAGAAAGGCCGCAAGCAGCGCCGGGCACAGGAAATACATAAATAATTGTTTCCCTACCACATCGGCAAGTTCCTTTTTCTTAAATCCCATCTTCCGCAACACTCCATAGCGGAACTTATATTTCGCGGAGTCGCTCAGCTGCTGCACAGACAGCACGGTCAGGGCAACGCACAGGAACACCAGACCGATATAAAACAGAGGGAAGATAACGGAAGAAAGCATGTATCTTACCTCCGGGATTAGATTGTCGCGGACCAGATATTTTGTAAAATAAACCACTAGGGAATCCGTCCCGCTTCCCATCTCATTTTCCTCAATATACGCATGCCCCATCAAATCCTGTATCTCTTCTTCTGATAATTCCACCAGGGCATCTAACTGTTCACCCAAATCCTCTGGCGCCACCCCTTCAATGTCCGCGGCAAGCTCCGAATAAAATACCTCCATCGCCTCCGTCTCACTATCCGGAACCACAATCAGATAATCCGCTCCGTTATGCCCGTCCTGGGAAAATGGTTCCGTCTGGTATCCTGCACAGCGCAATTGTCCGGCTTTTCCTTGAATCGAAAGCTCCTGCGAGAAATCCCCTGTTTCCCGGTAGATCCGTTCTTTCATGTGGATCAGGTATTCTCCCTCCCGCAAAGACACCGAAGGGTAACCCAACATGGTTCGCAGATGGTTATAATCTGTAAGTCCCATATAAGTATCATAGGTTCCGTAACAGTAGCCGCTCCCGCTCGCCGCCTCTATCGCCACCTGATCAGGAGCGCCGTCCGCGCTGCGGTATTCATCGTCAAAAATCTGCAGATTCGTGAACAGCCAGGTATTCATCTCATTCGTTCCATTTTGGTAAATATGGCATATCCGTGTTTCCTTTACCTCCGTATTCCGGTGCAGCACTTCTAGCTCCTTTGCGAAATCCTCATCTTTGCTTTCACTGAACGCAAGCACATCGAAAGGAAACTTGTCTTCCAGAATCTGATTCTGATAATCCGCAAACATCATCGCGAATGCACAACCGAGAAACGCGACGGTAAATAATGCTGTCAGTGTTCCCATGGTAAACTGCATAGTTTTGACCTTTGAAGAGAACTGCCGCAGAAGAAAGAGATTTTCCTTCTTATAAACCGCTTTTCCCTTTTTCCTCACATAGCAAACGATCCAGGATGAGAGGCCCATATAGAAGAAATAGATCACAAGTACGAGTACAATCAGAAAACAGAGAATTTTTCCTGAATTCCATTCCTCTCCAAAAAACAGGTAATAACCAAGTCCGCACAGCCATAAGAGTGATAATGGAAGCATCCACTTTTTTACTTCTTCATGGGATTCTTTGATTTCTTCATTCTGCTGCCCCGCATACATCAGTTCCCGAATATTCATTTTGCGGAACTTACGGGAACAGCGAATCAGCGCCAACAGATAGCACCCTGCATAGCAGGACAGAGTCATCACCATACATCGTACGTCCAGATAGATCTGCAAGTGATAGACGGCTTTAATCATGGCGTGTAAAATAGAAAGTAATATCTGCTGCAAAAGCAATCCCAGAGCGATCCCGCATAGAAACGCGCCTGCGCCAAGAGCCAGATTTTCCCTCATGTAAAGGTGTGCAATTTCCTTTTTCTTCATTCCCAACAGCAGATAGGTTCCGAATTCCCGGCTTCTTTTCTGGAGCATAAAACGCACCATATAGTTGATCAGCCAGGCAATGATGAGTACTACAAAAAATGTAGCAAGCCCGATCAGCACCGGCATGATATCCGCGCCGCTGACCCGCTTCTGAAGGTCTTCCGAAAAAAGAACCGTATTGAACGCAAACATCAATGCCGTAACAAAGGTCATGGTAAGAAAATAGACCAGATAATCTCTGGCAGAACGTTTTACATTGCGGAAGGCAAGCTTAGCGAGCATCGGAGAACTCACCTCCTGTCAGAGACAGCACATCCAAAATCAGATTGAGAAACGTCCGCCTGTCCTGCTCTCCCCGGATCAACTCATGGAAGATGCGTCCATCCTTCAGAAATAAAATCCTGGAACAATAACTAGCGGAAAACGCGTCATGGGTTACCATGAAAATCGTCGCTGAAAGCTGCCGATTCATTTCTGTAAATGTCTCTAAAAGAGTCTGGGACGACCGCGAGTCGAGTGCCCCTGTGGGTTCATCGGCAAGCAGCAACTGCGGATGATTAATCAATGCCCTGGCACAGGCGCAACGCTGTTTCTGGCCGCCGGATACCTGGTAGGGAAACTGGTTCCGGACATCTCCGATGCCAAGAAGCCGAAGCATTTTTTCACATTCTTCCCGAATAGTCTTCCGGTCTTTTCCCTGAAGCGTCATGGAAAGCATAATATTTTCTTCCAGTGTCAGCGTATCCAAAAGATTATACTCCTGGAACACGAACCCCAGATTTTCCTTGCGGAAATCAGACAACCGATCCTCCGGCAGTTCTGTAATATCAATATCTCCATAATAAATATGCCCTGCCGTAACATTATCGATTGTTGACAGCATATTCAAAAGGGTAGTCTTACCCGAGCCGGAGGCTCCCATCACACCTATAAATTCCCCCTTCTCCACGGTAAAACTCACCCTGTCAACCGCCTTCGTCACATGACTCCCATTACCATAATATTTCTCTACATCACAAACTCGTATATCCATCCGGGTATCCCGCATATTCTGTCACTCCTTTCTTATGCTGATACCTACTATAACAGGTAATCTGTCTGCCTTGTATCAAATTAGCTTTCCTGAATCTTACAACTTTGAAAGGTAAGAATACCTGTTCCTACGGCTCCTTTGTTCTGAAATCCGAGAAATACGAACTGACCGGAAATTCCAGGATGATCTCAGTTCCTTCCCCCTCTATGGATGCTGCACGAATATCAATTCCCAGTTTCCTGCAAAGTTTATCACACAGATACAATCCCATGCCCGTTGACCGTTCTGTTTCCCGTCCATTCGTTCCGGTAAACCCTTTTTCAAAAATCCGGGACAGTTCTTCCGCCTTAATCCCAATGCCATTATCTTTCAGTTTCAAGACAATTCCCTGGGCTTTATGTTCTGTAGTAATCCAGACACATGCGCCTTCCCTGCGCCTGTATTTTACACTGTTGATAAGAAGCTGGTTTAGAATAAACCCGATCCATTTCTTATCTGTAAATACGGGGTGCGGACATTCCACCTCAGCCTGTATCCGGCACTGAATCAGGTAATGCTTATTCCTAAGCAATATGTCCTCCGCAATTTCCTGAATATTTGTTTTTGCAATCATGTAATCTTTATAGACTTCGTCAGAACGTGCATAGTACAATACCATATCCACATAATTTTCTATCTTACGGTTTTCTTCGGCGATATGTCTGCTCCTTTCGTCCCTGTGGTTTTCACAATTCAGCGCGATACTGGTAATCGGTGTCTTAACCTCATGTACCCAGCTCTCCATGTATTCCCGATACTCCTTCTGCATATCTTCCATCCGGCGGATACGCTCAATCACGGACTTGTTGGATTTCCGAATCATGGAATGATACAGCCTGTCCTCCAATCGGAAAGACTGGGGCATAAGCTCTCCCAACAGATAACGCTGGTCTAGCTTTTCCATAATCATTTCTAGTTTTCTGAAATACTTCCTGCGCATAAAAAACTGTGCCAATATCCATACTGCCAGGACAAAGCACCAGCAAATAAGTATGATTGCACAGTAATCCGGCGGATAATTGGTAAGGGACAAAAATGCTGCCAAAGCAGACATACAGCCAATATGCAGAAGCAGTAATAGTAATTTATCCTTTATATATTCTGCTGCGCTCATATCCGGTACCCCATTCCCCGCTTCGTTTCGATAAAATCGTGAATACCGATTTCTTCCAGTTTGCTCCGCAGACGTGTCACATTCACGCTGAGCGCATTATCATCAATAAAGCTTTTCTGATCCCATAAGTATTCCACCAAGTCTATCCGTGGGACAATCTCATTTTTATGGCGGAAGAGATAATGCAGTATCTTTAGTTCATTTTTTGACAAATCCAACTGCTTTCCCTGATATCTGACATACCCGCAAACCGTATCAAGCTCCACGCCCTTGTAAATGAGTGTTTCTCCGTCTGCATTCTCTTTTCTGGTCCGTTTCAGAACTGCAGCAATATGCGCCAGCAGCACCGGAGCATTGAAGGGTTTCGTAATATAATCGTCTCCGCCTTTCAGCATTCCGTTTAACTCATCCATGGAATCTGTCCGGCTTGTCACAAAAATAATGGGGACATCTGAAACTCCCCTTACTTTTTGACATACCTCAAAGCCGGACTCTTTCGGCAGGTTTACATCTAGCAATACAAGATCCGGCCGGATTCTCAGGATTTCTTCTGCCAGATTTTGAAATTCTGTTAATACTGTTGCCTGATATAGTGCATTTTCCAACAATTGTCTTAATTCCTGGCGGATGGCAGAGTCATCCTCTATGATTAGAATATTCATTTCATTTTCATCCTTTCCTATGAAAGTGCACTACATTTCTATGTAATCTATTCATGTAAAATTCATCAATCGTATTATAACGTAACTTTATCACTTTCTCTTCGAAGTGTCAAAACTGA
>CANOBT010000281.1 GCA_947564305.1 uncultured Lachnospiraceae bacterium | reverse complement strand
CTAGTGTACTGTATCGTTGATAAGTAGCCAAATATTGCTGGCTTGTCAAGCCGTTTTGTGATATACTAAAAGAAACGGCGGTGATTCCTATGGCAAGACCTAAAACATACAAAATATCGTTGACGGACGACGAACTTAAAATGCTGAAATCCGTTATGCGTAAAAAGAAAACAACAAAAACAGTCCGGAACAGATGCCAGATTATCATTGATCTGGATGAGGCACATGGCAAAACTCTTACCCATAAACAGTCCGCTAAAACAAACCGTGTCTGTATGGCCACAGTTACCAATACAGTGAAACTTTATTCTGAAAAAGGAATTGAAGGCATCATTTCACTCAACCGCAATGTCAACTCTGACCAGGCACGCCGGAAATTTGACGGACGCGCAGAAGCCCGCATTATCGAAATCGCGTGCAGCCCGGCGCCGGAAGGCCATTCCCGCTGGACGCTCCGACTGTTGGAAGAACAGGCAAAAATAGCGCTTGACGTTCCCGTCAGTAAAGATACGATCGGCAGGGCTTTAAAAAAAATAAACTTCGACCTCACATGAATGATTACTGGTGCATCCCCTCAAAAGAAGATGCTGACTTTGTAGCCTGTATGGAAGATGTCCTTGATGTTTATGAACTTCCATACAATCCGGCACGTCCTGTTGTCTGTATGGATGAAAAGCCATACCAGCTGTTAGGAGATGTGAGAGAGCCGTTACCCATGCGTCCCGGTGATGACCAGAAAACCGATTCGGAATATAAGCGGAACGGCACCTGCAGTATATTCGCTTTCGTGGAACCGCTTGGAGGAAAGCATCATGTAAGCGTCCATGAACACCGCACTGCCATTGACTGGGCGCAGGAAATCAAATATTTATCAGATGTGATGTTCCCGGATGCCGAAAAGATTATTCTGGTCATGGATAACCTGAACACCCATAAAGCTGCATCCCTTTATAAAGCGTTTCCGCCATCTGAAGCGAGAAGGATTATAAAGCGTCTGGAAATCCATTATACGCCCAAACATGGGAGCTGGCTTGACATGGTGTGATGACACGCCAATGCCTGTCACGTCGTATAGATACAATTGCCATACTAAAAAGCGAACTGTCTGCATGGGAAACAGAGCGCAATCGTGATAAGGCTAAAATACGGTGGCATTTCCAAACAGGTGATGCCAGAGAAAAGCTGATATCACTTTATCCAGTAATTTCATCTGTCACTTCATAATAGAGGTGGCAGATATGTTAAATATCAATGATACAGTACACTAGTATCAAAAATATTTCTCAGAGCTATCCTTTTTTCATATATCTTTATTGCTCGCAGTACCCACATGCCTCAGCTTTCCTAATAACCTGATAGCATGGTTTCTCCAACCGGCATTATGCTCTCTGCATTTAGCTGTACAATACTCAACAATATATTGATATATATCTTTATCATTATTCCCAAAACCGCCGCTTTTTCTTTTCTTTATCTCTTCCTCTGCCATCCTCCCAGCCTTCTCAATATCGCCCAACTCAATACACGCTATCATTTTTATCAATTTTTCATCTAAATATCCGGTTTCTTCCAATATCTTCCTGTTAAATACATCTGCATTATGGGAGACAAGATTTAGGAAATCGTCTTCTTCTCTTGATGCAACCTTTAACACCTCACGGGCTAATTCCGTTTCATCTACTGGCTCAGATACATCCAGCACATGCTTGCTTATTTCAAACGATGGCATCGTAAATGCTCCAATAGCCCTCAGACTCTCCCTTTCCTTAATATTGCTCTCCATATCAAAGATTGTCCAAAAAAGATTGTCCGACTCATAAGTTTTAATAAAATTCCGAAGTACCAACTGTAGTTTTTTTTCTTGCAACTTCATACAATAATGTGTATGCAAGAAAAAGTCCCCGCTCTTTTTATAAAAATCATAAGAAACCGTTCTGTAACAATATTCCTTTGCTATTGCCTTAATCGCTTTGTTGACCTTCTTTTCAGCCTCTTTTAACTGCTTTTTATCCATACTCCTTAACCCCGTCTATAAAACGGCTCCTGATTCTCAGCCGCGCTCTGCCCAAACTGAGAATAAAGCGTCACCATATCCATAAATTCTCCATCCAAATATGGCTGGCACATTTCCCCTATCACAGGAAACAGTTTTTGTTCATTCCCATCCGCATCTAATATCAGCAGATAGCTTGTCTCATCGCCTCTCGCCATCCATAACAAATAGGCGCATTTTACCTTTTGTTTTGCAAATTCCCTCTTTAATGCCTCAGCCATCTTTACAGGATAATCTTTCGGCACCCCGATCATAACCTCTTCCCCCGCCTGCATGGTCACTTTGTCCGGGTGGATGTTTTGCAGCATATCTCTGTTCAGCACAATGTTCGCGCCATAAGGATTAATAACAGCCCCCGCATACGGCGAGCCGTCATTGACTACCATGTGCTGATAATCCTCATATGTTAAGACCAATGTCTCCAGGTTTTTCTCTTCCGACCACTTTCTTAGCTCCTGCCAGTCGGTAAACGCCATGAGAAAATGATTCCCCTCCTGATCCCTTATGCTTGCCGGGAATACCGTACTTCCCTCCCCAACTGATACTTCCCCCCTTTTTCCTCTAACAGCACCTTTCCGTTCTACTTGAGCCGGGCAAAGGAATTTTGCCTGGAACAATTCAGAAAAGAATACTTCCTCACTGCCCTTCCCCTGCCTCAACTGATTCATCGCATCCAGCAATGCCGGATTTTCCACTGGTCGATTAATGTCCATCCTTCACTACTTCCTTTCCTGTATATTTTCCATCCGGAAACTTTCTGACATAACCATTTGCCGGGAAATCAGGATACTTAAATTCCCACAAGGTCCCACATACATTACATTTATACCATTTGTCTGCATAACAGTTCGTCTCTTCAAAAAAACCTTTCCACATAAAATATAACTCTCTCACTCTTTTTTCCGAAAATATGCCTTGTTCCACCTGCCCGTCAAAAAAGCTCTGTAACTCTTCAAATAATTCCATAGAATTGATTTTTATTCCTATCCTTTCACAGCAATCGCATTGTTTCATTATAAATCATTACCTCACTTTTATCGTTCTTCTATATTAACCAAATTCAAAAACTCACCAAAAGTATCTGCAATCCAATACATATTATTTTCATCATCAGAACATTCAAAATTGCATGAATCATCCCAATAATATATCCCTTGGCTTTCTCCTTTGCAAATCATGACTATAAATCCCTGCAAAAGGTCATCCCCTATTATAATTGCATCTTTAAGCAGTTCTCCTTCAAACTGCTCCATCCAAAATATTATATTTCCTTTTTCATTTTCATCATCTCCGTATAAAACATCTAAAACAATGCTTTCATTAATTTCGTCTAAAGTAATTTGATTAGATTCATCCTTCTCTGCAACTCCTCCTCCGACTTGTTTTAAAAAAGACTTATATTCTGCCGGAAGATTAACCTTGAACCTGTTTTCTATATTTTCAATTTGCTTATCATTCAAGTTTTTAAATTTTTTTACTTTCATTAACTTCGTCTCTTTTTTCATTTTATAAATTTCACATTCATCCCAATCCTACATAAAATACTTACATTTCTCTAAATAACTTTACAAGAAACTCTGCATTATGTTTTGCTTATATAAATTCGTTATAAACATTCAATTCCGGCTCCCATTCTGTAATAATATCAATATTAAAATTTCGTGTAATAACCACATAATGCTTAGTCTCTAATAAATCTATAATCCCTGCCGATATTTTTCGTATTGTTTTTTCAAATTCCCCATCCGTCAGTTCATATATAACATTCTCAAAATCCTGTTTCTTATATTTTTCTATTTCCTTATCCGAATACAAGCCATCTTGGACTATTCCTTCATCTAACATTCTTATTGCTTGAACAGCGCCGAATTTTATAATCGCCTGATATTGTATACCCCTTAGTTCAATTATTAAACCTCCCTCTTCTGAATTTGTAATTTGAACTTTATATTTGTCTTTTGGTATTTTTCCCTTATAAATTTCCTCCCATTTTTCCATGTCACATATCTCCTCCCTTATGCTTGCAAGGATAACGCACTTTTCCTAATAACCTGATAGCATGGTTTCTCCAACCGGCATTGCGCTCTCTGCATTTAGCCGTACAATATTCAACAATATATTGATATATATCTTTATCATTATTTCCATAGCCGCCGCTTTTTCTTTTCTTTATCTCTTCCTCTGCCATCCTCCCAGCCTTCTCAATATCGCCCAACTCAATACACGCTATCATTTTTATCAATTTTTCATCTAAATATCCGGTTTCTTCCAATATCTTCCTGTTAAATACATCTGCATTATGGGAGACAAGATTTAGGAAATCGTCTTCTTCTCTTGATGCAACCTTTAACACCTCACGGGCTAATTCCGTTTCATCTACTGGCTCAGATACATCCAGCACATGCTTGCTTATTTCAAACGATGGCATCGTAAATGCTCCAATAGCCCTCAGACTCTCCCTTTCCTTAATATTGCTCTCCATATCAAAGATTGTCCAAAAAAGATTGTCCGACTCATATGGCTTATATTGAACCCTTATCTTCCTATTGGTGTCCGTTATGTACTAAATACTGTTTTTAATTTTTTCTAATCCCTGCATTAATGCGTCCTGAATAACACTAACATTATTTTTATATTGCGGTTTTTGTGTTTTAATGATATCCAAGAATTCCTTTAAAACCCCGTCAACTATTATAGTTATTCCTTCAACTTTTTCTCCTGTTTTTTCATTTTCAAACTCTTCTGATATTATTGATATTGTTTTTTTCATACTTCCTCCATTAATAATTCATTATAACCATCTCGCATCCAATATCTTTGATTTTGTGGAATAAGCTCCATAAAATCAAGATACTCCCCTTCCCAGCCCAAAGTCACATAATCTTCATAAGACGCTGGCTCTGAATAAAGAGAAAACAATTGATGCGTATCAAAATTTACATACAGGCTGGGCCGGAAATCAAACTGCCAGGTATCATCCGTTGGGGTTTTACTTTGTATCAAAAGTTCTCTCAACTGCTCTGCCTCAAACTTATAATTTTCTATTCTTTCTAAAAAGATTTTGGCATTGTCTGAATTTAAAATCAATAAACCTTGTCTTTCATCCTCAATACCATCTTCATCTTCTCCCATATCAAATCCTATCTTTTTATATGCATCTGATCTTTTCTTATAATCTAAATACCAGATTTCCTTGTCGGTCACATACCAATCAAATTTCCCATCGTAAAATACACCTACAATTATATTCTCAGTGTAATCCGGCATTAATCTCTCCATCCGTTACATTCCTCCTCTGACAAAAAACATTATGGCACGTCCCTTTTCCTCTTCTTCATCACTACAATCCCATAAAACAGCTATTTTTCAGCCTATACCTTTTGTCTGTCTGAAAGAGCCTTTTTAAAATCTTCTCTATGAAGTTCAAGCAAATCATCATCATCTTTACATCCATCTTTCCACCATTCCACTATTGTAAGCAATGGCTTACAGGCATAATAACCATTATAATCAACAGTTTTTGTCAACGGTGTTTTAAAGTAATCTGGGAACGCCCATTTCTGCGAGAGCATCTCA
>CANOBT010000280.1 GCA_947564305.1 uncultured Lachnospiraceae bacterium | reverse complement strand
TTCCATTTGCGTCCTCCACTGAAATAATTCGATTGAGTTTCAGCAGAGCCTTTGTAGTGAAATGTCCTTGTCAATCGACAGGGGCATTTTCATTTCTTGCGGCATTTAGCATATCTGCCACTTTCTTTTGCTGATTAGGATATAAATGCCCATAAGTATTCAACGTGATTTTAATATCCCTATGCCCTAACCGTTCTTTTATAATTAATGGCTGTACGCCTTGATTGATAAGATATGCTACATGGCTATGATTTCATGGATTGCATATCTCCGTGGTTTTGGCTCATTACAGCCTGTAATTACCAGATAAAATCTGCCGCCCGCAAAAACCAGCGTCTGCCCATGTGCATTAGAATTCCCGCATGCAAGTGCCTTTTATGTATTATGTACCTGCTTTTTTATCCGTCCTTTTCGCATCCGCAAATCCTTTCCTGCCCTGAAAACTTTGCCTCCGTTTCACTCCCAAAGTTTTCGCCAGATACGCATTTTGTATCACAAAACGCTCCGGTCAAGGGCAAAGCCCCTGAACCCCCATAATATACCGATAAATAACGTAAAATAGGAAATCTACATCATTACTACATCACTTTGGATACTTTCTACACCATTTTTTCTGATTCTACACCATTCCTACACCAAAATCTTTGTAATCTACACCATTCCTACATCGCCTTAAAATCATGGCCTATATAATATTGTTTTCCCTTAAATATCCACATAAAAATACAGGACAGTTACCCGCCCTGCACATCATCACACATATACCATTTCTCTCAGCACAATCTCATCTGCCGCATCTCTTGTGTTATTCATCATCCCAAGCTATACTGGCTGCAATTCTTTTTCCAATTCATACACCCGTTCGAGAGTAAGCCCAGAATACAAAGCAATTTCCTCTGGAGACAATTTCCCTGCCTCTATCATCCTTAATGCAGATTGTCTTTTTTCCTGCTCTACACCCTGCTCATATTTCTCCTGATAATTCATCTGCAAAGTCATATAATCCAACCTCCATTTTTCATTCTTTCTGACAGACTGCACTGCCTCATCCAATTCTCTGGTAAAATCATCCTGTGGTTCCTTACCATCAATAAAATCAAGCAGCTTTTTCATTTCCGGTGTAACATCATCCATTGTTCCTTTGGTATTTAAAATAATCTTCGTTGTCTCATCTCCAAGACCTAATACCGGATTTTGGATACAGCGATTTTCAAAGGTATAGATGTGTCTCCCTTCACCAAACAAATCAAAGGTACATACAAAAATAACAAAACTGCGTTTCAGATTTTTGTAATTATTCCCTTTTTCCAAGATATTCAGGTCTATCATCCCCTGATAATATCTTGTTCGCTTAGGAAGATTTCTATTCTCAGTTGTCTGCATTTCAATATTGTAAACGGTTTCTTTCCCATCCTCCACATAGATATCCAGGCGTACACTTTTTGCGTCCGCTGAAATATCTATCGTCTCCTGCGACTTAGGATATTCAATGCGGGATATTTTAATGGTAAGTATCCGTTCTAAAAAAGGTTTGCAAAATTTCGGATTTCTCATGATAACACTGAACATGAAATCATCCTTTATTTGCAGTTCTTCAAAAGCTTTCTCCATGATAGTAATTCCCCTTTTCTTTACCTTTATTATAATATGTGCCTGTGCGGTTGACAAGGACTGATTTCTACCAATCTATCAATTCCTTCTCCCCACCAAACGTCATCTCCATAATCTCAGCAGCAATATCCCCACTTACCACCCGCATGAGATTATCTTCCATATCCTCTTTTGACAGAAAATTCATATTACCGTACCAGACAATTTTCTGGTCTACCACCGCAAAGTGCTCACAGGATTCTTCCATCAGTTGTATTTCAAATCCAGTACCCCTAAGCTGTTCCAGCAATTCCATACACACTTCACTTTTCCCATATCTATAATAATCTGGATGCCATGTAACAATCGTTACTTTTACTCCTGCCTCCTGCCGTTCTTTCAGAAGGGAAATCATCCGGTATACTTTCTTCCGATTCATCTGAGGACTTGAAATAATAATATCTTTCTCTGCCTCCTGCAAATCTCTCTCAAATACTTCCAGATAATTTTCAAAATCATAGATTGCACCTGCCTCCTGTTTCTCTGCTGAAATATTCGTGCAAATTTGATAGCCAATCTGACGATAGGCTTTTAACCTCTTCCCATACATCTTATCAAACTTATCAATGTGGCTATCCACATAATCATATATCACCACATTTTTCTTTCCTGCATAATCCCGGTTCAACCGCCCTGCATACTGCTCTACAATTCCTTTCCATGAAACTGGTGTTGCCATAATCAGAGTATCCAGTCTCGGATAATCAAATCCCTCACCCACCATCTGTCCGGTAGCTACTAATATCATGGTCTCACCAGCAGACACTTTCTCCATCTGCTCACGAATTTTCTGCAATTCCTTTTTTGATTTATCCCCGGATACAAGAAATAGTTTGTCCGCATATGCCTGCAGTCTTTCGCTTAATAGGCTGGCATGTTCCTTATAACGTGTCAAAACCATAGGAGTTCTACCATTATCAATACATTTTTTCACATCGTCCACAATCTGTTCATTGCGAACCTCATTGTTCTTAATCAGCATATAAGCATCATTAATATGCATTTCCTGACCGCGCGGATACGCCACTCTTGTAAAGCGGGGATAAACCAAATGTTCAATCCCTTGTTCCTTTGCTCTGTCTTTCGCTGTATAAAGGTATCTGATATTCCCCAGCAGTATATAGCCTATTTTTTCCAATCCATCGCTGCGCATAGGCGTTGCCGTCACTCCATAAACATATTTCGCTTTTACTTCCTGCAATATCTCCTCTGCGGTAGCCGAAGCTGCATGATGGCACTCATCCATAATTACCATGCCATATTCCTGCAGTCTCGGATGAAGTTCCCCCTTTTTACACAACGAGCCGACCATAGCAATATCAATAATTCCTGTAGAGGAATCATGCGCTCCATGAATTCTTCCAATCACACTTTTCCGTTTCCTGATCCTGCCAGAAGGAGTCTGATATTCTGGTAATTCTTCTTTAATATCCAAGAAATCATGTAACGCATCTACCCACTGTTCTATCAATGCCGATGATTCCAGCAAAATAAGCGTGCTTACTTTTCTCTCTGCAATCAATCGACTGCACACTACCGTCTTTCCAAACGCTGTAGCAGCGCTCAAAATACCAGTATCATGTTCCAGCATTTTCTCCACTGCCAGTACTTGTGATTCCCGTAGCACGCCCTGAAATGTAACATCTATGGTTTTCCCAACCGTTCTTTCGTCTTCTATATGGCATTTGATTCCTGCCTCGCAACACCTCTGTATTAATTCATGATACAACCCTCTTGGTATACCAATATACCCCTGCTCATCCTGCCCCATATAAATCGTTCTGGATTCGTGATAATTGGAATAGCCGATTCTCTGATTCTTAAAATAAACCGGATTTAAAAAAGCTGCCAGGCGTCTTACTTGATTTTGCAAACGGTACTTTAGATTTTTCGTGTCCACATAAACCAGATTTGATAATACAATCTTCATGCTCCCCGTAATATCTTCCTGATGAAACTTCTGCTGATACTCCCATGGTTTGAGTCTTGTTTCTTCATTTTCCACTTCAGACTCAAATGGATTTTCCGGCAGCCAATTTTTGATACATCCTTCCAGTTTTTCTTTCGATAACCTTTTTGTCTGCATCAAAGCCTTCCACTGATCCGGATAGGCATTCCAGTTTTCATCAATAAACGCACTATTACCTTCCTTCAATGCCTGCCCCTGAAGCGGCAGGGCAATTAAATTTCCAATACCGCCATCCGGCAAATGGTTCTGTGCCGGCAACATACGGTCATAGTAGCGAAAAGATTTCATATTTACTGTTTCCGCACCTTTATCCAACAATGCAAAACCAAATTTTCTGGCAAGATTCGCTGAAATCTTTTCAGTAAAAAAAATCCACAAATGCGCACCTCTTCCAGAACGGGAACGCTCCACCAAAGCGTCAATCCCCTGTTCTCTGCAGATTGTTCGTACCGCATCCACTTCCTCTTTCCATTCATTATCTATATTGGCAAAATCATTTTCCTCCGCTCCCTTTTGATGGTTATCAAAGTCAAACACGATAAAACGACAGGTATCGTCAGGCAGGAGGGGATACACTCCAATCACATCTGAGGCATCCTCTTTTTCCCCTTTCAGATGCTCCATAATCTGTGCAATGCCCAGTTTACTATAACTCTGGTTTTCGCACTTGCCACACTGTATTTTTACCCTGTTTGCCTTTGGGCAGACACCATAACGCCAGAAATTATCACACTGCGGAAAATAGCCTGCTTTCCCGCTCTTTTTATTTACGTTCCGTTTCGCATAAACATCTTCCCTGCCCCAAAACCTTGCAAAGAAGTGCCTTGCAGCATTTTCTGTTATGGCAAATGACAGAATCCTTTTCCCTTGGTCTGAAACAGATACGGCGCCAACCTTTTCTTCTACACAAGAGGAGTAATCAATTCCCGCCTGTTCAAGCAATTCTTTTAACTGCTGATTCTCTCTTTGAAGAAAATCTATCAATTTATATAAACTTTTCTTTTCTGTTTCATAAGTCACATCAGGTTTCATCTTGTACCTCTTTCTATATCCACATCAGCTTATATTTCTATACTCCCCAATCGCAATTTCCGTCTCTCAGGACACCATCACTAAAAACTCTCCCAACTACCAGCATAAATATTTCCTACTTATTTATTCTGTAATCGTTTTTTCCTTAATGTGATATGCAATTTTTCGCTCCATACAGAAATTAATTACTTCTTGTGCCTTTTGATTATAAAAAACTTTATGTTGCGGATAGCCTTTCGTGACCTCTGTACAATAATTTGTTCGCCCAAAAATTATTCTATCTGTAAAAGAAACAGCCTCTAACAAATTCTGTAACTCCTGCTCAATTAAATTAGGTGTTGGATATGGCTCCATACTTACCCAAGTTCTACAGCCAGCTTCACTAAGGACTTTCATCGCCTCTAATCTTTCTGTATAAGGAGCTGCAGCCGGCTCCATTTTTTCTCTGTATGCTTCATCCAAAGAAATGAGGGTAATTCCATATTCATTATCTAAAGGATATTTCTTTTTGTCTGCCAATTCTATCGGCAAAAGTCCTTTTGTAAATACCGTACACCTAATTCCATAGACATTAAGCAGATGGATTGCTTCGAGACTCATTTTTGCAATTTCATCATACTCATACATAAACGTATCTGTCGTAAAGCATAGCTGTACAGATGTTATTTTGTTTTTCAGTTTGGGAATTTCTTTATAAAGGAGTTGAATCGTATTTGAAACCAAATATGGTTTGCACCAATCTTCATAGCAACTTACCTGCCCAAATCTTTTTTTCTGCAAATATGCATAACACGGGAATATGCAGCCATGAGCACATCCCAATACATGGTTCATTGTATAATCTCCATACTCGACCCCCGTTTCATAAAGCCTGGTTTTACGCTGAATGCTCCCGGCTACCTTTTTCATTCTTTCAACCTCCTGATTATTACTGTTTTATTTTTGTCCTCTGTCATAAATGTCGATGGACGCTTTGTCTTTTC
>CANOBT010000279.1 GCA_947564305.1 uncultured Lachnospiraceae bacterium | reverse complement strand
CTTTTCCGGCTGAAGCCTGCTCTGTCTCGGATTCCGGCTCATCCACCCCTTCCGGTTCAGTTCCTTCCTGTGAAGCATCCTACTCTTTATTTTCGTCATTTTCTTGTACGTTTGTCTGTGAAGTGTCACTATTTCCGCAAGCCGCAAGTCCTAATACGAGAACCATACATAAAAATATAGAAAATAATCCTTTTTTCAAAATATTCAGTCCTTTCGCTTTTACTGATCCACAAAAATCAATACCAATCATGTTTTTCATCTTTATTCAATGTTGCTATCCTCTCCATTTCCTCATTTGTAAGTGTAAAATCGAAAATGGATATATTTTCGCAAATATGCTTTTCGTTACTGGAACCAGGAATTACGACCACGCCTCTTTGCAAATCCCATCGAAGAATTACCTGTGCTGGTGATTTTCCATGTACTGCTGCAATCTGGCAAAGAGTTTTATTTTCCAGCAAGGCTTCTGTATATCCACGCCCGCCAAGCGGATACCAGCTCTGAACAGCCAACTCAAGGCTTTGTATATGCCTAATCACTCTGCTATCTTGATAATATGGATGAATTTCGTTTTGAACCAGTGCAGGCTTTATCCTAACTTTCGGCAGAAAACGGTTCGTTTCCCGGATATAGTAACAGGACACCCCGGCAGAACGTACTTTCCCGTCCTGAATCGCTTCTTCAATTGCACGATAAGCAGCCACTGAAGTGCTATAATAAAGTTGTAACAGGAGTGGCTAATAAGATATACTGAAAATAATCAAGAAAGAGGTACTTATTATGCCACAGAATTACACACCCGAATTTAAAAAGAAGATTGTTCGTCTTCACGAAGAAGAAGGTCGAACCTACAAAAGCATCACAGCCGAATACGGCGTATCGAAAGCCAGCATTTCTGCGTGGTGCAGACAATTACGTGAAGAATGCCAGACAAGCCCACAAGCCAAAGAAGAATACGATGCGATGAAAGAGATTCTTAAACTCAGGAAAGAACTGGAAGAAGCAAAAAAGGAGAATCTCTTTCTAAAAAAAGCGGCGGCATTCTTTGCAAAGGAAATCGATTAGAGACTTATCGGTTCATAGACCAACACCATGAGGAATTTGGCATCCGCTGGCTGCTTTACAGGCTTTCCATATGCCCAAACGCCTATTACAACTACCGGAAACACCGGAAGGCGGATTACTATACCCAAAAATCCACAGTCATGGAACAAATCAAGGACATCTACCACTGCCATAATGGAGTTGATGGATACCGGAGTATGACAGTTTATCTGGCACGTAGAGGATATGATTACAGTCCCGCAACCATACACAAATATATGAATACCCAGCTTGGCCTGCGTTCCATTGTCCGCCCGAAAAACCCGGGTTATGAACACAGGAAACCGCACAAAGTATTTGAAAACAAGCTGAAGCAGGACTTCCATGCGGATAAAGTGAATCAAAAATGGTGTACGGACTTTACCTATCTTTTTCTTGCGAATCACGAAGTACGATACAACTGCACCATCCCAGACCTGCATGACCGGAGTGTGGTTGCCAGCATCACAGACCGCCATATCACCAGTGACCTTGCGATTCGTACGCTGCAGAAAGCGCTGGATTCACAGCCAGCAGTCAAAAGAGGGCTGATCCTTCATAGTGATCAGGGTTGCCAGTATACATCAAAAACGTTTGTAAAATTCTGCGAATCTGTCCATGTCACACAGAGCATGAGTAAAGCAGGATACCCATATGACAACGCACCAATGGAAAGATATTTCAATACTCTGAAAAACGAATGTACCAATCTGTATGAGTTTCGGACCGAGGAAGCTCTCTACCAGGCGGTGGAAGAATTTGCGTATGTCAACTATAACCATGTCCGTCCCCATAGTTTTAACGGATACCGTACACCTTATGAGGCACGGATAGCATCATGAAAAGGAAGCTGGTATTTTTTAGCCACAAGTGTTACAAAAATGCTTGACCACAACAAATCGCAAAACCCACCGGAATCACGGACAGACCGGCCATTTTCCTTAAGAAACAGGGCAGTACAAGTGCTACGCACCACATCACAGCGGTATTGAGCAGATAATTCTTATGGCAGCTCAGATACCGGAAAAAATACCGCCACAGGGAAGCCCGCTTCCTCTGCCGGACCGCATGGCTTTTCTTACTCTCCTTCTGATAAAAAACGTATCCATCTGCTCTCCATAAAATCAAAACAGCAAACAGACCATTCACAAGCATCAACAGGTAAAACCATGTCCTGCTTCCCAAAAGCAGAATGGCAACTACAATGACAGCAGCCCAGAGTCCACCCACATACCAGTATTTTCTCACCGAATAAACCGCGGCAGACATAAGGACTGCATGGATCATGCAGAGGATCATTCCCACGAGTTCTACCGGCTTCCAGGCAGAAACGGCCAGCAGGACCGCGAAAAGCAGCCCTGTCTTTGTAAGAACCGTATAGGCGCCCAGCATCCCCACATAGGAGAAAACAAACTCCCGGCGTCGATGCGGCAGCATCAGCATAGCCGTAAGCTCCACTGCGTTATCTTTGGAAGAAAGGGCCTGCCACATCACGCCTGCAGTAAGGGCGCTGATCATCAGAACCCGGACAAACGATGCAATCTGCACCTGAAAGCCGGCAATGTACAGTCCCCAGAATACAATCACATCCATGAAAAGAGTCCGCGGCAGCCGCTCATATTTTGCCCCAAACAGCTTTTTGGCAAAGGCTTTACCTGTCATTTTCATCATGCAGAGCCTCCCGGATATCTTCGGCATTGATCTGCCCGCGTTCAAATGTCTGCCGGATCCTGCCGTCCTCCAGGACAAATACCCGGTCAGAAGTCAGCGTGATGCTCTCCAGGATGTGGGAGGAAAACAGTACGGTTCCATGCTCCTTATACTCCGAAATCTGCCGGTACAGGTATTCCGTGCTCTGGAAGTCCAGCCCGTTGACCGGCTCATCCAGAAGAAGCAGTCTGGGTTTCAGGGCAAAAGCCGTGATCAGGAATGCCTTTTTTCGGTTTCCGGTTGACAGCTCCCTTAACAGGGTATCTGTATACCCTTCAAAATGGAAGCCCTGTACCAGCTCCGACACATCCGGCACCTCTTTCCCATAGGCGGCGCATACATAGGCCAGGTATTCCCGGAAAGTAAAATACGAGAAAGAATTGTCCTCGGCAAACACCGTATAGCGGCAGAGCTTAAAATCCCGATCCCGGAAGTCCACAGAGGAACCGCAAAAGCAGATACCCTCTGAACGGAAGGTAGGGAGCAGTCCGGAAAGTACCTTCAGAAATGTGGTTTTTCCGGCCCCGTTCAGCCCGATCAATCCTGCCACTTCATGCCCGGCCAGCGCAAAAGAAAAATCCGAAAGTATCATTTTCTCGTTACTGTACCATGCACTTAAGCTTTTCACAGTCAGGAGCGCTTCTCCCATCTTACTTTCCCCCTTTGCCGTCCTTTTCTTTTTTCCATATGGTATATGCGGAATACAGGAAGGCGCCTGCTAAAACTATGTAAAGCCCCATCATCGGGAAGTTCCCCGATATCCCGCATACAATGGCTGCAACCAGCCAGATTAGTCCAATGATTCCTCGAATATAAATATGACGCATGCTCTTACCTCCTTGATCTTTTCTCTGCTTACCAAAGCAGTTCCCGACTCTGCCATACCCATTGTACCAGTATGGCTATTCCGACAGAGCGATTCTATAAATATCCGCCTGTTCTCCATCAATTTCAAAGCTTCGCTCATAGACTCCGCCATTCCGGGTGATTGTTTTTACCGAAGGTTCATTCTTCTTTTCTACAGAAAGATACAGTTCGTTCATCCCCGCCTTTTTGGCAACCTCTAATAATTGCCACAGCATTTCCATAGCAAAGCCTTTTCTTCTCTCTGACGGGCGGACGCTATAACCGCAATGGCCGAGATCCTTCAGAAAATCGTTCAGCGTATGCCTTAAATCAATGATTCCCACAATTCTATCCTGATCATCAACGGCAAAGAATGTGTCTGTTATGACCCAATTGGGATTCACCGTCTCCTCTTTCGTGTTTGCGTCTATGGATCTGCACCATTCTATATAATCCTCCGTTTTATCAAATAATTCACTACCGTTAATGACGAATTCCCCATGATCAAAAAATTCCTGTCTGAATTCGACTGCCTGTTCTTTCTGTTCTTCTGTTGGCCTGACTAATTGAATCATTTTTCACACTCCTTTATCTGCTAAGATTTTATCAAATTTTTTCTCCGACAGGATTTCATGTGTCACAAACTGCCCGTCATAGAAAAGGGAAAAGGTTGTAAAGGGCGACGGACACCTTTGCGCATCCTCTCTGGTCTGGATATGGACCGTTTGAAATACCGCGTTCCTGGCCTTTGCCATCTCCACCAGTATCGGTACATACTTCGCCGTAAAGGGGCATTGGTTTGTGTAATACAATACAAATCCTTCCGGCATATCTTTCTGCCTGCCCACGCTGTCCCGGAAACGGGGAAGGGAAGCGCCCTCCTCAAAGGGCAGATACATCAGATCAAAATAAGGCTCCGCTGTATCCGCTGTCCGAAAGCCTTTATACCCCATATACTTTGGGTCAGAGAGGAACCCCATTTTCTTTTTGGAGGACAGGATCACAAGACCCTTTTTCCCTTTCTCTTTACTGTCCTTGATACATGCATCCAGCAGGAGGTTCGAGTATCCATGCCCCTTGAACTGCCCGGATACCCACAGGCAGTCAATGTACATGTAGCCCTCCGCCTCGATGGGCGCCCATGCGTATTCCGCAGGGATATACTCAATGAAGCATTTCCCCCGGACATTGCCTTTCAAGAATACAAGCCCTTCGTCCAGCCTGTCTTTCAGCCAGTTCTTTTTGGACATGACCTGAATATCTTTGTTATTGGAAATCGCACAGCAGATGTGCTCCTTTTCCATATTTTCGTGTGTCAATTTTACAAGTTCCATATTCTATTGCCTCCTTATCATTCAATCTGCATTTATGTAAATAAACAGGCTGCTTCTATCTATTTCCTTTTCTGTTCTTGTAATAATATCTTATCGAACATTAGTAGTTCGATAAGCATGAATCATCAACACAAAAACGAAAGAAATAATCTGGGCAGCCAAAATACGGACAATTTGTAATTCGTCCGCGCCATTTTGCGAAACGACATGCAGCATATTTGTAGCAACGGTATTATTGAATAAATGGTCGCCAAGCCCTGCCCATAGATTTCCCGTAATGCGGTAAAGAAGCCCCCATTTGATTCCCATAATTCCGGCAAGGATAATATAACCGATACCCATCAGGACCATTGCCGCAAATGACATTTCGCCATTCACATAGCTTCTGATCGGCATTACAATGTGCCAGATACCAAATAAAAATGCTGCAATAAAATTCGCCTGCATAAATGGCTTTGTTTTAGAGAGCATTTTAAGAAACAGACCGCGAAAAACACCTTCCTCCATCCATACATTGACGATATTGAACAGTACGCATAATAGAAAGAAAACGAAGTCTGTATTTTTCATCTGCGAGCCAGTTAAAGAGAAACTGCTGATATAGATTTCCAAATGTGCGGGATTGCCCTGCAGGGCTAAAATTGCCAATTCCAATCCAAAAGAAACGGCAAAGC
>CANOBT010000278.1 GCA_947564305.1 uncultured Lachnospiraceae bacterium | reverse complement strand
GATTCCAGTTACAAAAATAATAAGCCCTATTGCCTGACCCTGCAGGATATTTGATAGGATCAGATCGCTGTCCGCATCCCATCCATAGATTGTGATCAGATTAGTAAAGAGAAGGGAAAAGGCAATCAGATTTTCTGCCCATGTATAACCACGGCGGATAGGGCCCAGAAGATTCATTTGGGACTTAGGCTTATCGGACGGTTCTTTTCTGGAATATATCTGAAATAACGGATAAATAAGCATCCGCAGTACCAGGATTGTTCCATTCAAAATATAAATGGAGTGTGAAAAGGTAAGGATCCGGTCCATTTTTATATATTGATATGTCCTGCCCATGGCGAAGATACCTATCAGTATAAGTACGATACTGGCGGCTTTGCAGGTATTTTTAAGATTGTCCCCGCTCCTCCCCCAAATCAGAAGTCCTATTTTTCCCGTCAGCAGCAATATATAGTAAACGGCGTTGGAAAAACGCCATAAACTGCCGCCAAAACCTACAGCCTGGATAAAATAAAACGCAGCCAGGACAATATCCGTAAGGCAGGAAAACGCTATCCCATAAAAAAACGATTTTCTTTGATTTTTAGTTTTTTTATGTAATGCTCTATCGTTTGTTTCATCATAATTTCGTCTCTCCTATTATTATATGCCGGTCCGTCCTTTTTCAATAAACTTTTTCAGTCACGTATAAATTTTGCATTTTTCATGACCATTTTTGCAAATTCTTTTGTATCGTATGGAAATTCCCGCTTTATCCATTCGAGCATCATCCCGATTGCCCCGTTTACAGAATAAATGAGCTGGAATTCGTTATCCATGCCTAAATGATTGTTATTCGCAGACATATAATATTCTAGTATTGCATTTTTAAGGTTTTCAAAAAAAACATTGCTGTCTGAATCAATAAGCAATACACGGAACTCGAAAGCATTCTCCCTGACATAATCAAAAAAACCTTCTAATTCGGCGGCCTTTACTATTTGGCTGTTATGCTCATTATTGCCATATACTTTTGGGATATTTGAGATCATTTCATTTTCAATTTCATGTAAAAGGTCTCCTACTTCTACATAATGTGCGTAAAAGGTTGAACGGTTCAGGTTCGCCTTCTCACAAATCTCTGTAATGGTAATCTTACTCAATGGTTTTGACTGTAACAATTCCAGCAGGACTTCCCGGAACACTTTTTTAGTCATCAGCGTCTTTCTTGATTCTTTCATGCAGTTCTTCTCCCTAAAATTTTTGGAAAACATCAAATTTATTGATTCTGTTGGTTTGCTATCAGATTTTGAAATACTGATTGTTGAAAAACCAACAAGATGTATGTCACAATTTTTTTTGACAAAAGTCAATATATAATTGGAGGTAATCTTCTATGAGTGAAAACAAAAACAGCTTTGATGCTGAAAAAATCGTTGACCAGATCAAGGAACTTGTCAAAAAGGGAAATGTCTCTAAAATCATTGTGAAACATGGTGAAGATACGATTCTGAATATTCCATTGAATGCGGGAATTGCAGGGACAATCCTCGGTCTTGCGGCGGCACCGTGGGCAATTATCACTACGACAATCGCTACCATCGGTTTCAAATGCCGTGTCGAACTGCTCAAAGATAATGGTGAAATTATGGAGGTAATAAATCCCAGGGAATAAAACCTGCATTCATAATGTTACCGTTTTCCTTATTGTGCCGCAGGGCCTGTACCACGCAATTTTGAACTGTGTGTATGGGTTCTGCGGCACAATAAGGAAATAAGGCGGAGGATAACGATTCGTTGCTTT
Organism: uncultured Lachnospiraceae bacterium; assembly: GCA_947564305.1. The sequence goes on along the minus strand of CANOBT010000278.1, from coordinate 3,895 downwards.
TGCATGCGGGAAAGGTGCGTATTCTTAAAATGGACAGAAAGAGGGATGGATATGGGCATAAGATACATTGTCACAGGAGCAGCGGGTCATTTGGGAAGTACAGTTATCCGCTTATTACAGAATACGGACAGTGAAGTATATGGGCTTCTGCTTCCAGAAGAAAAGCCAGTGATCAAGGCCCCCAATATTCATTATGTCCATGGCGATGTGTGCAGGAAAGAAACACTATCCCCGCTTTTTGAAAATGCAGATGGGAAAACAGTGAAGGTCATCCATACAGCAGGGATTATCAGCATAGAGCGGGAAGTATCACCGCTTGTATATGAGGTCAACGTGAATGGAACAAAAAACATGATACATATATGCAGAGAAAAAGAGGTTGACAGGTTTGTCTACGTGAGTTCTGTCCATGCTATACCTGAGATGGCCTACCGTGAAACAATTTATGAGGCAGGTTTTTTTTCGGCGGCTTCTGTAGTAGGCGGGTATGCAAAGACGAAGGCGGAGGCGACACAGAGTGTACTGGATGCTTCCCGGAAGGGGTTACAGGCAGTTATCGTACATCCCTCCGGTATCATCGGCCCGTATGATAAAGGGAATAACCATTTGGTACAGCTTGTCATAGAATACATGAATGGAAAGCTGCCTGTCTGTGTAAAGGGAGGATATGACTTTGTGGATGTGCGGGATGTAGCAGCAGGCTGTCTGCTTGCGGCTGAGAAGGGGAAACAGGGACAATGCTATATTTTGAGTGGGCATTATCTCTCTATTCAGGATATGCTTCCCTGTGCAGGGAAGTACTGCAACAAAAAAAAGCTGCCAGCAATTCCTGTCTTTCTGGCAGAGTTTGCGGCTCCATGGATTGAATCATTTTCCCGGATATGTGGAAAACGGGCACTTTATACTCGTTATTCATTACATACGCTTACAAGCAATAGTAATTTTTCGAGCAGTAAGGCTCGGACTGAATTAGGGTACTTTTCCCGTCCGGCTGACGACACGATCCGCGATATGACTGGCTGGATTATGGAAAATTAAAAACGCAGCTGACTTATTTTATTGGCGGCTGCCTTTGGCTTTATATTTTTTCGGTATAGACAGTGTGTGCCGAAAAAAACAGGCAGATTATGAAAAATCCATCGTAGTGAAATGCCAAAACTGATTTTTTCGGCGAGGACTGTTAAACAAAAGAAATATATTTGCAGGCAGTAATATATAAGATGCCGTATTCCGTAATTGTAAGTAAGTTTATATACTGCTGGTATTTGGAGCAGCGTACAAAAAATTTAGAAAGAAGGAATGATTATGAGCGAAACACAGACAACCGCCAATCCCCTGGGAACAGACCGGATTGGTAAACTGCTGAGAGGATTTGCAGTTCCCGGCATCATTTCTATGGTCATCAATTCCCTTTATAACATGGTAGACCAGATATTCATTGGACAGGGAGTAGGTATGCTGGGAAATGGGGCTACCAATATTATAGCCCCGATTTCTACTTTTGCGATTGCAGTGGCAGCCCTTTTTGGAGATGGGCTTGCAACATATTTTAGTCTGCAGCTGGGAAAAGGGGAGCCGGAAAAAGCATCCCAGGCTGTTGGTAATTCCATAATCTCAGGAGTGGTTGTCAGTGCCCTGCTGACTGTCCTTGTGTTGGTATTTCTGAATCCGTTATGCAGGATTTTTGGTGCAACGGATAATATCATGCCCTATGCACTGGAATATGGCCGGATTATTGCCTGCGGATTTCCGTTTGTGATTGTGGCAGTCATTATCAATGGCGTTGTCCGGGCAGATGGAAGCCCTAAGTATTCCATGGTATCCATGATGATGGGTTCTGTCCTCAATGTGTTTCTTGACCCGCTGTTTATCTTTGTGTTTAAAATGGGAATTTCCGGGGCCGCTCTGGCAACGGTTCTCAGCCAGTTTATCAATATGGCGCTAAATATTGCCTATCTCTTCCGGTTTAAGAATATAAAGCTGGACAAAGCATCCTTCAGATTTCGGATTTCTTTTGCAGGAATGCTGGCATCCCTTGGCATTGCAAGCGGTCTGAATACGACAACATCCACCGTTATTGCCATTGTATCCAATAATATGCTGACGCGTTATGGCGCACTTTCTGTTTATGGCGAGGACATCCCCATTACTGTGTTTGGCCTGTGCATGAAGGTAAGTATGCTGTTCTTTTCTGTAGCAATGGGTATTTCCAGTGCCAGCCGCCCTATCCTTGGTTTTAATTATGGTGCGGAAAAATTTGACCGGGTAAAGAAAACATTTCGTCTGACCTTTATTTCTGCAACAATGGTTATGGTCGTTGCATGGATTGTGTATATGGCTTTTCCGCTGCAGCTAATCCGTATTTTTGGAACGGAATCTGCTTTGTATGAGGAATTTGCAGTAAAATGTTTCCGCATTTATCTTCTGACTAATTTCCTTGGGGGAATGCAGCTTTGTGCCGGAACGCTGTTTCAGGCAATCGGGCATCCGGCAAAGGCCACCGTGGTATCGCTGGCAAAGCAGGTGATTTTTTACATTCCTGCCATGCTGATCCTTGCGAAAGCTTTCGGATTGGTCGGAATCCTATGGGCAGGGCCGATAGCAGAGGTGCTGGCGTTTTTCCTGGCAGCAGTTTTAACAAGAAAGGAATTGAAAGGAATGGGCAACGCCAGATTGGAGGAGAAAGCATGAAAAAAAGAGTGATCACAATAAGCCGCCAGTTTGGCAGCGGCGGACACAGCATAGGGAAAAGCGTGGCAGAACAGTTGGGAATACCTTATTATGACAAAGAAATTTTAGGACGTATTGCATCCGAAACTGGGTTTGCATTGAGCTTTATTGAAAATGCATCTGAGTATGCAACGTCAAATAACAGCTTTTTATGGAACCTTGTTATGAAACATTCTTCCCCACATGTACCGGAGGAAAATCCGGCAGATGTTATTTATTTTACACAGGCGAAGATCATAAAGGAAATTGCAGGAAAAGAAAGCTGTGTGATTGTTGGGCGTTGCAGTGATTATATCCTGCGGGACAGGGAGGATTGTCTGCATATCTTTATCTGTGCGGATAAAGAAAGCCGTGCAAAACGAATTTTGGAAAACTATGGGGAAACAGATAAGACCATAGGAAAACGGATAGATGACAAGGACGCACGCCGCAAGATTTACTATACACATTACACTGACCGGGTTTGGGGTTCGCCGGAAAATTATCATGCCATGCTTAATAGCGGGGAGTTAGGAGAAGAGCTGTGTGTTCGGATAATACGGGAGTTGTACCAATCGGAATAGCTGGCATAGTTTAAGAAATGATTATTACCGGAGGAATGCGTAAGAGAGAGGAGAGGTTGTAGGATATACTGCCAATCAAGTTGAGGTTGAAAGAACAAAAGGGGATGAAGTAATATGCACGGTCATAGATTTGAGGGTTCTGTTTGATGGGAAACACAAGACACTGCCAATACCAACCGTTGCTGTTATGCTTGTATATCAGGAATCTAAAATCTGTGCTGTGGTTGATGGAGTCAGTTCGATTCTTGGTATTAACATAGCACATAAGATTTGATTTGTCATGATTGGATAGTTTTTGTGGGACAAAGAGGATGTCATTAGTGAAAAAGGTGGAAAGGTTGGTTGCGAAGTAAGAGTAGCGTATTATTGTCAGCTTATAAGCGTAAACAGACTGAATGATGTTGGGATTGGCTTTACTACATTTAAAAACTGTAACATAGGTGCAATACATATGTTGGAGGGCGTACTGCGTTTCACTATCAATGTGGATTGTAGTACGCCGTTTTTGGCTTTTCAAGGATAAAAAATAAAGGTTTACACCCGATAAAGGCGGCTAAACAGTCTGCACTTTGCCGGGTGTTTTCTGTTGTTCAAGGAAAGGG
>CANOBT010000277.1 GCA_947564305.1 uncultured Lachnospiraceae bacterium | reverse complement strand
AAACCTTTCCATATCCATGCAGATATTGTTATCCGATATGCAAAGCACATCCCTGTGCCCCCTGCTTTTCAGATAATGTCCAGCCTGCACTCCACCGTCAAAATGGTTGACCTCAATATTTACAAGATTTCCAGAACTTTCCATGTATCCATCGTAAACTACAAAAGGAATATGCATCTGTTCCCTCAGTTTCTTATAATCCTGTTCACAGAAACCAATTAATACCATGCCTTCCATGTTCCACATAGAAGCAAACTTAGGGATTTCACTCCATTTTCCAGTTATTTTGAGCATAAGGAATTTATCTGCCTTCTCCATCTCTTTTGCCAGCGCATTCACCGATGCAGAAATAAATTGGTCTTCCAACGTATGCCCCTCATATTTCTCATGGTCATTGATAACCACTCCTATAATTTTAGAATCATTCTGTGCCAAAAGTATCCCTGCCATATTCGGAATATACTGACGCTTTTCCAAAAGTTCCTGAACACGCCTAACTGTTTCGTCCGATATTTTCTTTGTTTTTCCGTGAATCACATTCGATACAGTAGCAGTGCTCAAGCCTAATTCCTCAGCAATATCAGCAATCCTTGTCCTTCCGTTTTCCATACACATCAATCCTCTCTTTATAACTATCGGCATTATTATTTTCTGAAAAATGAAATACCCTGTGACTTTTCCACACTATGGCACAAGTGAATAATAATACAGGGTGGATTCCATTGTACGGTGCCCCATAGACCTTGCAAGGTAATGGAACCTGTCGTTGAACTCATACGCATCGCAGTCTCAGCCATTAATGTTTTCAATGGCATAGTTGTGTCTCAGGTCATAGGGGATAGTCCTGCCATTTGCCTTTTTCTAAAGGATAGAAAAAGGCACAGCCATACGGCTTGACCACCGGCTCTGCCGATGGTTTGGCTAAACCCCTCCGGGGCATTTGGGGGGTACTGCCTATAGGCGGTGTCTAAGCAACCCCTTTTTCGGTGCTGCCTATAGGCAGTATTTCACTAATCTCTGGTACTTGACTGCCTCTTAAAAGAGGTTCTTTATCCTTCTATTCTACTGCACTCCTCCTGCTCCTCGATGTACTTTTTGATTGTCTCTTCGTTCACTTGCCCAATCGCCTCAGCTTCTCATTTTAGCAGGCTTATGTTATTGCGGTATTTCTATTTTTTAATTCAATAAACCATATCCTTTTTCACAAATGCCATATATTTCTTCCATTTTATCTTCAATCATCGGCTGGATACGGCTTGTTTCCTTTTCTACAAAATACCTGTAAAGATAAACAGGTGCGATCCAGCATAAGATTCCGGGAACCGCAAGCAGGATACACAGCCAAATAACCGGCGGGGCTGCCGTCACAGCAAACACGCTTCCCGCCATGCACGCTGTCCCGAATATCCCCACAGCTATGGAAATCATCGTGCCTTTTGACGTTTTCCGCTTTTCCAACTGCTCAATCTGGTTGATACAGTCCTCAAAGTGCCTCTGTAACCTTGTCAGTTCCTGTTTATTTATAATCTTACGATTACGCTTCAGCCGGATCACTGACATCCCGCTGTCCTGCAGCCTGTTATTTTCATCCGGCTCCCACCCAAAACATTCGTAACTGTCCAGATACATGGATATTTTCCCAGCATCCGCCCGTATCTCACAATATTCATAGCCAATATAATCCCTGCCGTCCTTCTTCATTTCGCTCATAATAAATCCCTGCCTTTCCTTTATCGTGCCATACTTCCCACTGGCAGACTGACTGTAAAGCAAGTTCCTTTCCCTGCTTCGCTCTCCACGGAAATGTCCCCATCCAACATCCTGACAATACGAAATGCCAAAGCTAATCTAAGCCCGTTCCCTTCCGTTGCATGGGAAGTATCCCCCTAATAAAATTTATCGAATATGTAGCTCTTAATGTCCTGATTCATGCCGCACCCGGTATCCGTAACCTGCACCGTAACCATATCTTCCGATGAAGTCTGCCTTAAAACAACTTTTCCATGCTTCGGCGTAAACTTGAATGCATTGGAAAGCAGGTTCGTCCATACAAGCTCCAAAAGGCTGCTGTCCAGATTTACAGTCAGCCTGTCCTCTACGTCCACATCAAATTCTATTTCCTTCTGTTCCCATACCGTTTCAAACTGTAGAGAACATATGCAGAGCTGTTCACAAAGATCATATTCCTCCATTACCGGCTGGATATTCTGCTTCTCCAGCTTGTTTAATTTCAGGATATTAGTTATAAGCGCCGACAGCTTCTTAGAGGACTGAATGATTGTTTCTATATATTCCCGCCTTTGTTCTTCCGTCAGATTCGCTTTCTGCAAGACTTCCGCAGCGCTTTGTATCACGGCAATGGGCGTTTTTATTTCATGGGAAACATTGGAGAAAAAGTCTGTCTTTAAGGTTTCTATGCTGCCAAGTTCCTCCACCATCTTATTGAAATCCACAATCATCACATCTAAGTAATCATACTTATCCACAGAATGGATCGGCGGCACATATACGGAGAAGTCTCCGCCTGCCACCCTGTCCGCCGCCTTTGCAAACTCTTTCATGGGTATTTCATACAGCCGCTTCATCTGATATCGGGTAAGCATGGTAAAGCCGCCAGACATCAGCACCCAATAGACCATAATAATAGCTGTTCTCATACCTTCATGTAAGCCGCTGTCCTTCAGCCAGACCACAAGACCGGCATGAATGCCCGCAACAAGCAGCAATACCCCAAACGAAGGAAAAAAAGTGCTGAAAGAAAAATGGCTGTCCCTTATTTTTTTCATTTCAACACCGACTTATATCCAAGTCCACGGATTGTCTTAAACTCAAACCCATCACACTCCGACAGCTTATCCCGCAATTTTGTAATATAAACATCTACTGCTCTCAGGCTTGTTTCCGTATCTACACCTCAGAATTCATCCATGAGCTGCGCCCTTGAAAACGTCTTGTTGGGATACGACAGCAGCTTGTATGTGATGTTAAACTCCCTCGTTGTCAGGGCAACTTCTTTTCCATCTACCAAAGCGGACATGGCATCCGCATCCATAAAAAGGTTTCCGACAGTCAGTTTTCTTTCCAGTTCTATATTTGCCCTGCGAAGGAGCGACCTCACACGCAGGATCAGCTCGTCCAGTTCAACGGGCTTTACCATATAATCGTCAATTCCAAGCTGGAATCCCTTCTGTTTGGAGGGCAGGTCAAATTCAAACCCGTTTATCTTCGGCATCATAATATCCGAAATAATCAATTCATACAGATTATACATTTCACGATAGGCATCAGTAGCATTTAAACAGCCTGTTGCCTCAAATCCGCTGTTTCTGAGATAAGAACACACAATTTTATTTAACTGCACATCATCTTCTACTACCAATACCTGAATCATTTCTGCACTCTCCTTCCGCTATCTGTTTTCAAAAGAATGTTATTCATCTTCTATTTTCATTAGTCTTATATGCCTTATGCCATTTACAATCATTCCCACTCCCGCCAAAAGCACCATAATACATACCCCAAGACCGGTGCAGGTATTCATTACACTGATATATTCTGCCGCCGGTTCCGAAAAAGCGGTCAGCATTGCCACCTGCAATGACAGCAGTGAAACCAGCGCATCCGCATAACCGATGCTTCTAAGTGTCATCACCAGTGGCAGTTTTGTCTTTCCTGCCTTTACTGTATTCAAAACTGCCATAATCACTTTATAAAAGGTATAGAACGCTACCGCATATATTAAAAATCCTGCATACCGTTTCTGCGTGTTCCTTGAATAAATAATCAACACCACAGCTCCGGTCAATGCTATATTCATGACTACAAGCAGAATACCACAATTTTTGTACGCCTTCCACTCTCGAATCTGTTTTTCCTTTGTTTCCTTAAACCCTCCCATCTGCCTGTTCAGCCACAGAACCCCATAACGCATGATACTAAGAAGCAGATAATATGCAAAAAAAGTAAGATACCAAAACGACCTACTGTAAATGGCAACCACACCATTAAAAACTGCATAAACCATACTTGTTCCAAGTCCCGGCAACGCAAACAGAAATGCCCTATATATAGAATCGCTCGCAAGACGGTTCGTAAACGGATTTGCTTCTATGGCAGGCTTCACATTCTCCCTTGTAATACGCCTTATATTTATAACCAGATAGTATCCTGAAATTCCAAGACCACCTGCAGCCAGAGCATATATTACATAGAACAAATATTGGAACACTGGATTATTTGTCATATCCTTTATCAGAACACTCATAAGTGACAATCCACCTAAAGCTATGGTCAGTATGTATAAAAAAATACGTTTGGAAAGTCCAAGTTCCGGCATCCTAAAACCTTTTTTCCTACTTTCTTCCTTCAAATCCTTCGATGTGTAACACTTCTCATCTTCTCTGCCCTTGTTCTTCTTACCCATGACAGCCTAACCTCCCTCTGCCACATAACCCGGCACAGTCAAATATCTATTGTAGTGGGTATTATAGCAGTGGTTTGTTTGTGTTTTGTTTGTAAATTGTGTAAATTTTGTGAACAAGCAGTTTCACAATACATAATATTCGATGCTTTTACCAGACTGCTTTTTCGTATAATTTCAAATAACTGGCTTGGAAAAGATAAAGACTCTTTTCTCTGCAATTCCACCATACTCGCCCGTTCCAGCACTTCAGCTATAAACTGCAAACAGAAGTAGCGGTTACAGAACTTATGCGAAATATGCAGAAGGCAGCATACTACTCCAAGTCTGGAATAATGAAAACATTTCTGGTTACTTTAAATTTCACTTTTTGTTTCCAGCTTGACGGTTTCCCTTTCTCTTTGTTCCATAGAAAACCGTTGTTTTGCATCTTCAACGCTTTCGCCAGCTGATTCAATAAAATTGATAAAACTTATTTTTCACTGCTATGCGCATATCTTCCATGTGCAATAATACCCGCAATAACGGCTCCTACTCCGACCAACGCTGTTATAATCGTTATGATTACTTTTCTCATTATATTCCTCCTCTCTGCCCAATCATTATTTCTGCTTTATCATATAATGACTATGTTTATGAATTGCTTGAATTTTGTTTCAGCCCTTTACATGCTCTGCCCAATCTCCGTCTATAGTTTCCAGCCGATCGCCTCTTTTCTGCCAAGCACGAAATCCGCGTAGATGCCTTTTTGTGTAATCAATTCATCATGTTTTCCCTGCTGTACGATTTTCCCATCATCCACCACAAGGATCTGGTCAGCATTCCGCACGGTCTTTAAACGGTGGGCAATCATAATGATCGTCTTATCCCGCGTCAGCTCCTCGATCGCCTTCTGCAGGCGGTCCTCATTCTCAGGGTCTACATTAGCGGTCGCCTCGTCCAAGATGACGATGGGCGCGTCCTTTAAGATTGCCCTCGCAATCGAAATACGCTGCTTCTCCCCGCCAGAGAGAGACGCGCCGCCCTCACCGATAAGGGTATCATATCCGGCCGGCAACGCCTCTATGAAATCCGCACAGCAGGCTTTTCTTGCAGCTTCCACCACTTCCGCGTGGGTTGCCTGCGGCCTGCCAAACTTAATGTTGTTCTCAATCGTGTCCGCAAAGAGATAGACATTCTGGAACACCATACTGATCTGCTCCATCAAAGATTCCAGCGTGTATTCCCGCACATCCTTCCCACCAATCTTCACGCTGCCGCTGT
>CANOBT010000276.1 GCA_947564305.1 uncultured Lachnospiraceae bacterium | reverse complement strand
TCCCGTAGATTTTTTGAGGGTATGTTTGGCATATACATCCGTGCGTCCCCAAAACATGCCGAAAAACAGATTCGCGTCATGATCGGTAATCTCTCTGGGGATGATTCTCTTTCCCTGGTCTGGATCGAATAAATCCCTGTTTTTCATTTCATCAGACGCATGATAAGAAATCCCCGCTCGATCAAGCAGGGATTTTAGATACTGATTTTCTTTTTCCAAACATTTCACTTTGTCCTGCAAAGACAAAATTTCATCTGTCATATAAGTTGTTAAAGACTTTTCCATATAGCCTTTACAAGTAAAACAAGTCATACCTAATCCGCCCTTTCTTCATGGTAAACCCAAGTATAAGACAACTTGGATATGGGTAATCATCTGGATACTGTTCTATAATTTCCCCTTCATGTATACAGAATATTATATCATTGATCGAAATATTACGTTGCTTGCAGTTCTCTTTCTTTAAAAACTATTTTCGATATATAATCTGTCTTTTGTCAGTCATTGGATATTGCACAATACACCTTCCCTACTGTTTATATATATTTTGTCAGCTCAAAACCCGAAAATTTTCAGATAATCCTCCTGCTGAATAATCCGCCTGCTGGGCCTGTCCGCGTTCTCCAGCATCTTCTCCACCCGGTCAGCCAAAGTCACGTCAATCAACCTGCCCACGTCAAGTCCACGCAATTCAAAAAACAGCAGGGGATTTTCGTCAAACCGTGCCCCCACTCCATATAAAACTGCCGCCACATGCTTGCACATAAGTGCCCAGTCAGGACAACTGCAGTTAAAAGCAATCTCCTTCGGCTCCGGAAACAGTCCACCCTGTTGTAAAAACGCTTCCCTCAGTTCCTCCGGGAAGTCTCCTTCCATCAACGCCTCCAGATTCTGAATCTTATCCCCGCACAGGGCAATCATATTCTGGCAGCGTTCTTCCGAAAGCGGACTGATTCTGATCTCCACTTTATAGGGTGTCTTCCTGCGTCCCTGTACTCTGGCGCTAATCTTTCCTTTCTGTATCTGTAGGTCGATTACCGTGCCGGTTCTGACATATCTTTTCCCCCGGTCAAGTCTGCTCTCATAATCCGCATAGCGCTCCAGATTTTCACACCATGCTTTCCCCCACCACTCCTTTGCTATGGTTCTTCCAGATATGATAACAGGGGACAGTGTCTTTCCCTTTTTCTTCTCCTTTTTCACCGTATCCGCGGCATTTTTCCTGATTTTATCTTCCGACGGCTGTTCGTAAACAGCATCTTCCCAATACCGGCTCATATTGTTCCTCCCCGAATCTTTTATCCTGAAAGCTTCCTGTATACCAGAAAGGCATTCACTTTCCTACATGTCAAGTCTTAATACGGAAAGCAACTCTTCATTGCTGAGATCTGTAATCCAGTTTTCGCCGCTTCCTCCAATTACATTTTCAGCCAGCTCCTTTTTGAATTTCAGCATCTGGTCAATTTTTTCCTCGATCGTCTTTTCACACACCAGCTTATGTACAAAAACATTCCGCTTCTGGCCGATTCGAAATGCACGGTCTGTTGCCTGATTCTCTACGGCCGGATTCCACCAGCGGTCGAAATGAATTACATGGTTGGCGCTTGTAAGATTTAAACCGGTTCCGCCTGCCTTGACCGACAGAACCATATAGGGAATATACTCCTCTCCGTTGAATTCTTCCACCATCCGGCTCCTCGTCTTCACAGGCGTGCCGCCGTGGAGCACAAAGCCCTTCTTTTGAAAAATTGTCTCCAGAAATGCCGACAGCGGCGCCGTTATCTCCTTAAACTGCGTAAATACCAGAACGCGTTCCCTCTTTTCATAAATCGTCGTGCAGATCGTCTTAAGCATTTCCCACTTTCCACTTTCCTCCGGCGCAAATTTTTCCTGTCCAAGGTACTGGTCCGGGTGGTTGCAAATCTGTTTCAGGCGAGTCAACGCCCCCAGAATCAGACCGCACCTTTCAAAGCCGCTCAGCGTTTCCAGTTTTTCTGCAAGTTCCGCTACCAGCTTACGGTAAAGCACAATCTGTTTCTTGCTCAGGCTGACATAATCCACCGTCTCCACTTTCTCCGGCAGGTCAGTAATCACCCGCTTGTCCGTTTTTAACCGCCGCAGCATGAAAGGAGAGATTGCGGACTTTAAACGCGCATACTCCTCCGGTTCCCTTGCCAGTTTTTTCGTGTATTCTTTAAATTCCGCAAAACCTCCCAGAAGACCCTTATCAATAAAATCATAAATGGACCAGAGATTCGTCAGATCATTCTCAATGGGCGTTCCCGTCATGGCCAGCCGCATCCTTGAAGGAATCTTTTTAATCGCATGGGTCTGTTTTGCCGTCGGATTCTTGATCGCCTGCGCCTCATCCAGAATCAGGCAGTCCCAGGTCTGCTCCGCAAACTCCTTTACCCTGACCGTCATTCCGTAAGTCGTGATAAACAAAAACGCCTCTGTAGTCTTTAATTCTTCCGCCAGCGCCGCCGCACCGCCACCGTGAAGAATATGTACCGGCATGTCCGGGACGAATTTCTCCGCCTCCCGTTTCCAGTTGCCAAGCAAAGACGCCGGAACAATCAGGAGTACCCGTTTCTGCTCGCTCTCCTTTCGAAACTTTTCCAAAAATGTCAGCACCTGAAGCGTTTTTCCCAAGCCCATATCATCCGCCAGACAGGCCCCGAATCCCAGTTCATTCATATAATGCAGCCATGTAAACCCGTTTTTCTGGTAAGGCCGCAATTGTGCATGTACGCTCGCGGGAACCCTCACTTTGCGCATCGTCTCCGGTTTCCGAAGCTTCTGCAAAAGCTCTGTCAGCCACTTCCCGTTGGAGATGATCACTCCCTCGTCTTCTGGCAGCATATCCGACGAGGCTCCTCTTAATGCCTGCAGAAAGGTCATGCCTTCTCCCGGTTCATCCATCTCCTTTAAAAGCTGCTCCAGCCTGCTGTGGTCTACCTCGATCCATTTACCTTTTAAAAACGCCAACCCCTCCGTCTGCTTTAACAGAAGTTCGATATCTTCTCTCGTCAGCGGCGTGCCGTCCACTTCCAAATGCGGCGTCATGGACAAAACAGCATCAAATCCCAAAAAGGAGGGCTGTTCATCTCCCAGGGACATATTCATGCTGACCATCATCGCCCGCTTTTTCCACCAGTTCGGGATGCGGCACAGGATACCCGCCTCCTCAATCACGGGAATTTCCTTCAAAAACTGATAGGCTTCCTGTGCCGTAAGCTTCAGGGGGTGGAACATTTCCCCGCTCTCTACTGCCTCTCTTACAAAGCCTGACTTTTCCGATGCTTTATTCAGGCAGGCCAAAAGCTTTAACAGTTTTTCTCTCTCCGCCTGATACTCCACCAGTGCATACTGCAAAGGCATATGGTTGATCTTTCCGTTTTCATTTTTCGTTGCATAGGTTGCGAGAAAGGCAAACGGAAATTCCTCCTCACCGCTCTCCACAAGATGGAAGAAAATGCGCTCCGGCACACGCAGCTGCTGGCTCTGCTCCGCCAAATACATTGCCACCGTGCCTGAATATAACGCGATCTCCTTCCGAAAAATATCGTGCAGACCGGCAAACGCAGTCCTTATCCACTTCTCGTCCAGATACTCAGCTCCGATTATGAAAGGCACCGCCGCTTCCAGTTTGGAAACAGTATCCGCATCCAAAAGCACTTCCGTCTTTTCCCTGGAGAGCTCCAGTTCGGGCAATGAAGTCAGACATCGAAAATAGCCTTCTGCGACCCTATAAAGAAAGCGTATGGAAATATCGGCATCCGGCGGACATCCTTTTAAGCCCAGTAAATACCATGCATATTCCTTGTCTTTCTTAAATTCTTCCTGCCACGCCTGCAGTTCTTCTGAAAGCGTGCCTCCTTCTTCCATATAAAAGCTTTTTTCTGTTATGATAAATCTCATCAGTTTCTTTTCCTCATTTGTATTGACCTCCAACAGTATCCTACGATTTCCCCTTTAAGTATCCTATCTTCTTCTATCACAGCCTATCCCGCACCATCATCAAAGCATATCCGAGCAGGTTTTGTCCCTTCCACTTAGTCCGGTCAAATCTGTCCGGGTCGTTCATTGACAATCCAATGCCCCAGATGCGGTCTTTTACAGCACACTCCGCTAACACAGTATTTCCCGTAGCCTTAAGCTGTTCTTGCAATTTATCATTTTGCGAAAACTTTGCCAGTAATCCCTCATAAACAACAAGCTGCCGCACACCATTCCAAAGATTCTCATCATACCCTGATACATGCCGTCCCAAATCCTTAATGCGGACAGCATCACCCGTTTCAAGAATTTGAACCGCTATATTGTTATCGTGAAAGCAAATCGCTTTGCGGTACATCATAAACTGCTCCATAGATGAAAAAACTGTCTCATTCAACTTGAAACAGGAAGGATACCAATTACTCAGATATCCGTTTTCTTCATCCGGGTTATGAAAGCAAATGATAGGTTTCATATGATCCCCACTTTCTTTACAGCAAGCTCCAATTCCAAATCATGCAGCCCAGCATACGCCTTTTCCAAATATGCGAGCGGTACTTTTTCAATAACTTCACAACTCGGAATATTGTACTGCCATTGGTAGTAAGCATAAAATTCGCCAATCCAGTCGGGCATAAACCCGCTCAATGCGCTGCCTTTTTTCAACTCATACCGGTCTGTATACAGAAAATACTTCCACAAAGCCTGTACATCCATCGTGCAGACAAATGCCTGTGCTTCGTCTATATATTTTCTAGTATTGCTTTTCATATAGGAACGAATGAAGTCCTCCGTATCCATATCGGGATAGGTTATCGCCACATAATCAAACAACTTTCCCTGATTTTCAATTATCTCATCCAAATACGCTTTAGAATAGGCTCCCACATTACTTACCTCTCTTTTCAGACTAATGTGCTGAACACATTGGTTACACGGTTTCGGTCTGAATCAATCAGTTTTCGCATATTCTCACGCGCCAACATGTCCCGCTTGTTATACTTCTTATTAAACTCTGTAGTTTCATCAGTTCAGCCAGCCATGTCAAGGCGCTGTGTTCCTGAAAATCCAATATATTCAGCCCATCTGTATCCAATTCAAATTCATGCACCCATCCGTTTGATGCATTCGGCCGATAGACCGCCCACTCTTTTGCGAGTTCCAAACTTTCCGTAAGGTAAAACCCTTTTCCGTAATCGTGCTTTTCCTCACCCAATCCAAACTTCGGCATTATCTTTTCATCCGGGCTGCCATGATATAAAATAATCTTTCCCACATTACTCTCCCCTGGTTTTTGCCCACCGCTTTTCTGTATTCATTATACCCTCACCCCTTTCATTTCACAATCAAATATTATAAAAGGACATTCAGAAGTCCTGTCACAGTTCTTCCAAATGTCCTGTCCCTATTTTCACTATTTCACTCGCCACACAAACCGTTCTATTTTGTTACTACCATATGTACCGTACTCTTACTAATTCCAAACTCCTTCGCCGTCTGCCTCACCGTGGCATTGTTTTCAATAATATAATTGGCAATGTTCATCGCACGCTCTTCGATATAATCCTTCAAGAGAAAACCCCTCAGAATACTTTTTTACATTGTATGAAGCATTCTAAGGTGTTATGACCGTTTGTTAATCCAAAGATTATGCTTAACTAGTGCTCCATTTACCAATTAACTATCCTTTTTTGCTTGCCAGCATTCCCTT
>CANOBT010000275.1 GCA_947564305.1 uncultured Lachnospiraceae bacterium | reverse complement strand
GAAGGATTGACAGCGCGGCAGAATCTGTGAAATCCTCCGGGTGTACATACTCCCCTGTGTCTGCCGGGATAAGGTTTATGATGTCCTCCGGCGGGATATCATAAGTGTTGTAAGTAAAATTTCTGTTACTGGTTCTTTGTTTTCCCATTGTGAAAACCTCCTTTTAATTTTGGGGAGGGCTGTTTTGTCCCTCTACAACAAAAAGGACTCGTTTTTCTATTTGAGTAGTGAAAGTAATATTTTCCTGAAAAAAGTGCAAAAAAATAAGCCTGCGCTGTGTGGTATACACAGAACAGGCTTGTCCCTATCAAAGTTTCCCAGGCAGATTATTCTTTATTTATAATTATTTTGACAGTATCATAATTTGTTACTTCACCAACACTAATCTTTACCGTAGCAAGAATTTCATTGTAGCCGGAAGACAAACCACGGTCAACAACCTCTGCTCTAAAAGTTATTGTTGCACTGGCTTTTGGGTTGAAATCACCAATGTCGAGACCATCAGGAAGAAATAAGCTGTCATACTCATAGTCATATGGCTCATTATAAAAAATCGGGTGTGGAATAATATGTAAGGAAGCACTTCTCGGAATGTAACAGAGAGATTCTGGTAGATCGATGCTTATCGTCACATTTTCCTGAGGCTCTTTTGCATCGCTGCTGTTTTTATATCCAATCTGAAAACTGACTGTATCCCAAATGTCCGCTTCGACCGTATCTTGCCATTGCCATCCATCAGGTCCGTAGTTTTGCCCCCTGAACTTAATGATAAAATTATCATCAAATACCACTTTCACTTTAAGAAGAATGTTACTCTCATAGCCATCACCTCCCGGAATTTCCCCATCACAGTAGTCATAGCCTATTAAAGCCCCCTCAGAATCTTTTATTCTTTGATCCAGGGAATAGCCATTCTGCCCGATTCCATCGTTGTAAAGCATGGCCGGCTCAAGACAGACCAGCTTAAAAGGTGTATATATACTATAAAACGTGACACTGTCCCAATATTCCCCAGGTCTTGCATTATCGGAACTGATAATCCCGCGTACCTGTACCTCTTTTGACGGGATGCCTGGTATACGAATCTTGACGCGGCAGTGCTTTGCAACGGCATCATAACCATTGGGGTTATCGTTATGTATAAAAATCCTAATTAGATATTCAGCTCCATCTTCGGCCTCTATGAATCCAGATTGCCATCTTGTATTCTTTCCCGCAATTTTTGCTGCTGATACAAATCTTTTCTCATTGCCCTTGTAGCAGTAAACGTAAGAACTGTCCGAAATTGAATTAAACACAATCCGCTTTCCAAGAACGCCATCCTTGATTTTCTGGACTGTATAACTTCGGCGTGTTTTGGAATTGCTTTTTCGTGCGTAAGAAAGTTTGGATGCCTTTATTGAGAGGTACAATAATACTGCTAGCGCCATTAGGAATATAACCATAGCAGTAGGAAACCATAAAAGAGCCTCGTATATTGCCCTAATCCCCTCTTCATGAAGAATGGTAGCATATATATAAATGAGTACGCCAAGTACTAGGCAACTTTTGAGTATCATTATCCTTCTTTCCCGTTTGTTAACAGGAAAGATAGTTGTCGAAGAGCAAACCTCATCTTCAGGATCGTCCCAAAAGGCATTATCGGAGTCTTCGTCAAATTGCATGGATTCTTCAAGGGATAGCAAAGAATCCTGATCGGATAGTTCTTCAAATGATTCCTCTGTATCTTCCGGACTGTCTGGCGGTAACACCGATGTTGGCTCGTCATCTGTATAAGTTTCCGGCTCGTATCCGGTACTTTCATCACCTGAGTTCGCTGAATCATCATCTGTGGTTTGTTCGGTATCAACAGATAAAGACTCTTTGTAATTATTATCTGTCAAGCTATCTGAAATTGCGATATCGTTGACATATTTAGGGCATACTAAAGGCAACTTCTTCGGTAAGCCATTGGGGAAGTTTTTTTCAAGGACATCTGTTGACAATCCTAATTTTTTCTTCCCATCATCCGATAGGGCATTTAATGTATCAGCAATTTCTTCCAATATCCTTTTTTCAACTTTCGAGAGTGCGCTTTCCTTATTTCCCCAATCGGGAGAAATGAGCTCATTCTTTCCTGCAGCTTCCTTGGCATATTTTTCTCGTCGGTCACGCAGCTTTTTTATATCGTTATACCCCTGCAGCATGCCATATACGGCAATCACGATTTCGACCTCATGTTCAGTAGACGCAAATTTTCTTATAATGTATATTGTATACGCTTCACAAAAAGTCTGATATTCATCTGAACTATGATGGAATCCTTCAATACTTGTGATGCCTTCCAAAATCTTGACTAGCTCCTTTACGTTGTCTCTGTGTCTTCGAATATCTTTTAAGATGTCTAGGATATCATTCTCTTTAGTATTGTTTCTTTCCCCCACACCCGTCACCATCCTTTCACGGTAAAAAATCGCTTTTAGTATAACATTTCTGTCGCTTCTCTGAAAGTACTGGAATAAAAAATCGTCGCTCGGCAGCGACGATTCAGAGAATGCTCCGCATTCTCCTTGAATGGTTTACACTGTCGCAATTTCCTATAGAATGAAAAAGTCGCAGGCTGCCCTGCGGCTTTTTGATGTCAAATACCATCATACTCTGTAATTTCCAAGATGTATTTACTTGAATACACCGATGGGTCTTTAACGTGTTGGAGAAACTCAACATTTCGCCGTATGTATCCAACATTCTCCTCGACAGAAATTTTCTCATTGGAAATCTCAATCCGGTAAGTTGGCATGATACCGAAAAATGACACTGGCGCAGTTACTGTAAGATCAAATGAGCGCCCCGTAATGTCTTTCAACGAAAGGATTCCAACACCGCTAGTCTCCGGCTTATCATACCAAAAACTAAGGGAGCTCTCATAGATAGTGACTGTCCTAAGCTCCCAACCGGCATACTCTCCTCTGAGAATCTCTGGGTAATGATCAGCAAATTCTCGATCATCCTCATCTTCAATGTTCATAGACACTACCATACGTTCGATTACTTCATCCCAAGTATTACAGGTTCTATCTTGGTGATGTCTCATGGGTGTCAGAGATAGCTTGAGGAATCCTGCACCTTTTTCTGGCGTCAGCTCAATATCATTTTTTTGCCCAGAAATCCTATACTCTTCTGTTAGCTCCACCGTGTACGTCATCTGTCTCATATCGTTCCCTCCTATTTTTTGCAAATTTGCACAATAATCGCATCATCGCCCATCCTTCCTGCAAGAGGAGAAGCGAGTTCTGCGATTATAGGGAGGAAAACGGGGGAGATTAGATATGTATTAGATATACAGAATACTTCGGTATCTTAATGTGCTCACAAGTTAGTTTCATCTAACTTACGCTTTCATTTTAGCACACATGTTCGATTTTGTCAATACTTTTAACGTTTTTTCACCCATATTGGCAAATGTGGAATTCTTTTCGATTCTTTTTCTTTCCGAGGAGTTCTTTTTCATTCTTATTTCGAGAGTGGCCGTTTTTCCCTTGTATAATCCAATTAAAGCAAGGCAAACCCCTACATCAAACCGCAGAAAGCGAGGTAGAAATCTTTGTTGGCGGTCGGGGGCGTTGACTGCTAAGACACTAGAAACCATTAACAAATTCATATCAGGCCACATGTGCGCAGTGAGGCGGGATACGACATACCACATCCTTATGACCGTGATAATGGCGGTTGTTGGAAGTGGGGTGTAAGTACCCTTGTTTCCTGCGCATCTTTTTTGCCGTACTTGGGTACTGCGGGTCAATCCGATTCTTGGCATCCTGCCGTCACTGTCTCTCTGGCCGGAAAGAGAGGCAAAGAATGTCTGATTACAATGATTACATGGAACTGAAGCTGGAATACTATGAATATCGGTCACAGGATGGTCCGAAAAACCCAGAAATTATGCGGTGGTTTTGGTCTGAACTCAAACGCCTAGAGCGCCCATCCCGCTGCAGGCTGGAGAATGGCACCCGCTGCACAAAAAGCTGCCGCAACTGTCCCAGGCAGCGGGAGGGTGCTCCGCTTTCTCTCGATGCCCTGTCAGAAACAGGCACAGAGGCCGCCGATGTGTTCTCTCTGGAAGACCATATCATAGAACTGGAATTGTCAGAAGCCCTCAAAGATGCCGTCAGCGCCCTGAGCGAGCAGAACCGAACCATTATCATCCTGTTCAGCGAAGGTGTCACGGAACGGGCTATCGCAGCAGAGGTCGGCATGAGCCAGAAAGGGGTCAATAACCGAATACATAAAATTATTGATATATTGCGGGAAAGCCTCCGAGATTTCTTCTAATGTTAGTGCCGCCAGCCAAACACTGGCGGCACCACTTTGCTAATCTGCCTCTTCCATCTTCATATGTTCTCTCAGATAGCTTTCCTGGCAGCCAAGGATTACCAGCGGGTTGATTTTCTCTATCAGGTAACTTTTCTGCATTAGCTCCAACCCATATATGACAAGCCCTATACTGCGGCTTGCCGATTCCCTGAGAATCCCAATAGCTTCTTCGTACAGACATTCAGCACAGTCAAATCTGGATAAATCCGTCTCGACTAAATAGGCCAGCCATTGAAGTGCTTCGGCTATGAAGAATTTAATATCTTTGCTAAATTCCTCATTTTGCTTTTCCAAAACTTCCATCGCATCCTTAAAAGTATCTGACTCTACAGCGCGGCATAGGCCCAGTACGATATAAAGCAAACCTGACAGGTCTGCATCTTCAGGAATATCCAGCCTGTCGAACCCCAAATGACCAAGGGTATGCAATCCGTAGATTACTGCCGTGAACGCATAGTGGAGTTTATACTCTTTCACCAAATAATCAGCCACACCATATTTATCCTCATCATGCGGATATGGTGTCAGCAGCGGAGTCGCTATCCGCCCCTGCTCATCAATAATTTTCATCATTTCTGCCATTCCTATATTCCTCCTACCAGTTTATTGAGCCGCCGGGCAGCCATTACTGCCACCCGCCCCTCTATAGTACAGAGGACAATTATTGGGGATTTGAGAACTGAAAGGAACAGAAACCTAGAACAGCCGCATCTCCAGATATGCTTTGTCCAGATCGTCCTGCGCCACACCGAGGTAACGTTTCGTGACCTCATAACTGCTATGGTTATAAATTTCCGTAATTATTATGGGTGACACGTTTCCGCTTGTCCACGCATGGTATCCCCATGTCTTTCTGAGACTATGACAACCGAGGTTGCCATCCAAGCCTAATTCTGTAGCTGCGTCCTGTATAATCCGCCAAGCCTGCACCCGGCTGATTGGTTGCGCATTTTTACGGTTGTTCACAAAAACAAAATCGCTGTGGCTGTGTGGGTAGTACAGCCGCAGCGCATCAATGGCCTGTTCGTTCAGGGCAATCAATTTTACCTTGCCGGTTTTTTGTTCTGTAATTTTGACGTGTACCTTGAAGCGATCCCGCTCTGCGTCATATATCTCTGACCAGCAGATTCCCAGTAAATCGCTGATTCGTAATGCCGTGCAGGTGCCAAGCACCACCAACACATAGTTCCTAAACTCCCCTTTCTGCAAAAAATAATCCGCTAAAGCATAGAGCTGGGACTGGTCTCGAATCGGTTCAGTTGTTGCCATAATGATTCCCTCCTAATCTGTTTTTTGCAATAAGTATAAAGCTCACAGATTAGGATGTAACAAACTTTTTGAGTCTGTTTTATTTTAGCATATTTTGCCCATGCGTTCAAGGTTCACAGA
>CANOBT010000274.1 GCA_947564305.1 uncultured Lachnospiraceae bacterium | reverse complement strand
GATGGTACAAGACTTTTTTCAGATAATGGTGATCCAACATTTCCTAAAAAAGTATTTGAAACGTGCTATCAAATTGATGAGATAATCAATTTGATTAAAGCTAAAGAGAAACTTTCGCCTACCAAAAAAAGGTGGCTCTATGATTATTTGGCATATGGCTGTAATGAAATTTTGAGCCAATGGATTTCCGGAAATATGGAGGAACCTATATCAGAGGTAGTAGACTTTGCAGAACGGTTAGTAAAAAGTACAATGTTAAATATATAATTCTTCGGGAAGGGACAGGTCTACTTCTACAAGTGCCCCATCCCTTACACACATTATCGCAAATAAAAATTTATCCTATTCCAAACCATCTGCTCTTTAATTAAAGATTCATCCCATTGCGCTGAATGACATCCTGATACCAATAAGCAGAATCTTTTAGAGTCCGTTTCTGGGTCTGATAATCAACGTAAATTAATCCAAACCTCTTATCATATCCTTCCGTCCATTCATAATTATCCATAATCGACCAATACTGATATCCCAACACCGGAATTCCTTCATCCACCGCTTTTTTCAATGAAAGAAGATACCGATGTATAAAATCAATCCTTCCTGCATCATGTACCTGTTCATCCAATGATACAAAGTCATAACACGCCATTCCATTTTCGGTAATCATTAATGGTTTTCCATATCTCTCATAAAAAAACTTACAACACCAGTAGAGAATATCCGGTGTGATATTCCATCCCATTGCAGTTCTGGGACTCCCTTGATAAGAATATCTGTCATATCCATATTGGTTCGGCGGAAACGGATTCCCGCCAGCCTGATATATATTGAATCCATAAAAATCCAACGGCTGAGAAATCAGCTTCCACTCATCCTCGTGAATCACAGGAAGCCGGCCTCCAAATAACTGTTTCGCCTCTTCTGAGAAATCCCCTTTAAAGATGGGGTCTGCCCACCAGCTATTACTTCCTGGAAACATGAATGGTGAAATAGCAAAACTCTCTTTCCTTGCTTCTTCTATACTTTCCTCTGTCAAATGCTTTGGAATAACACATTCCCCGGTTGGCGCAAATCCGATTTTTACATGTTCGCCACAATTTTTCCGAATTGTTTTTACCGCTTTTCCATGTGCCAGAAGAACATGCTTCGTAATTTCCATGATGACCGCATCTTCATTCCTTTCAAATGGCGCATGGAATCCTCCAGCCAAACCGCCGCCTACAAAAAGCTGTGGTTCATTAAAGGTCATCCAGTATTTTACTTTACCGCTGAATGCTTTTGTGATCAGATCTGTATATTCCTCAAACCATTGCACGCTTTCCGGATTCTTCCAACCTCCTTTTTCATATAAAGCAGTCGGAAGGTTCCAGTGATACAAAGTAATCATCGGCTCAATCCCGGCAGAAAGCAATTCATCCACCAGATTCTGGTAAAATGTCATGCTGGCTTCGTTAACTCTACCCGTTCCCCGCGGCAGTACACGGGGCCAGCTAATAGAAAAACGATAACTTTTCAGTCCGATTTTTTTCATTAATGCAACATCTTCTTTATAACGGTGGTAATGGTCACATGCCGTATCACCATTTTCTCCATGGGCAATATGTCCCGGCTCTCTTGTCAAGGTATCCCAGATACCCATTCCTTTTCCATCTTCGTTATAAGCGCCTTCAATTTGATGTGCCGCGGAAGCCGCTCCCCATAAAAAATCTTTTGAAAATCCCATATCTTTTCCTCCTCTATTCATATTCTTCAATTCTCCACTCATCTTTCCAGTCAATCACTACATTTTCCCCTTCAAAGCGCAGCGGAAGCCAGACATAATCCGCAATGGAAGTGTTTTCCACAATTGGTTCACCCATTCTGGAAAAATCAAAACTCTTTCCACCGTCTCTGAATAAAGATTCGAACATTTCTTTATATACATCGTATTCTTTATCCATAGCCTGAGGAAGCCAGCGATCCGCACAGGCAATATAAAGTTCCTTTTTACCCGGCACCTTAAAAACGGATGAAATCTGTGAGTGATAAGAAGTATTCGTATCATCTCCAGGATGTGGATTTTCCAATACTGTATATGGACCATGCCATGTATCTCCTATAGCCGCTTCAGAAGGATTTGGAAGATATCCTGTGGTTCCTGATGTGAGCAAATAATGCTTTCCATTTCTCATAAAATGTGCGGTTGCCTCTCTTACATACGGAGGCGACACCCTCGGAAAGTGCGTACTGTAATATCCAGTTACATCCGTATAATCCTCTGTCAAATCCGCACAGATTGTTTCACTGTGTACCCTCTCAAAATAATAATACGCTTTTCCATCCGCTGCAACTGCAAGGTCAAAATCACCTGCACTCATGCCAAGCGGCCGGAGTCCTTCCCTCACTTTCGTATAAGGCCCCAAAATATGATCCGCTGTCAATACGGTCTCTGTCTGACTTTGGTCTTTATTCATGATTTTCAGCCAGCAGACATACTTTCTGGTTCTTTCATTGTAAATGATATGTGGACGATCCATACATGACTCTGGATGGAGTGAAGACTTTGGGTCATCCGGCTCCGGAGGAATAATAATACCTTTGTCCTCCCAGTTATATAGATCCTTTGACGCATAACAACGGACACCCCAATGCCAGATTCCGTTTTTGCCATCTGTTTTTTCTTTGTTTTCTCCATACCAGTAGTAAATACCATCAATATATATCACGGAACCCCCGTGTGCCTGAATTCTTTTGCCTTCTGTGTCAAGCCATACCTGCCCCGGATGAAATGCCTGATAATGATTTCCCATAAAATTTTCCTCTTTTCTAAATTTTACACATCTACAACTATATTTTCAATTTCCTGCATTGCCATTTTCAGATTTTCCCGGTCACATGGGATAAAGTCATTAAATGACATCTCGATCAACGAATTTGCTCCCATTTCCAAATCTCCGGACATTGCAATCCCCGCATATGCAGGAACATATTTTCCAAGGATTCCGACTGCCTGGCTATCCTGTGCCAGCCGTTTTAATGTAGTTCCCGGATGGTACGGTTTGCGGAAATCCCTCATTGGCGTATAGGTAAATTCATAATTTCCTGCTGCCAGAATCATCTTTCCTTTCTCGTATGCCGGAAGCTCTACTTCCGCCTCACAATTGAATGGGATCTCTACCTGCACATGAATCTGTCCGTTCGGTAATATTTCATAAGCACTACGATATTTTCCATTTACAGAAATGTATACGCAATCCACTTTCGGAATTCTTATATCTGGATACGGCGCAATCACTGCTTTTGCAAATCCGGGTTCCGCCGGACGGATACCGCCCACGTATGCATAGACAAATTCCATGACCGAACCATAGGAATAATGATTCAGTGAGTTCATTCCCGCCGGGTTCATGGAACCATCCGGCATGACAGAATTCCAACGTTCCCAAACAGTCGTTGCCCCCAGATTGACGCAATACAGCCAGCCAGGGAACTGTTCATTCAGCAGAAAATCATATGCCAATTCATACAATCCGGCTTCTGCCAGTGTCATACACAGAAGCGGTGCCCCCACAAATCCACATTTGATCTGGTATCCATCCTTTTTCAGGCGAACCTTAAATTGTTCGATCACGCGCGCCCTGTCCGGACAGATATTAAACTTTAATGCTGCTACATATGCTGCCTGTGTATCGATTGCAAGTCTTCCGCTTTTACTGAAATATTCATCATATACCGCCTGACGGATACACTCTTCCAGTTGCGCGTAATGTGCCGCGTCTTCGGTTTTTCCCAGACGTCCGGCCATCTCTTTTACGATCTGTACGGAATGACAGTAATACAGAGATGCCAGATAAGAATCATCGGTATTTCCTTTAAAACTGGATGTTGTCGTTCCGTCCAGCGCAAGCCAATCTCCAAAGGTAAAACCAAAATTGTACAGATATTGCCGTCCGCGCGCAGCGTCTTTTCGGTCAATATAATCTACCCAATCCTTCATCAAAGGATAACAATATTCCATTTCATCCAGACTTCCATAATGGGTAAACAGTGCCTGTGGAAGCAATACAGCAATATCCCCCCAGATACTCCCAACACTTTCCGGGTGTCCGAAATTCGGCAGATAATTAGGAACGCCGCCGTCTAAAATCTGTTGTTCATCCCGCAGATCTTGGATAAACTTATGATAAAACGCCCGGGTATCCATGTGATAACATGCCGTCGGCGCAAACACCTGTGCATCCCCGGTCCAACCCAACCGCTCGTCTCTCTGCGGGCAGTCTGTCGGAATATCCAGAAAATTCGATTTTAATCCCCAAAGTGTATTGTTGTAGAGCTGATTGAGTTTCTCATGAGAAGTAGTAATATATCCCGTCCTTGAAATATCTGAGTATAATGCCTTTCCGGCAAAATCTTCCTTCCTGCACTCTCCCGGCCAGCCGCTGACACGTACATACCGGAAACCAAAGTAGGTAAAATGTGGGCGGACTACTTCTTTTTCTCCATTGGAAACATAAACAAACCTTGACTTTGCTGAACGGTAATTTTCACGGTAGAAATTACCTTCCTGTAAAATCTCTCCAAAATCCAGTTCGATTCGGATTCCTGCAGGAAAATCAGCAGTGAATTCCACAAAACCAGCAAAATTCTGCCCCATATCCAATACGAGCTCTCCCGCAGGAGTATGAATAACCTCTTTGACCGGGATTGTTTCCTTGGCTAAAATCGGAAGACTCATTCGGTCCGCCAGAGGAACATCCACGACCGTCTGTCTTTGGCTGATTTTTTCTGATTCTTCCAATGCCTTCGCCGGTAAGCCTTGTCCAGGTCTCCCCAGCACTTCTACAGGCTTTCTTACATTTTCCCTCTCTTTCCAGAGCAGCCGGTTCAGAATCTCTCCATCATAAATCCCGGAATCCTCAATATCGGACCCATGGTATTCCCAGTTCTCATCAGTTCCGATCACTTCTTCAGTGCCGTCTGCATATTCCAGATGAAGTTCCGCGACTGCAGCCATACGGTCTCCATAATTCTCCGCCTGCAGTCCCATGCCAAACACGCCCATATACCAGCCTTTGCCAAGCAGGATTTCCAACGTGTTCTCCTGCTTTAAATACCTTTCAGCCGGAAAGGTCAGTACCTGAATCTGTTTCTCATAATTATTCAGATATGGCATAAGAAATTCCTGTCCCATTTTTTTCCCATTCAGGGTTACCTCAAAAAGCCCCACCCCGGTCACATAAAGTCTTGCCCGCTTTACTTCGCCATGCAGGGGAAACTGTCTGGATAAAATCGGATGGAACCAGTCCTCTTTTTGGGGACTGATCCACTTTGCCTGCCACGGCTCATCCATTTTCCCGGTTTCAAAATGATGGATTCTGCTTACCCCAAAGTCCCCGGCATCTCCGGTAACTGTAACCCGATAATAATAGGTTTTTCTCGGAGATAGTTCCATTTCCAACGACTCGCCGCCCTGCTTCAGGTCAGCGCCTTCTTTTCTATATAAAATCTCTTCAAAGTCTGCACCGCTACTGACCTCAATCAAAGCAGATACTTGTTTTTTACTATTTGTATCCAGTACCTCCCAGGAACAGTTCGGTCTTTGATAATGAAATCCTATTGGGTTCTCAATTCCATTAATTCGCACATTTTGGATTACCATATTTGTTTCCCCTTCTTTTTCTGTTATAATTAAAATATAGATGATATAAATGCGGAGGTGTGTTATGAATCGTGCTGACATTGTAAACTGGCTGGAACAATATAGTGCCATTGAAACCGGGTTGGAAAACTATTATC
>CANOBT010000273.1 GCA_947564305.1 uncultured Lachnospiraceae bacterium | reverse complement strand
AGAAGCCAACCAAGGAGCAGTTGATTGAAAAATTGGTGAATTATAAAGGATATCCATACCTGATTTTCTATTTTCAATGGCTTTCTCCACCAAGAGTCCGATACCTCCTGTTGCAGCCAAAGTATCAACAGGAACTACTTCCCGGTCAGGGTACTCGTCCTTCAAATTCTCTGCCGCAAGGATAGAACTTTGGTAAGTTGAGGAGAGCCCGCTTGAAAGACAAAAATATAATACAGATTTTCCATTTTTTAAAAACTGTCTGAAATATTCCTCATACATAAAGGGAGAAATCTGAGAAGTTTTTGTCAAATCACCATTTCGCTGGCCGTCATAGAATTTTTTCAGAAGTTCCTCGCTCTCACTTCCATGAGAAGTACGCATCTCCTCCCCCAGGGAATATTCCATGGGTACAAATTCGATCTCATTTTCACTTGCCATTTCTCTGATAATATCTCCAGAAGCATCCATACAAATAATATAATCGTTCATTATGACCTCCAATGATAAAAATAGATTCTGCAATATTTTTTACCCGACAATTATATCATCTAATGGACGGATTCACAATCTACTTTTGCACATCTAAACTTATCATCCATATTTTTTTCCGAAATAATACAAATGTAATCAAAAATCGTACACATTCTTCCAGAGACAGGATAAAGTATACATATGGAATTGTCAGTTTCCACACAAATGCACTCAAAAGACCTAAAGGAACACCAAAGAACCATGTCCCAATGAAATCTATGCACATGATATACTTTGTCTTGCCACCACTGCGGATGATTCCTCCTCCCAGAATCATATTCTGGATTTTTACTGGCACAATGATTGAAAATGCGATTAAAATTTGATATGCCGCCGTCTGTATAGACGATTCTATCTGATATGAGTGAACATAATATCGTCCAAAAACGACCAATAAGACAGAGAGAAACAAGGAGCCGCAAAGACCGTAACACATAAATCTCTTGGAATCCTCATATGCTTTCTCATACGCTTTGCACCCCAACGATTTTCCAACCAGAATCCCTGCTGCCTGAGAAAGTCCGCTGAGGGCGCCAATCAGCAGGGTCTGTATCGGCACTGTAAGAGTCATAGCGGATACGGCTTCTGTCCTCATATTACCGTAGATTGCCGTATATACATTTTCTCCCAGGCTCCAGAAAAATTCACAAGCAACAATAGGGAGCAAAATGCACATATACTGCCTTTTACTGTTCCCTTGAAACCGAAAAAGAAATGTCAGCTCCATTTCTTGTTTTCGATAATGCCAAAGGAAGAACAGGAAGATTAATATGCAAAGCATACTTTGCGAAATTACAGTCGCATATGCTGCACCCTCCGCGTTCATGGGGGTGAATCCTGCCTTCCCAAAAATCAAAATGTAGTTTAAACATGTATTCACAGCCACTGCGATGATACTTGCATAGAAAGGAAATACTGCAGCCTCCATACACCGCAGCGTGGTAGACAAAAGGCTGCTGATGGCCATCGGCACAAAGGAAAACGATAAAATACGCAAATAATCTGCCGCAACTTTTTGTGTCAATATATCTTTTGTATAGAACTGCATAATATGCTCGGAAAAGAATAAACACATTCCTGTAAAAACCAGAGCCATTCCCACTGCAAGAAATAGATTTGCAAAAAAGCTTCTGCTAACTTCTTTTTCTTCTTTCTGTCCTATATATTGTGAGATCATAATTCCAGCGGCAGCAGCTACCGCTGCCAAAAGCACGGAATAAACTGATGCAAATTTTCCTCCTAAGCCTACTCCTGCGATGCTGCTACTGCCGAGCTTCCCAATCATCAACTGGTCAATCACACTAAAAGATGACTGTAAAAGTGATTGCATAGTAACAGGAAGCGCGATTCCTATTACACTTTTAAAAAAGGATTCTTGTCTTTCCATTTCATATATGACCTCCTAAAGTTTCATAACTCAGACAGTCTTTTGACACTGTTTCGTTCCACAAGAAAAACCGGAAGCTTCACTGTCGTCTCTTTAAAATTTCCTTCTTTTAGTTTTTTCAAAATTGTGACAGCTTTTTTTGCCCGTTCCAAGGGGTCCTGACGTATGGTAGTAAGTGACGGGCATATTTTTTCGCACCATATACTGTCATCAAAGCCCATCACGGAAATATCGTCTGGTACTCGGATTCCCTGCTCCTGCAAATCATGAATGAGTTCCATAGCGTAGAAATCTGATACGGCAAACACAGCAGTATATTCCATAACCTGTGTCAGATGCTTTTTATAAAATTCTCTTCGTTCTTCCTGCCCAAATGGAATACATAAGAAATCCGCCTGTTCTTCCTTCAATCCTGCTTTGCATCCTTCGATTCTCTCCTTGTCCATATAACTATAATTGTCAGCAATACAAAGCACTTTTTTATGTCCCATATACCGTAAATACTCCCCTGCCTGATATCCGCCATCATAGTTATCAATAATCAGATTGCAGATTCTATAGGTTTCCTTTCCAAAATACCCATCGTATACAACAAAAGGAATGTGCATGGATTCCCGCATCTTCTTATAATCCTGCTCACAAAAACCTATCAGAACCAGACCGTCCATATTCCACATAGAGGCAATCCTGACAATCTCATTCCAATCTGTGGTCACTCTTATCATCATAAACAAGCCGGCTCGATTCAGCTCTGCTGACAGTGCATTCAGTGAAGAGGCAATAAATCCATCCTCCAAAACACGATTTTCATATTTTTCATGGTCATTGATCACAACGCCTACAATCCGAGAATTATTCTGCGCCAACAGAATTCCTGCCATGTTCGGGATGTAAGCTTTCTCCTCCAATAATTCCTGTACTCGTTTTACGGTTTCATCGGAAATCTTTTTTGTCTTACCATGAATCACATTGGACACGGTTGTTGTACTGACTCCTAGTTCTTCTGCAATATCAATAATTCTTGTTCTCTCGCTTGTCATCTTATTTCCTTTCACAATTCTATACAAATTTTTAAATAATAAATCAATTAGAAAACGCTATACATACGCTTACTTTCTTTTATCATAAGCAAATATTAAAATATTCACAACACGTTATTCGCATAACCCAATCCAAAAATCCCATGTAAAATTTATGAAATATTCACAAATCTTACATGGGATTTTTCATTAAAATATAGAATTAAAAAATATTATTATTTATGATATGGTTCTCCATGAATAATCCGGAAACTCCTATATATCTGCTCCAACAAAATCACCCGCATCAACTGATGAGGGAAAGTCAGTTTTGAAAAACTAAGAGCAAAATCAGCTCTGTTTAAAACCTCCTTGCCAAGTCCAATCGAACCACCAATGACAAATATCAGATGTCCCATTCCCTGCACTCCAAGAGATTCTATCTTACTAGCCAATTCTTCTGAAGTAAACTGCTTCCCCTGAATCTCCAGTGTGATAACATATGCATCGTCTTTCATGTATTTTAGTATACGCTCAGCTTCTTTGTCACGAATCTGTTCAGATAAAGCTTCACTGGCATGGTCTGGAGTTTTTTCATCCGTAACCTCCACGATCTCCAGTTTACAATATCTGTTCAGCCTTTTACTATATTCTTGAATTGCATCCCTAAGATACTTTTCTTTTATTTTACCTACGGTAATCAATGTAATCTTCATAGCTTTCCATATTTTTTCAGCAGTTCTTCCACATCATATATTCCATATTCCAATACTGCTTTGTATACATCCATACTGGAATACTTATGAAATCCATAAAGCCCTCGCCTCAGCAGTTCCTGCTTCATTTTCACAATCCTTTCTCTGCTTCCAGTCTGCTGTTTAACTGCTTCCATTATTTCACTACAAAATTTCTCTGCTTTGTCAATCGTTTCCTGATCAAAAAACCAAATATCAAAATTCCATTTCTCTCCATCAATCATAGCTTCAAATCCATGAAACCAGACAGTCTTCCCCTGGTCATTTATCTCCTCCTTCGCCTCATACCAAAGAGGATGAAATGTGCTGGTAATATAATCAGTTAATTGATACAATTTAGAAATATCCATTCTGGTATTCAAAATATCTATATCCAGATCGTTCCATGCCATCATATCCATTTTGTAGCTCCCAATGATATGCAGCTCCCCAATCTTCTGTAAATATGCTGACAACCCCATTTCATATAATATTTTATCAGCCTGTTGTTTACGTCTTTTCGAGTCCATTCTTCTCCTTCAAATCTCATCTGGCACTTTGTATGACAAATGCATACCCCCGCCCTATCATTTTATTGGATTACTGTAGTGCATCGCAATAAAACAAACGATGTGAACAATTCTCAGATGATACAATCAGACCTGCCCACAAAAGAACAGGTCTGACCTAAATACACAATTCTTATTTTTCTTTCAAGTACTCATCAATTCCGCGTGCACCTGCTTTTCCTGCACCCATAGCAAGAATAACAGTTGCTGCACCTGTCACAGCATCACCACCGGCATAAACACCCTCTTTGGATGTCTTACCAAACTCTTCATCTGCAACAATACATTTCCATCTGTTGGTCTCCAATCCTTTTGTAGTAGAGGAAATCAACGGATTTGGGGAAGTACCCAGTGACATGATCACTGTATCTACCTCTATCTCATATTCAGAACCCGGAACCTCAACCGGACGTCTTCTTCCTGATGCATCTGGCTCTCCAAGTTCCATCTTGATTACACGCATACCTTTTACATTTCCATTATCATCTACAAAAATTTCCTTCGGATTGGTCAGCAAATCGAAAATAACACCCTCTTCTTTTGCATGATGTACTTCTTCAACTCTGGCCGGAAGCTCCGCTTCACTTCTTCTGTAAACAATATGCACCTCAGCTCCGAGACGCAATGCTGTTCTCGCTGCATCCATAGCCACGTTTCCGCCGCCCACAACTGCAACCTTCTTTCCGCCTACGATTGGAGTATCATAGGAGTCATCAAAAGCTTTCATTAGATTGCTTCTTGTCAGGTATTCATTTGCAGAGAATACACCGTTCGCATTCTCTCCCGGAATTCCCATAAACATCGGAAGTCCTGCACCTGAACCAATAAATACCGCCTCAAATCCTTCTTCTTCAATCAACTGGTCAATGGTAGTAGACTTTCCGATTACAACGTTCGTCTCAAACTTCACACCAAGTTCTTTTACTTTTTCAATTTCCTTTGCAACAACCTTCTGTTTTGGAAGACGGAATTCCGGAATTCCATATACAAGCACACCGCCAAGCTCATGCAGAGCTTCAAAAACAGTCACCTCGTACCCCATTTTTGCCAAATCCCCTGCACAGGTCAGACCGGACGGGCCCGAACCAATAACTGCAACCTTGTGGCCATTTGTTGTCTCAGGTCCTTCCGGATTGATATCATGCTCCAATGCATAATCTGCAACAAATCGCTCTAACTTACCGATAGA
The DNA here is from genome assembly GCA_947564305.1 of uncultured Lachnospiraceae bacterium. Next base: position 368 of record CANOBT010000273.1, on the reverse strand, counting down.
TACCGGCTCGCCTTTAATTCCGCGGATACATTTTCCCTCACACTGTGATTCCTGTGGACATACACGTCCGCAAATAGCCGGCAATGCAGAGGATTTCCCGATTACTTTGTATGCCTCTTCAATGTTTCCCTCTTTTACTTCCTTAATAAATCCAGGGATATCAATGGCTACCGGACATCCGCTGATACATTTTGCATTCTTGCAGTTGATACATCTGGAAGCCTCTTCCATTGCTTCCTCCTGATTATATCCAAGACAAACCTCTTCAAAATTTGTCGCACGCACCTTTGGTTCCTGTTCTCTGACAGGCACTTTCTTTAATACATCTGCCATTAGTTGTCACCTCCGCAATTTCCACATCCGCCGTG
>CANOBT010000272.1 GCA_947564305.1 uncultured Lachnospiraceae bacterium | reverse complement strand
CAATCCCTCCACAACCGATAATTCCGATATGTAATTTACTCATAATTTTAATCCTCCATTCATAGTATAGAGCTCCTCACTTTTAATCTGAGGGCAAGTCAACAAAAAAACATTTACTTTCTTCTTGATTTTACTTATTATTCATTGGGTCATCCGGTAGCATATTTCCAGATCTCCTGGCTTCCAGGGTTACACGGATCTTTTCCATGGTTTTCTCATCCAGTTTATAGAAAACCATAAGCAACGTGGAAAGCAATGTCAAAACCGCGGGCGCAATATTCACGATTACATTAATTCCCAAAATTGCCTGAGGCGTCTGTTCGGCGTTTGCCACATAGCCAACAGCCGCCAGAGCAAGTACGCCGATCGAACCAGTGATCGCCTGTGCCACCTTTACACCAAAACTCTGGAAAGAAAATGCCAGGGCATCATCCCGAAGGCCAAACATATAGTCACCATATTCAATACAATCACATAACATACTGTAGCAGATGCTAACAGCAGAATTTGTGAGTCCATAGATTCCGCTGCATAGCAGAAGTATAACAATATTGCCTGCCGGAGCAAAGAACAACAAAATCATAGAAAACGCATTTATACACATACAGCCAACGAAGAACCGGACTTTCCCGAATTTTCTTGTAGCAATCGGAAGGAATGCGCTTCCCACAATCTGAAGCATGCTGACGATTGTAAACGTCGGTGCAATATAATTGTACGCTCCGGCTACATAAATCAGATAATAGGAAAGAAGCGACATCCTTGCGATCGCCGCGATTGCGCCGAAGAATACCATTGCAACACAGATCAGAAGCATTTTGTTCTTCAGCAACGCCTTCAGCGATTCTATAAGCGGCTTTTTTTCTGCTTTTACAGGAGTATCCTGTGCTTCTGCTTTTATTTCCTTTACTTCGTGGCATCTTGCCGCGCAGAACCAGAACATAGGAACCGCGATCACCGAAAATACGATAGTTGCCCGGCTATAACCGGTTCCATTTGCCACATCACTTTTGCTGAAAAACAGAATCAGCGGCATGGCTACAGCACCAAGAATCGTCTGAACAACAGAAGCTACTACCTGTGCTATGGCAATGATATCCATTTTGATCTGGGAGTCGTTTGAAAGGCGGTTTACAAGTCCATTGATCGCAACCTGCAGTACTGTATAGGCCATGCCGACACCGATATAGGTAAGAAGGCAGACCACCGCTTTTGCGGTTCCCTCCAACGGCCACACGGTAAATGTCAGAATATTAAAAATCGCAAGAAACGGGGCCCCCATAACAATGTAAGGTTTAAACTTTCCCCATTTTGTATTGGTACGGTCTACAATGGCGCCCATCATCGGGTCATTGACCGCGTCCCATATCCTGGCGATCAACAGAATCGCTGAGATCGCGCCAGCCGACAATGTGACTACATCTGTATAGAACAACATCAGATAATTGTTGATCATATACCAGATTACATTCGTCCCGCCAAATCCGATCGAATAGGCGAAAGCAGATCCTTTATCCATTTTTTCCTTAGTTGCTGCAGGTGCAGCGGCTTGATTTGCCATAATTTTTTCCTTCCTTTCTTGGTAACCATAAGTATTCTATCTCTGCTTATACAATGATCATTTTCTCTCTTGTGTAAGTCCCTCCGTTAAAGGAACGGTCATCTCCGTTTTCATCAAACAGGTCAAGCATCGGCGGCATATAGGAACAGCTTGCCGCAAAACGGACAGCGACATCATGGAATCCCTGTGACAATCCGCCTTCTTTCATGATCTTCAGGGTTGCTACATCTGTGATCCTCCAGAAATCATTTCCGGCTTTTGCCATCTCAGCAGCCGTATAATCTTTTCCGTTAATTTCCCAGATCACTTCTTCCTTCGGATATGTAATACCATCTACGATCACTTTTCCCGGACGGAGCTGTGAAAGCCAGACACCACGGTAATAATCAGAGCGGATACAGATCTGAAATCCTACGACTTTCCCATCCTTTTCAATATTACGGAAACCCCTGTATTGAATAACATTTGATTCAAGCATTTTTTCATCCTCCTTTTCTATCTTGAATTAATAACCCAGGATACGTTTCATCATGACATGCTGCTTCCGAAGTTCCTGAGAAACAAATCCAGGTACATCTTTGTTCTCACCTTCATATTCACTGAGCAGATATCCTTCCCATCCATGTTCAACCAATATCTTCAAAATTTCCGGATAAGGAATAGTCAGCTCATTGAAATCATCATCCATTTTGTTAAATTTTGCATGGATACATTTTACATAGGGCAGCAAGCGTATGATTTCTTCCGGCTGGGAATGTTTGCAGTCTGGATTGAATACAACAACGCCTGGTACGTCAAAACGGTTCTGGAATACGGACAGGTCAATATTCAGTCCGAAATTCTTTGTTCCTGTCTCTTCAATAAAGTCCACATAATCCTGTACGAACTGATCTGCCAGCACCGTAGTCAGGTGAATCTCCGGACACATGATGACACCATATTTCTCTGCTTCCGGCAGTACACTCTTGATGATTTCTCTCCAATTGTCTACCGGAGCCAGTTCAAAATTGGTTACTCCCATTTTCGTACGGAGGATCTTGAATCCCAGACGGTTCGCTATCTTGAAGTCATTGATCAGTTTTTCTCTGGCCTCTTCCAGTGAGATGTCACGATCCTGGAATAACCGGGTATCGATCCAGTGTCCATACTCTACCGGTTCAATGCCGTACTTTTCACACAGGCCTTCCCATTTTGCTACATAGTCATCAGATAATTCGGGATAGCTGTCAATATGCGAGTTTGCTAAAATCTCAATGCCGGTAGCCCCCATATCCTGCATGTCCTTGAAGCAATCCTCAAGATTCATTGTGCGGCCGTATTCACCAGAATAACTGTAAATGGCAACGCCTCTTTTAATCTTCTTTTCCATTTTTTTACCTCTTTCTGATAAATGTTTTTTAGATGGTTCCTTGTTTCTATGTACTAATCATATTTGATTTTATAGTTTTCTGCTTTTCAGGATTTGATATTTTGATTTCCATATTTTTCTTTTACAACAAATATTACTTACAAGGAAATTTTTAGTTTACATTTTTTTCTTATTACTGCATTTAAACAATAAAAAAGGACAACTCTCATCTTTTGAATCGAGTAATCCTTTTTTCAACATCTATTCTTTTGAAATTGTGATCAGACGTATCTCGTTTGGTTCCATTTTAATACGAATGGAAATCGTACCATTTAACGGAATGATATGCTCCGCGGTAATCTCCGGTATTGATATTTTTTCCAGATATTCCAAATCACTTCTGGACAGGTTTCGAGAACAACCGAAATCAATCCATTTATTTAATATGCTGCCTTTTTGGGTATTGAGGATATTTTGCCGGACGATATAATTTTCCTCGCTGTCTGGAAGCTGAAGAACAATCTCCATATTGAGTGGATCCAGATTCACAAACAGCTTTTCCAGTTCTTCGGGACGATACGTGTTTTCCTCGGCCAGATAGTAACGGGGTCCAAGTGCCTTATTATTATAGCAGAGGATCCTGATATCCACGGCACTTTCAGCCGTTACCACGCAGCTTTCTGTCTGCGCGATCCGATATTTACCGAGATATCCCATAAAATAGTAGGCATAATAAGCAGGCTTACAAATACCGTTCCTAGAGAGCAGCCCTGCGCTCCCGGAAAGTATCGTACTGGAATCAGAAAACATATTGATAATATCCGATGCATAGAAAATCCCCATGGCACCAACCTTCTCATGGACATTTAATACATTTTCAATAATGAAGGCCGCCCGGAAGCAGCTATCCTGAACGTAATTCCGGTTCGCCAGACTGTTTCCCCAGTCTGTGATCCAGTATTCACCTGAAAAATAATTTTTATCCAGAATCTTCTGTATAGATTCCACCTGCTCCAGCATGAAATTTCTGCTGGCAACCCTTTTATACTCTCTCTGATAAACAGATTCCCCGGCATCCCAAAAATCTGAAACATATGGAAAATGCATGGAAGTAAATATATCCGGCACGTTTTGAGCTAGCAGTACATGTTTGATGATCATCTCCATATATTCCTGATTGGTGACCGGAATCAATCCAGGACCTGCGACTCTTGCGGATGGGAGAATGCTTTTGATCAGAGAATAACTTTGATCCCATACCGTTCTTCCACTGTAATTTTCCGAAATATAATAGGGCTTATCATTTAAAAAGAAAGTCAGTTCAAAAATCCAGTTACCAACAATTTTTTCCGAATATCTTTTGCGGATGTGCAGAAGAAAATTCTGCAGCATATCCATCCACATGTCCGCGTTTTCAAAAATCGTTTCACCCTCGTAGCTATAGATTCTCTCATTTTCACTTGCCATCGCGACATCTTTTCTCTGTGCCAGATCAATAAATAATTTCAGCTTGTTGTCTACACAGAAATCCATGATCTCGTCAATAAAAGCAAAGTTGTAGTTTCCATTCTCCTTCCCCCGGATCATAAGTTTCGAGGAAAAGATATTCCAGATTCTCAGATACTCCACTTCCAGCCTGTCAGCGAGAAAAAGTACTTGCTTTTGCAGGTTTGCGGAAGACAGATTATGAGCGGGGCCAACGTTCAGAATTCGATTTTCCCATTTTTTCCAGATTTTCCTTTGTGAGATATCCACATTGATTACGGTCTGCTTTTTCAGATCCGCAATTGCAAGTTTCTGGTCTTCCAGTAATACCTGGAGTATCTTTTTACGAGATTGATCCTCTGTGACCGCCTTTTCTGGTTTTCGGCCATATTTATCCCTGTATTCGGAAGGTGTCATTCCAAGTTCTGCTTTGAATGACCGATTGAATGCAGACGGCGTGGAGAACCCATTGTCTATCGCAACCTGGGTGACCGGATGCGCAGTCTCCTCCAATTCTTGTTTTGCATATTCCAGACGTATGTTTCTGAGATAAGCCGGAAAATATTCTCCGGTAGCTTTCTGAAAGATCCGGGAGGCCCAGGAAGGTGAAATATAGAGCTGTCCGGCGATCTCATTCAGGCTCACATTTGCCCGGTAATTCGCGTGTACATAGTGAATCATTCTCAAAACATGAGGAGCATATGCTTCATCCAACTTATCAGAAGCGTTTTTCATCAAAAACTTTGAAAACAGCATTTCAAGCACAAGAAAATAATGTCCACGTTCCAAAAGTCTGCTCGTGTTTGTGTTGCTTACATAAGCCAGCAAAAATTTTTGCATCCGGGATTTTAATTCTGTATACTTGTGACCGGTATCTTCCACACTATTTACATAAAACCGGACCCTGTCCATTTCAAACAGATCACACAGAACATAATATTCCATAGAAACCATAACAATCAAAGCTTGTTCCTGTATTTCCAATTGCAAAGATTCCCCTGAATTGATCACCAGAATATCCGATTTTCCCATTTCTATTCTTTCCGCGGATATTTCTATGGTACAGTTCCCATCAACCACATAAATAATCCGTACCTCTCTGGATTTTATAGACATTTTTCCTGCGGTGCTGACAATATCGATCCGGTAATCATGATACAAGGGCTTCACAAGACCACCTCCGAAATATGATTTTGGGTATTACTGATTGTATCACACATTATACTCTATTAACAATTACTTGTGCTAATCGAGTAGGAGACGGTGACTAACTGTTACTGTTCACGGGGCTGTTTTTGTTTCAAAGTTAAAATCAGGCTCCTGAGAATCTCTCAAAAGCACTGATTTCTATCATCACAGATTAACTTTTTATATCCCGTATTACATCCTCCAAAGTAATTCGCTCATCCGGCTGTTCCTTTCCTGAAAGTATAACCTCTACATA
>CANOBT010000271.1 GCA_947564305.1 uncultured Lachnospiraceae bacterium | reverse complement strand
TATTCTAGTTGATGTCAATAGAAAAAAGCCTCCTCTAAAGGAAGCTTTTTCTATCCTGCAATATTCAGACACACCGACTTTACAATATATCTGCATTTTCTCGCCGCGGTCATATTCCTCTGTTAAATCTGAAAGGGCCTCCATGACAAACCGTGGAATACCAATAAAAAATACCTTCTTTCTATCTCTGATATTTTTCAAAATCTATCATATTAACACCACCAACCTGCTTATTCCCTAGCTCTGTTTAAACAAATTCAAATCCCAACTTCCTCTTTATTATTTTGCCGCACTATGTGATTTCTGCTTCAGCTATACTGATATGTCAGCAACTCCTTCGGAATAAATCGTTCTTTCATTATTCTGCGGAACCGTTCTCTCTCCCCTTCTAACAAATGACCTAACTTTTCACTGGCGTTGTGCTTACACAGCTCAGCTAAATGCAGACGATATTGCCTGGAACATTCCCCCGATTCCTTCTGGGCTTCTATCGCTTCAATAAGTGTATCTTCCGCCCCCTGAGCATTCATTTCCTTCAGGGCAATTCCTTTTTCCATTTTTGTCCAGGCAATTCCTCTCTTGTCGTCCAGATTTTCGAAGAGTTCTATTACCTCATCAAAATCCTCAGCCCTCTGCTCCACCTTTAACTTTCTTTTACATATGGCTGCATAATTTAAAAGAATTGCATTTAAGTAGTCAGATTTATGATTTTTCATATACTTCTCACAGTCATCTAATACATCCTTATAAAGTCCACATTCAATCTGAAGTTCAAGCAAATACGCCCTCATCTGTTCATCTATTGCATGATATGTCTTTGCGGGATTTCTACAGGCGTTATATACATTGTACAGATACTCATAAGCCTTCTCTGGCCCGTTGTACTCGCAATATAATTCCCCTTTTAAGCGCAGCACAGCAACCTTACATTCCCAATCCACTATAGTCCCCATATCCATCCTGCGTAAAATTCTGTCAGCATAGCTGATGTCCCCTGTTATTACCAGGCAATGGACAAGATGATAAACCAACCAAACATCGGAGTCCCCAAATATATGATACAAATCCTTCATGATTGGAATCAGGAATTTATACATCCCCTTTCTTTTTCCTCGTTTTTGCAGAGCATATTTTCCCTCCATCAAATAATTTCTGGCTTTTTCATAGTCGTGTGCCTTTATGGCAAACCTGCATGCATTTATTCCTCTCATGACATCTTCATTGGTCAGCTTTTCTCCCCACGCATATTTGTAAGAGGAATAATAGTATCTTGATATCTCTGAGCAGGCATCCCGTATTTCTTCATCTGTCAATTTTTCCATAAGACATTTCCGATAAAATTGAGGAATTTTATAACTGTGCTTACTATATTTGAAAATAATTCTATTTTTTACCAGTCCATCAATTATTTTTTTATGAATTCCTCTTCTTTCCGCCATTTTATTTGCCATATTTTTAGAAAACGGAGCTTCAAAAAGTGCCAGAACACCGGCAAGCATTACCTCTTGCCTATCCAACCTGTCCGATATTTCCTGCGGAATATTCTTATCAATCTCAACGTTACGGAGTGCCTCCTTAACATCTGATTCTTTATCCAGGACATAATCAACATAGTCTTTCAAGATTTCAGGCAGATACTCCGTAGGCTCTAATTCTTGTATCTCTTCTTCTGTTATGTCAATACCATATAATTCAAAATAGTCTCTCACACTTTCCTTGCTCATTCCTCGTATGGTAAGCCGCATCCAGGTACAATGCACTGTTATTTTTGACAGATTACTAAATTCTTTATCTGTAAAAATAATAAAATGGAGTTTCGGATAATTTTCCAACATCTGCCTGAGTGCTTTATAATATTCTCCTGGTTCATTTACCGGAAAGCCGGAAATCAAAAAATAGACCTCAACAGCTAACAAATCATTCAATTCTAACAGCTCTTCTGCCTGAAGTCTGAAATCCCCCGGAGATTTCTTCTCTAATGCATCATAATAATATAACTGTTCCCAGGCAATCCCCTTGTATTTTGCCCACCATAGCATGGACAGTTCTTTCTTGCTATATCTGGATCCTTGTACTAATATAATTCTCTGTTCTTCATATTTTAAATCCATTTCACTATAAAGTTCCAGCCTGTCAAACCATTTCTCATCGACAAACTTTTCCCGGCAGGGTAAAATCTGTGTTTTCCGTAAAGTCTTCTTTGCAGCCCTTTCCATCTTAATCTCCATAAATTTAATCATGGAAGCTGCGCTTTCTTCCCATGAAAACCCCTTCTTTTCGAGTTCCTCTCTTAATGCTAAAATATCTTTTTTATACCTCTCTTTGTTATAGTAGAACTCGTGTATTTTCTTTTTTACATTTTCAAAATCATTCTCTGTAAAATATGGTTCTTCATTCGAACCGTCAATCTTAACGGTTAATAAATAATTATCCAGTTTCCGTTCTTTCAGAGCCTCATATAAACCTGTATTTTCTGAGAGGATCACAGGAATTCCGGTAGAGATTGCCTCCAGGCAGCTGAGCCCAAAGCCTTCTTCTCTTGATAACATCATATACAAAGAACTTTTCCCTATTTGATCAAATAACAGGTCTGAATCATCCATATATGGAAGCGCCCGTATAGTAAGTGTCTTACCGCCATATTTTTCAGCAAAGCTTTTAATTTTTTTATTTTCATCGTTTATGTCACCTGTTTTGTCATAACCTATGACATCCATATTCGTAGAGTAAGTCTCATCCATATCGCCGACAAAGGATGCCCAGGCAGCAATTGCCAGATTTGTCTGCTTAATGATAGAATTACTTTTTTTGCTGCCGCTTTCCTCCTCAACCCGTCCAAATGTAACTACAGAAAAAGTATGAGCATCATTAAAAAAATCGTGTCCTTTTTCTATTCCCGGAAGAATCTCTAAAATTTTTTTCTGTCCTGCACGTCCTACAAGATTCATGGCAGAATTTTTTAACTTAGGTCCATTCGGGAATATATAATCCGCTGCACTTAATATTTTTCTCTGTTCCCTTTCCTTCTTTATGGAAGACGCTGCATCATCATTCAAAATCGAATAATACTCATTGTATGCCATATGATGAATTACGGCACATTTACTTCCCTTCACAATATCCCGGCAGGATACAGCTGTCTGCCCTGTATAAATGTCATGACCAATCCAGATGATTTTCTGCTTTTTACTTTCCGGTTTTATGATGCCGTCGTTATATAAACGCTTTACGATTTCACCGGCATCTTCAAAATCTCCAGAAATCATGCCTACAAGCTTAATTCCATATTTCTCTTTTGCCCTGCTGCAAATCTTATTATCGACATCAGGAACAACACAGACGATGTTCTCCCCGTACATTCCTGCCATGGCTTTACAGAGAGAGTAATTAAAAGCATTAATACCCCCGGCGGTCCTTCCCCAGCCTTTTGCAATAAAAATAATTTTATTCATATAATCACCCTTTTCTATATCGTTCTTAACCATAATCAAAATCCTCGCTATATCTTATCAAGGCCTGTCTTTTCCCTGCGTACTTATTTTTAAAATAAAATAGCAATAAAACCTCCTAATAAAATTAAGAGACTTTATTGCCAGTACTATTCTAACACCACTATGAACATACTAACATATTCGGCATAATTCGACAACAGCGAATGTAACTGTTCCCAGGCAATCCCCTTGTTTTTTGCTCACCATAGCATAAATATTATACTTTATAGTGGGAATAAAACAATGAAAATATGACGGATTATAAGAAAGTACGAATCTCGCACACAATCCGAAGCAGAAGCTGCTAAATTATACTTAGAAATTATATAGAAAAATCGAGTCACTAGGGACACCGTCTTTAATATTTTCAGACAACTCTTTAGTCTTATGGAAACATCAAAAATTTTTATAGCTTACAAGAAAGGAATTGTAACTATGAGTACATATGAACAGATGAAAGAATCTAAAAAACATTCTAAAAGGGCAGATTTCTCTTATCTCAAAAAGAACAAAGCGTCAAAGACAAGTCCATATACAGGGAATGTTATCCAAGGATATTTTCCGGTTCCCAACACAGATTATATCCAATCCGCAGCACCGCCCGCTCAGGCAGGAAATGCAGGACCAAGATATATTGCGGTGCACAAATACGAACCTGCTACTATCTATTTCTCTACAGGAATCCCCGGAGGTCTCCCACGACCGGTAAGAGAATTTCTTGACCGTCTTGGAATGTTATCGAGCCAGGTTTCTACAGTACAGATCAACGGCACAATATATCAGCGTTACCACCAGACTATGCGGCAGTTTTCGCCGGAAGGAAATCTGCAGACCTATAGGACGGAAGAAGAAGAACTCGGGGCAAAGCGCATTCTGGATAATCAGAAACAGTTCATGCTTTTTCTTGAAAATATTTTTCAGCAGGCATCAGGACAGGCGGATTTCCAACAGCTTAAGGAAATGTTGGAAAGTTTGATAAATGTATATTATAAACCCCCTGGGAGATACGCAAAGGGTACTGTCATTTCACTTGGAAGTGATATTTTATATGCAGCTTTTGCTTTACTGCGTTATATCCAAATGAAACTGGAGGATAATGAGACTCCTCAGGCCGAGGTCCCTGTGCGGGTTCCTGAAGTACGAGCAGGTGATAAATATTCCCTCCCAGGCTTTCTTTTGAAGCGTTTACAGACCCAGAAACCTGATTACGAACCCGGCGCTGCCATGATGATGAATGAACCTGTCTTCAATATAGATACTGATGGTCCGCTTCTTTTAGAACTGATAAAAGAAGAGATTAAGATTCGCAAAAATCAAATAGACGCCGAAAGCGCCCTTACAGCATTTAAACCGGTCATACGGACGGGATGTAATACTTCAGCGTCAGACTTAAGCATGGCTATACAGGAAGACACAAATTTGGTCTCAGCGGCAAATTTTGAACATTCACGGCTGAGATTTTCCAAGGATATTGGATGGAATTGGCATGCCGCCAGCAATGTACCATTTCCGGTTAGCCAGCTTACTTCTGACAGACTGATTTTAGAAGATGCCGTAGGGAAGAGTTCTGATACAAATGAAAAGGCAAATGCGCACTGGTTCGCCCACCTGTATGGAAATGATGAGACAGCAGGTACACCACAAATTCCTCTTCCGGCCGCAGTACTTCCGCGGGAGAATTCGGGGAATTTTCGACAATGGACACCGATTCCTTCCAACTGTAAATTCAATCAGGCAGGTTTACCATTTCGACGGGCATTCTTCGAAGTACGCGGACTCGCGCCTGGTGATGCATGGCTGCTTATATGCAGAGATGGGCATATGAAGGTCCATATAACAAATAGATATCTGGTAGCATATAATTTCAAAAGTTCTGCAGCAATACCCGATATCCCTGTTATAGATTTTACACGTACTACAGCCGATGCTGTCATAGACGACCTGTTGGTTCAAGAACTTGCCGTACAGGCATATCACCGAAAGACCGGCGGGCAGCCACACACTCGTTCGGAGGACATCCGCAGCATGAGAGAATCATATCTTACCCATTCAAGATACTTTGATGATTTTGTAGGAGCAATCGAAGAATGGTGAGGTTTTTTATCGGAAAAACGAAAACTTCTTCATCCATTTTTTACTCAGAACCGCTGATAATTGTTGAGGGGCAAAACTCTAAAAACAGCTTTGCCCCTCAGTAATCATCCATTTTCCCCGCCAGATACTCCTGCATCCTCCAGGCCCTGAACAATATCCAACGGCATTTCCAACACCTCTGCAATTTTATCCGCACTCATAATCCTCAGTAATTTTTTTGCATCTTCCAATTGCGCCATTTCTTTCCCCTGACTAATTCCTTGACTAATCCCATCTTCAAAATACAATCTTGATAATCCACCCATTCCTATCTCCTCCTTAATCTCTTTTAATTCCAACGGCT
>CANOBT010000270.1 GCA_947564305.1 uncultured Lachnospiraceae bacterium | reverse complement strand
GAATATTCGAACTCACTGAAAGCCACCCGAAAATGGCTCAAAAAACGGAAAAAAGAGAGAACTTGGAGAGAACGGAGAGAACTGAGGAGAGAACAGAAGCCCGGTTTGGACTGGCTTCTCAAGATTCCTAAAAATATTTAGAGAGAACTACGGCACCAATCTTCTGCTGTTGACCAAAATACTGCGAAGAGGTGCATAGAATGATTACAGAAAAATATTGCAGGGAGATTCTGGAGCAATATCCCGAATACATAACCAAAGACCAGATGTACCGCATCTGTCATATCAGCAAAAAGACCTGCCTTTTCCTTTTAGAAAGCGGTCTTGTACCAAACATAGACAGCGGGAAAAAGACACGGCGGTTTAAAATCAAGACAACCGATGTCATTCAATACCTGCATGACAGAGAAGATTACCCAGAGCTGTATAAAGCTCCAGATGGATTCTATATGAGGGATGGATGCAAGAAAGCTCCGTCTTTTGAAGATGTATTTACAAAAGAGGATTAACCAGTATGCGGCAATATTATGAGATGCTGCTGAAAGACTATCCCGATGTGTTGAATGTCAGACGGGTGGCGCAATTTACGGGTTATGGAGAAAGCTCTGTTGCCAAATGGTGCAGCAAACAGGAGTTAAAGAGCTTTTTTATACGGCAAAAGTTTCAGATTCCTAAAGAATACCTTTTAGATTTTCTTGTGAGCAGATATTTTATAGGGATTGCTGTCAAATCAGAAAAGCACAAGAAATTCAATGAGCAGCTTAAAAAACTGCGTGGGGAACTGCCCGAAAATCGAATTGTATAAAAACGAGGGTTTCAGCCCTGCTTATCTTTGGAGGATGAGCGGGGCTGTTGTTTTTTGAAGTTTGTGTTGCTTTTGCATTGTGAGATAGGGAAAAATGAACTATAATAGTATTCAGATAACGAAAATTGAAAGGCAGTCTCTGCTAGGGCATATGTGGATAATTCTACCATTGCAAGAGTGGTTAAAGGGCTGACCGAAAAGAACTATAAGTGGATTTTCATAAATATGTTGTGAAAGGGGAATTTGTAGGTGAATCAAAATTTTTATAATCAAATACAGAATATATTGCTATCTGCAAGAAACAAGGTCTACCAGACTGCTAATTTTGCAATGGTGGAAGCATATTGGAATATTGGCAAATCCATTATAGAAGAGCAGGGTGGAAATGAAAAGGCGGAATATGGCGCAGGATTGCTGAAAGAACTTTCCAAGCAGATGACGCATGATTTTGGAAAAGGATTTACTGTTGCAAATTTGAAAAACATGCGGCAGTTTTACTTGACGTTTCCAAATGGCTACGCACTGCGTAGCGAATTGAGCTGGACGCACTATCGCCTTTTGATGCGTGTGGAAAATGACAATGCAAGGGAGTTCTATATGCAGGAAGCAGTAAAATCCGGGTGGAGTACCAGACAGCTTGAACGTCAGATAAATACTTTTTTCTATGAAAGGCTGTTGTCCAGTAAAAATAAAGAAAAGGTTGCTGCTGAGATTCAGACATCGGAGACGGCTAAAACACCCGAAGATATTATCGTGACCCCTATGTACTTGAATTTCTTGGGCTGAATCCGAATGATGATTTCTATGAGAGCGACTTGGAACAGGCTTTAATTACCCATTTGCAGAAGTTTCTGTTAGAACTTGGTAGAGGGTTTTCCTTTGTCGCCAGACAGAAGAGAATCACCTTTGATGGACGCCATTTCTGGATTGATTATTCCGATTCTCTGATTATTCCGATTTTAGCACAGGCCGCCTAAAAAACTATATACAGTCTGCATGAATTAAACTGTCTATGCTATTTTATCGGAATAATCTTTTTGATTAGTATCCCCTACAGAGTCGCCCGATGATGTCGTCATCACCTTCCCAAAACGCTTTTTCTGTGGGGAGGCTGGCGACTTCCCCAACATTTTGCGAAGCCTTTTCAATCGCTTTGCGTTTCATCTCAGTGTCAGCATATGCGTAGATACGGGTCGTTTCTGGATCCTCATGGCCGAGAAATTCCGCTAAAAGGGCCAGCGGCATTCCCGCACGGTAAAGGTGCATGGCACGCGACTTCCTGAACATGTGGGGATGGATCCTTTCAGGGATGTCAGGTTTTTCCATTCTCGCTAAATCGGCATATTTTTTGAGGAAACGGGCAACATTGTCATCCGACATTGGTGTCTTCTCCCTTTTATGTATCGTGTAAAACAACGGCTCCTGTAAGGCTGAACCCTGATGAAATTTTCTGCGGTAGTTGACTAAAAGCGCTGTGGTCTCCCCTGAAACAGGAACAAGCCGGGGCTTTGCGCCTTTGCCCCATAAGTAGACAGTATTATTATCTTCATGGAAATCCTCCAGCTTCAGCCCCAGCATCTCGCAGTCCCTTGCTGCCGAATCGTACATCAGCGCCATGAAAAACTGATCCCTCACTCCGAGTCTTGTCTTTGTATCCGGTACGGCCAGCAGGGATTTCATCTCTTCTGGGCTCAGGAATTCAATGACATATGAACGGTCAGCCCCCTTTTTCAAGGGTATCTCCCCCAGTGCTGCCGAACAAGGATAAAGAACAGGTTCCATGGATGCCGCATATCTGAAAAATGATCTCAGGCAGCTTAGACGCTGGTTCCTTGTTGATGGTTTCCAGCCTTTCTCGAATTCCATCTGGTCAAGAAATCCAGTCACGACCGCTGGGTCGATATCTGAGAAAGCAAGCCGACTGTTGTCAATGCCCTTTGCAGCAGAAAGGTAACGGAGGAACAGGTTCCATGTGTCATGTATACTCTGTATGGTGTTGTCACTGCAGCCGCGTTGTTTTGGAAGAAACACGGTAAAATACGGCCTGAGATGTTTGCGGACCAGAACCCTTGAGGCATCAGCTTTCATGCGGCACCTCCGGGATGATCCCCTGGATGTCCATGAACTTCTGGATACCCAGCTTCTCTGGCAGAAGGTGGATGTAATAGAAGGTGCTGTTAAAAGTGACATGCCCCATGTAGGTGCTTAAGTATGGCGCATATGCATTCAGGTCCTTTCCTTCCTCCACCCAGCGCATGAGCGTCCTTGTTGCGAAATTATGTCTGAGATCATAGGGGGTACAGCTTTTGGAAGATGTATTGTTCCCGGCATTTTCCCAGCATTTGTGGAATTTTTCCGTCATCCAGCCATGCGTGTATGGGCTGCCGTCAGGGGACGGGAAGAAATATGTCCTGCCAGGATGGAGGGATTCTGCTATGGCGTCATATTTCCTGCACAGTTCCATCACATTCGGCAGAGTCAAAATCCTGCGGTCCCTATGGCCTTTTGCTTCATCTATATATATCATGTTTTTCGAAAAATTAAAGTCGGCCCGCTTCAGGGTCCTTGCTTCCTGCGGCCTCATTCCCGTAGCGAACTGGAGCCTGAAGATTACCGGAACCGTATATTCGAGCAGGGGGCTGTTGTCCGCATGAGGATAACGGTCTGCCGCCCCGAAAAATGACCGGATCTCATTATCTGACATGATATAGGGAAGGTCTGCTTTTTTCTGCGGGAAGAAATTCATGGGAAGGATGTATGCCTCTTTCCCTATGGCAGAGAGGTAACGGCCGAATTCCCGGACTGTGCCTGCGCGGTATCCGCAGTTTTTCCCATCTGTCCCGGCCTGACAGAAGCCAAAAGCGATCTCCTGGGTGAGCGTGCCGGAATCCGGATGATGGGACAGGCAGTACCGGTCAAAAGTCTGCAGGGCCCAGGCATAGCTTTCGCATTTATGTCCGAGCGCGGCTTTGTATTCCACCATCCCCTGGATGTCATCGGCAAAAAGGCTTGCAAATACAAATGTTTTCTGTTTTGTTTTCATTGCAGCCCCTCCTTCTCTGTAGCGAACATGCTGATGTCCATGCAGCATTCAGCCAGCATTTCATCATGGAGGGATATATAGTGCCTGGACGAATTTATATCGCGGTGGCCCAAGATCTGTGACACCTCTTCCAGCGGGGTCCCGTTCCTGACGAGATTGGTTCCCATAGTCCTGCGGAGCCCGTGAAATGTCTTTCCATCACCGAAATGGTGTTCTATACCATTTTTCTTGAAGTAACGTCCCATGAGGTCCTTTGTGGGAGACGCAGATGAAAGCATAGAAGAGTAAGGTTTTCTGAGGCGGAGAAAAACATATGGACTGCTGCATTTCGGCCTGGCCTCTAATATATAGTCTGCTACGGCAGTCCCTGCCCGGAGCGTCAGCGGAAGTGTAAGCGGAGTGTCCGTCTTTTCCTGTTTCACCCGGATTTCCCGCTTCTCCCATAAAATGTCGGAAAGCTGCATCTTGGCAATGTCCGACCATCTAAGGCCGGTGTCAAGCGCAAGCATTACCACCGCATAATCACGCCTGCCCTGTTTTGTTGATGTATCTATGCTTTCAAGTATTGCCTTTGTTTCATCATCATCAAATGCCGGAAGCACCCTCTCATGTACAGGTGCCGGGTTTGCCAGAAAGAAATCGAATGTTCCCGAGAGGGCAACGCCGCTCTTTTTGACATAAGCAAGGAACTTTTTCAGAGGCCATGTGAGGTTTACGTAATTGCCCATGTGTTTAGGAGCCTCTTGGATCACATATGCACGCAGGATATCAGCTGACAGATCCTGGATAATGAGGCAGCCTGCTTTCTCAAGATACTTCAGGAATTTCCGGATTTCATGAATGATGTTATAGACTGACCCTTCGGCAAGTTTTCCGGAAATAGACTCCTCAAAAGAACCAAGAATCTGCTGGTAATTTTCAGGTAGTTCCGTTATTGTATACCTGTTGCGTTTCCATTCAAGCGTACCTGTTTCGAAACAATCTGCCACATAGTAAGCGGCTTTCCGCATGATCAATGCATAGATTTTGCCGAATTTACCATTTTCAGCCAATTTCAGCTGTTCTGCTGTGAAAGAAGCCGCATCTTTGTATGAGAATTCCTGTAAGGCATTGCGCTGACAGTAATCCCTGACATGCGAACAGCAGCAAGAGTAGTACTTTACTGTTGCAGGAGCCATAGGGATACTTTTCAAAAAGGAAAGCACTTTTTTGATGGCTTCATCAATTGATAGTGACATGGATATGTCCTCCTTTGCTGTGGTTTATTTTAATAGCATAACAAAGGAGTAATCACTTAGGTAGGGGATTAAGAATTATTCCGATTTTTTCTTATGGGGGGACTGTTAATATCAAGGTTTCTATGCTAAAATCGGAATAATCAGAGAATCGGAATAATCCACGTTATTCCGATTTCAGAATAAGATTGACCTTGTATTTTATAATTATATCTTGAAGTGTTTTGTACTGATTGATTTAAAAGTCGGAGACTTAACGCATCAAGACTTAGGACAGATGCAGATGTATGTTCATTATTATGAGCGGGAGCTGATGAATGAGGGAGATAATCCGCCGATTGGAATTGTGCTGTGTGCGGACAAGAGCGAATCGGTGGTTAAGTTTACATTACCAGAGAATGAAACACAGATTTTTGCATCGAAGTATAAATTATATTTGCCGAGTGAGGAAGAGCTGTTACAGGAATTAAGGCGGGAATATCGGGCGTTGGAGAATGGAAAGATTAAAAAAATTGAAGACACGGAATCGGATTGATTTTTATGACAAGTGATTGAATAAACAATTATTAACAAATATTTCGAGCGTGCGCCAATAATGTTTATGTAGGTAATTAACAAACCGAATCTTTAAGATTTCATTAAATCATAAGAGAAAGGCGACTCAAGTGATAAACAGGACTTTTGATAGAAAAAATATTATTATAGCAAGGGTTCAAGAAGATGATGTAAATTCATTTTTGATTGACTTGGATATAGATGATAACGGAAAACCTTTATATCAATTAGATGAGTTTACACGGGCTGTTATTAATACTATACCAGAATATGTTTTTGCGGGGTATGAGAATCCGAAAATTCCACAGACCGATGCTGTCGAAAAGCTCCGTGAGGCGGCAAGA
>CANOBT010000269.1 GCA_947564305.1 uncultured Lachnospiraceae bacterium | reverse complement strand
CGGGTTTGAATGATGACGGTATCCCATCTCCCGGGAGATATGCTTATGAATCGGGGATTCGGAAGAAAGCAAATTTTAAGGAGAGCTTATGGGGAAGCAATACTGTACGGAGGATATTGAAGAACAGGAGCTATATTGGCGATACGGTGCAGGGTAAAACTGAAAAAGCTTTGTATAAAGGCATAGGCATAACGAATGTTGCTGAAGATGATTACATCATCGTTGAGGGTACACATGAAGCTATCGTGAGCAGGAAACTGTTTGAAGAAGTACAGGGGATTTTCAAGAAAACCGGAAAGAAGAGGCAATCTGAAATGAAAAGCTGGGAACCTGTTGAAAAGGTAGAGAATCTGTACGGAGATCTTTTTGTCTGCGGAGAGTGTGGGAGAAAAATGCTCCTGAAAAACGGGAAGGTAAAGGGTAAGAGGATACCCTATTATATATGCGCCGCTTCCGGATCCTTCGGTAAAAGATGCAGCTATAAGTCTATTTCCAAACGAAAGATGGATGCTTTTATGGACAATTTCTTAAAGCAGCAGATGGAGGTGTATCTGGATTGCAGAGGCAAAATTGCGGAGTTAAACGGGTCGGTTCCGGCTGTTAGGTGCAGGAATCGGATGATGTCGGAAATCGCTGAAATGGAGCGTAAGGCCGAGAAAATAACAAACAGAAGCAGGAAACTGTATGGTGATTTTGCGGATGGGATGATCAGCGAAGAAGATTATCTGTTTGCAAAGAAGACATATCAGGATGAGCTTGAGACTATCAGAGGCCGGATTGACGAAAAGCATGCGGCTGCACAGCACTTTGACAAAAACTATGGCGGTGATTCTGAGATGGCTGAAGCATATGGAAGGAATTCTGATTTCGGGGTTTTATCTGCAAAAGTTGTTTGTGATCTTGTTGACAAAATTTCATTTTATGGGAAGAATCGCTTTGAGATAAAAATGAGATATGAAGATGAGCTCATGGATTTTATTGGTGAAGCGGAAAAGAGGTGCCGTGATGAAAAATAAAAAAGCATTACCGGCATCATATGTGGTATGCATGTACGTCAGACTGTCAATCGAGGATTCCGATACCGGCTCAGGGAAAAAGGAAAGCAATAGCATAACAGCACAGCGGCAGTTGATACAGGATTATATAAAAAGCCACACTGAGTTTTCTTCATGCAAGGTGATCGAGCGGTGTGATGATGGCTTTTCAGGCACGCACTTTGATACGCGCCCGGAATGCACGGAAATGATAGAAATGGCAAAACGCGGAGAGATCAACTGCATCATCGTGAAGGACTTTTCCAGGTTTGGAAGAAATTATGTCGAACTTGGGGATTATCTGGAACAACTGTTTCCGTTTCTTGGTGTGCGGTTTATATCGGTAAATGATGGTTATGACAGTGATGATCTGAAAGACGGGGAAACAGCAGGATTAAGTGTGGCATTCCAGAATTTAATCTATGACTATTACAGCAAGGAACTGTCCGCTAAGGTAAAGGCTTCCTGCAGGCAGAGGGCTGAGCATGGAATGTTTAATGCTTCTTATGCTCCATTTGGATATCGAAAGATGGCTGGTAATAAGAGAAAATTGGAGATCAATCCCGATGAAGCCCCAGTCGTGAAAGAAATATTCGATATGAAGCTTGGAGGCATGAAGCTTGCTGATATAGCAAGGAACCTTAATGACCGGCATGTGCCTTGTCCGATTATCCGGCTAATGGAAAGAAGTAATCTTTCGGAATGGATTGGAGTCCGCGACGGTTTTGTATGGACGGCCAGCGGCATAAACCATATCCTTAGAAATGAAGAATATACCGGAATGCTGGTGGCTCAAAAGAGTACGGTAATTGAGCCGGGAGGAAAAACCAAACGATGCGCAAAGGAAGACTGGATAAAAGTCGCGGATACACATGAGGCTATCGTGAGCAGGGATGTATTCGACCAGGTGCAGAAGTCACTCAATAATGTAAAGCACAAACCGTCAAAACGAAGAAATATTTTCCGCTGGGTATTGCGGCAGGATTCTTTCCGATCAGAGCCGCATGGTTGGATCCATGAGATGCTACCGGGGAAAGGTCAGCAATGATGTGGCCTGCCTCAATGTGATATTGAATAACAGGAAAGCAAAGGATTGTGTTCTTAAAATGGTTCAGCAGAAAATCAGAGTATATATGGATGCTGAAGAAAGACGAAAAGCAGGCAGGGAAGAACTCGATCCTGATGACATGATAGCATCGCTTCAAAGTGCCATTGAATCCGAGAAAAGGGCATGGATGAAGATGTATGATGAGTACTCAGATGGAAAGCTGGGCAGAGAAGAATTCATTCTGCATAAGGGAAAATATGATGAAGCAATTGAACAACTGAAGGCTAAACTTGAAGAGATGGAAAAACAGAAGAGGGAAGCAAATAGAGCTGAGAGAATCGGTGATGTTGATTTTGAGCCGGTACTTGAAGCGAAGGAATTGACTCAGGAGATCATGGACACATTTATTGATCATGTGGATGTGTTCGAGAACGAGAGGATTGATATTCACTGGCGATTTGATATGAATAATTAAAGTTGAATCGGCATTCCGGTCTGTGGTGATCGGGATGCTTTTTTTTAGTGTGATCTGAGTTCGGGATTGACAGACTTCGTTTAAACGCATAGAATATATTTGTATATTCAGGAAACTTATAAATGCCCGTGGGAAAAGAATAAAAGGGTAGAATTCATGATTAATGGATATTTAACAGTCAAAGAGGTAGCTAAAAAATGGGGCGTGTCGCCAAAGTGGGTGCAGGTTTTATGCGTTGAAGGCAGGATTGAAGGCGCTGCAAAGCTGGGACGGGAATGGGCAATTCCTGTTGAAGCAGAGCGTCCGGAGGATAAGCGCATAACGACCGGCGAATATAAAAACTGGCGGAAAAAGCCCGAAGGCAAATGAAAGAGAGGATGATAACAATGGCAGAGAAGATTGTTCAGACAGCAGGAAGGGATGCACTTGGAGAGTTTGCTCCGGAGTTCGCGCATTTTAACGATGACATACTCTTCGGTGAAAACTGGAATAATCGGGATATTGATCTTAAGACCAGATGCATTATCACGGTTGTTGCTCTAATTTCAAGAGGTGTGACAGATTCAAGCCTTAAGTATCACCTGACGAATGCTAAGAATCATGGCGTAACACAGAAGGAGATGGCCGCGATTATTACACATATTTCGTTCTACAGCGGTTGGCCGCTTTCGTGGGCTGCTTTCAATATGGCTAAGGAAGTTTATGATGAGACAGTTCCCGAGCTGACAGAGAAGGATAAATTCCAGAACACAATCTTCTTCCCGGTTGGAGAGCCGAATCCATATGGACAGTTCTTCGATGGACAGAGCTATCTTGCTCCGGTATCGACAGAACAGGTACCTGTGTTTAATGTAACTTTTGAGCCGGGCTGCAGGAATCATTACCACATTCATCACGCAAAGAGCGGCGGAGGCCAGATGCTGATCTGCATAGGTGGCAGAGGATATTATCAGGAAGAAGGCAAGGAACCGGTTGAGATGACCCCGGGAAAGGTGGTAAATATTCCTGCCAATGTGAAGCACTGGCATGGAGCAGCTCCGGATTCATGGTTTGCGCATCTCGCAATAGAGGTTGATGGCGAAGAAACCAGCACGGAGTGGCTGGAACCGGTGCCTGAGGAAGAGTATAGGGCGCTGGGATAAAAAGTTGAAAAAACTTTTTGTCCCCTATTGACAAGAAGCGTGGTCGAAAGCATGGAGTACATTTCCAATGATTCAGGAAGTATATGGAACAGAAGATTAATCCCGAGGAGAGCAGACTCTGCTGGCAACATTCGGTAGAAAGGGTCAGTTAGGAATATCTGGCGAAAGAAGATGAGCGAAGCTGTGAAAAACTGACGGAACAATATGGATCAGTTATAAACTTAAGGTATAAACTGATGAACAAATCGAGACTTCTTATGAGGTCTCGATTTTTCTATAATAAAGGAAAGAATTTTTTAGAAAGGAATGTTGAGGATGGAGAATAGAAAGAAAGTAGGGGCAATTTTAATCGGTGTGGTTCTTGCATTACAAACAGCAGGCTGTGGAAAGACGGAACCGCCTGTAAACGGCGGCAGTGCGCAGAACGATATTCCTGCCTCTGAGGAAACGGGTCAGAGCAGTGTGGGAGCTCAAGGGAATACTTCTGGAAAAATATCCGATGAAGACCTGCAACAAAGTGAAATGACCGATGCAGAAAATACAGAGAACACAGGTGAAAGCAAAGTTTTGGTTGCTTATTTTACCGCAGGTGAGAACAGTGACGTGGACGTGGTTTCCTCCGCAAGCGTGACGACAGTGGATGGGGAGGCAAAAGGCCGTCTTCGGGCAGTGGCAGATATGATTCAGGCTCAGACGGGCGGGACACTTTTTTCCATACAGACATCCGTGGATTATCCCGGAGACGGCGGTGCGTTAATAGATTATGCTGCAGAAGAACAGGAGGAAGACGCGCGGCCGGAGCTGACAAGCCATATAGAAAATCCGGACGATTATGATGTTATTTTTGTCGGATACCCTACATGGTGGTATGACATGCCGCAGGCTCTATACAGTTTTTTTGATGAATATGATTTTTCGGGGAAAACGATCATTCCTTTTAATGTGCATAACGGAAGCCGCTTTTCGGGGACCATTGAAACCATTCAGGATCTGGAGCCGGATGCGGAAGTGATCACAGACGGTTTTACCGTCAGCGAAAGAGATGTGGCAGGAGCTGCCGGTGATGTGGCGGACTGGCTCGGAGGATTAGGATATTAGCAGGGAGGGTAATTCGCATGAAACGCAGGATGAGCCGGATACTGGCACTGACATTGGCTGTATTGTGTACGGCATGTTCCGGGAGGCAGACAGAAACAGAATACAGAGACAGCACAGTTATTTCAGCAGAGACAGAAAATGCGGATACGGTAAAGGAAGAAACTACAGGATCAGAGGAGGACGTGGTCCCTATGAATAAACAGACGGGTTCGGGGCAAATACCGGAAGAACTGGAGCAGATACCAGAGGAATATTTTGGAGCGGCATCAGAGCAGGGGACAGTGGAGCGATTAGAATACCAGACATGGGAATCCATGAGTTATGAAGCTCAGACCACTCAGCTCACAAAAACGGCATATGTATATCTGCCATATGGCTATTCGGGAGAACAGCAATACAATGTGCTTTACCTGATGCACGGAGGATGGAGCAATGAGGAGACATATCTTGGCACGCCGGAAAATCCGCATGAATTGAAAAATGTACTCGACCATGCCATACAGGACGGGAGAATGACGCCGGTAATCGTGGTATGCCCGACCTATAACAATACGAGTCCGGAGGACAGTGCGGATTATGGTCTGGCGCTGCGGCTGACGGACAATTATCACAACGAACTGATGAATGACCTGATTCCGGCTGTGGAGGGAAAGTATCGTACCTACGCAGAGGGGACTTCTTGGCAGGAACTGACGGAAAGCCGCAGCCACCGTGCTTTTGCCGGATTTTCCATGGGTTCGGTCACTACATGGCATACGTTCCAATACTGCATGGACTATTTTCGGTATTTCCTGCCATCCAGCGGCAATCTGACCTCTGACGGGGCGTATATGGAGCGGCTGGTGACGGAAGCGGGATATGGCTCTGAGGATTTCTTTATTTATGCCATGTCCGGCACGGAGGACTTTGCTTATGCGGCATTTACCAATCAGATTCAGGCAATGATAAATGCGCCTGGCGGTATTTTTGTTGATGCGGATAATGAAAGGGCGGGGAATCTGGCATACCGGGTACAGAAAGGCAACGCACATGATGGGAATGCCGCCCTGCAGTATATTTATAACGGTTTGATCTGGCTGTGGGCAGAGGAAAAGTAGGCGCTCGTCTATTGCAGGTTATAGTAATTCAAATCTTATATAAAGAAAATGGAAGGAAGACAGGATGAAAATTTTATTTATTAACGGAAGCCCGAATAAGAAAGGAAACACGGC
>CANOBT010000268.1 GCA_947564305.1 uncultured Lachnospiraceae bacterium | reverse complement strand
ATATTCTGAAAAAGAAATTACTGCGATGCAAAACAGTCTTAACATGGACAGGAATCAGCATATGGATGCGGATCATGATACAATTCTGAATTTCTGCAGGATAACGGCAGTACTGATTGTTATGTTATTTATGGTTTTTGCAAGCGGATATTTATTTATCTATAACACATTATATATATCCGTCTCGAAAGATATCCGGTATTATGGGCAGCTTAAGACGATAGGGATGACATCTGTCCAGTTAAAGAAATTGGTATATCAGCAGGCGGTGTGGAACGCCGCGGCCGGAATACCGTTTGGGTTAGCTATAGCATTTGTTATCAGCAAAAAAGTGATTCCACAGTTGCTGCATATTGTAAATCCAACATTTTCTGCCGGCGATATCGCACCTATGAGAATATGGGTATATCTGACTGCAGGATGCTTTGCTCTTTTTGTGAATCTGATTAGCTGTAAAAAACCTGCGAAAATGGCGGGAGACTGTTCTCCGGTTGAAGCTCTTCGGTATACAGCAGGCATACGCAGTAGAAAAAAGCATAACCGGGAAAGCGGCGGGATATATTCTATGGCATGGCAGAATATGTTCAGGGACAAAAAACAGGCAGTTGTTATTTTTTCGTCTTTTGTCATTGCCATTTCCAGCTTTCTTGTGGTAAATGTGATCATCTGTGGGAACGACGCGAAACGGATTTTGAACGAAACATATACTTATGACATGCAAATTAAGAACGAGACGACACTTGATGAGGATAGAAAGCAGGTTATCACAGAGGACAAAATATCCCAGATCGAGCAGATAGACGGTGTAAAAATGGTAAGGAGAGTAACTTCCGCTAAGGCAGTCGTTCCTTATCAGGGAGAAGTCTATGAAAAATATTATCAGGAGTTGTACAAATCAAGGTACAGCCCGGGAAATTATGAAGAGGATATGGAATTGTACAAAAAGGAACCGGACAACGATTATTTTACTTCGCGCCTGATCAGCGTAGATGAAGAAGGCTTTGAGCTTCTTAATGAGAGTCTGGGAAACAAGCTCGATAAGAAAGCGTTTGAAGACGGAAAGATTGCTGTGGCGGTAAAGTTTTTGCGTGTTATGGATGGTCAATATGGAATCACCGGAAAGACTGTGCATTTTTATGTTCCGGACGGCAAAGAACCAGGCAGGGAATGCAGTATCCAGATTGCCGCCGTAGCGGAGAACTATCTCAATCCGGCTTTTTTTGCAGGGGGCATTACGCCGGAGCTGATTGTCAGTAAAAAATACGCGGAAAATCTCATGGGAGAATTATTTACGGAATTAATCAATGTCGAGTACGAAAATCCGTTCTCCAAAGAGACGGAACAAAAAGTAAAAGCAGTTTTTGATGGGGAACAGCAGGTTTCGTATGATTCCAAATTAGAATCTCTTTTTGAGATGAGAAATTCAGAAACCCAGGTGAAAGTATTAGGGAACAGCATGGGATTTATCATTGCGATGCTGGCGGTGTTAAATTATCTGAATATGATGGCTGCAAGCGTACAGAACCGCTCAAAAGAATTTGCGACATTGGAAAGTATTGGGATGACGGCGAAACAGATAAAGAAAATGCTGCAAATGGAAGGGGTTGGATATGCTGTAATTTCAATCGTGATTTCGTTAATGGTAGGGCTTCCGGCCAGCTATGTTGTATTTAACGCCATGAAAATTTATCAGATTTCATTTTCTATTCCGTGGATGAGTGATTTGCTTCTGTTCAGTATCATTCTTGTTTTGTGTATGACTGCGCCCGTATGTATTTATCAGAGGACGCAAAATGCCAGTATCATTGAGCGTCTGCGAAATTGCGAAGATTAATAATGTCAATAGGTAAAAAGTGAGAAAGGAACCGGAAGCACGGGGACCGTATGTACAATGCAGTGGAAATCTACGGAGAATTGAGTTATGATCCTTTGACAGTTACTAAAAGAAAAACATGCTGTTTAACCGAGTATAATAGATGAAGAATAAAAACAAGTAAAGATAAAGAGGAAATGGGCGATGCAACCACTGATGCACGTTGTGGTTGCGATTGGTGCAGTACAGCCCGAAGGCAAGCGCAGGAGTGGTTTACAGAAAGTTTGCAAAGTATTGATCCCATATGAAGGCTAACGGAGCAAAGTATCCCATCCGTACCACCAGCACGTCAGGGACAGGAATCTGCGGCAGGCGGCGAAGAGTATCAAAGGGCATGATGTGTTCCAGATGAATGGACGAAAATGGTTATAATTCTATGTGCTGATAAAATGATGTCTAAAAGAGTAAATTTTGATACATAAAAGGAATCTGAAAGTCTTGATTTTACTGGCTTAAAGATTCCGAGAGATTATCTATCTGAAATGGAGGATGCCTTTTGGTTGCCATGCATCCGAAAGAAGCTGCCGGTGGCAGGTTCTGTAGGTGGAAAGACATTTGGATGGGAAATATCAGCATAAGGGCATTGGAGATAAAATGTTTTTCAGTTCATTGGTGAGGAGAAAAATATTATCATTCCGATAAAACGAAATATTGTTCCGATTTCATTGCTATTATTCCGATAAAGGAGTATACTGTTTCTTAAAGCGAGGTGCGAAGCTATGTATATGACAGTAAAACAAGCGGCAGAAAAGTGGGGAATTTCAGATAGACGGGTGCGGATATTATGCTCAGAGGGTAAAATACAGGGCGTTACCCGTAAGGGACGCAGATGGATGATTCCGGAAGACGCGAGAAAACCGGCTGATGCCCGCTTTAAATCATACGAGAATATTCTTGAGATGATTGAAAAAAAGAAAAAGGAACTGGATTCGAGGCGGCCACTCACAGAAGGGGAGCTTGAACGGCTGACAGAGGAATTTATTGTTGAATACACTTATAATTCTAATGCCATTGAAGGAAATACCCTAACACTGCGTGAAACGGATCTGGTGTTACGAGGACTGACGATAGACAAGAAGCCTTTAAAAGACCATATGGAAGCAGTTGGACATAAGGAGGCTTTTGAGTTTGTACAGGATTTGGTAAAAGATAAAGTGCCGTTGTCGGAGAATATTATCAAACAAATCCATTATCTGGTATTGGCAGATAAAAGAGAAGACCGTGGCGTTTATAGACGGGTTCCGGTAAGACTTATGGGGGCGGCTCATGAACCAGTGCAGCCCTATCTGATTCAACCGAAGATGGAGCAACTCCTTTCTGACTACAGGAATAGTACAGAACACACCATTCCCAAACTGGCACGGTTTCATATCGAATTTGAGGGAATCCATCCTTTTATCGGCGGTAATGGCAGAACAGGGCGTTTGCTGGTAAATTTGGAATTGATGAAATCCGGTTATCCGCCGATTGATATTAAGTTTACAGATCGGATTGCGTATTATCATGCATTTGATGAGTACCATGTGAAAAATAATATTGGCGCGATGGAGAAGTTGTTTGCAGGATATGTGAATGAGCGGCTAGAGCGTTATCTGGATATATTGGAAGGATGAAGACTTACTGTAAATAGATGGAAATTAAGTGTGATGGCTAAAGTCATATCAGGCAGATATAAGTACTGTTTGAGATATGGGTTGTGAACGATGGAGGGACGAAAGATATGATTTTATCTGATAACGAAACAAAAGTGGATTTGCTCAATAATGAAGCAATTGCGAAAACAATAGTCTCGCTTGTTAGAGAAAGCAAAGACCAACCAATTTCTATAGGAATCCATGGAGATTGGGGCGCTGGTAAGTCCAGTATTCTTGAAATGGTAGAAGATGAAATGAAAAAGTCCGCATCAGATTCGCTCGGCTCGAAGGCTGGGGAAATACTAATAAACTGTAGAAAAATATAAATTGGATGAGTGTTGCTAAAACTACAGAAGATACATCAAGCAATAAAGAGTTTGCAGAATTTGAAGAAAACTTTGCTGAGTTGCTCGAAGATGCGAAGATTGATAAGTTGGTTGTGCTGATTGATGATTTAGACAGGTGTTTGCCTGATGTAGCAATTAATACGTTGGAAGCTGTGAGGCTATTTATGTTTACTGAAAAGATAGCATTTGTAATTGCAGCAGATGAGAGCATGATTCGTTACGCCGTGAAGAAACATTTTCCAGATGCGATAAGTGAAAACAAAATTAATGCAGGTGATACCTTTGCAAACAGGTATTTGGAAGTGGTTATATTCTGAACCAGAAATTGTTGATAAAGATTTAAGACCATATTACTATGCCTGTAAAGAAAAAATTGATTACTTTTCGGGTACAAGTTATAAGAATGATTTATCAGAAATTGTTGATTTGCTTTTTAGGGATGAAATGGTTATTGCGGGACGGATAGATGCTATTCCTGTTGATAAAGTTGGATTGTGGATTATACAGGGTTGGGATAAAGCTATTCCCAGAAATTGTGGCGAAAGAAAAGAGTTAAATCAATATTATGATAAACTGAAAGACAACGGTGCGCCGATTGTTAAAAACGCTTTGAAGAATATGAGAGGTGAATAGCATATGGTGACATCAACAAGTAATGGAGGACAAAAAGGCGGTACACCATTAGTTCCGTCATGGCAGGGACAGCACAAATACAAACCTGCCGACAGGGCAGACACCGCCGGAGAAAGCAAGGCACATACCAAACAGCAGGAGAAACTCCGGAAAGAAAAAGGGAGGACAGCCCGGCCATAAAAAAAATATTCTGGAAAAGCCATCCCCGGATGAAGTCACAGACGAGATTGAGCACGCCGTGACAGGGGATGAATGCTGTCCGACCTGTGGTTCTGACAATCTTATTTATACAGGTGAGTATGAAGAAAAGTATGAAATAGATATTGAAGTCAACGTGAAGAAGAAGCTCCATAAGTTCTTCCTATATCAATGCGGGGACTGCGGGGAGGTTGTCAGGACCGGGATTGAACCGAACCTGCGGGCAGAATGCCAGTACGGCCCGATGGTTCAGGCGACAGCCCTTTCCCTGATGAATACAACGAATGCGGCGATGAATAAGACAGTACTCCTGCTGTCAGGAATGACAGGGGGAGAAGTCTGCCCAAGCGGAGGATATATTGCAAAGCTCATGAAACGGGCGGCGGGAAGGCTTGCTCTGTTTATGTCGGAGCTGTATAAGGCTTTGGTCAGCAGAACACTGGTCTATTGGGATGACACCGTAGTCATGGCGGACAAGAAAAGGATCTGCCTCCGGTTTTATGGGGATGAGGATATCGCGTACTATGTGGCGCATGACAAAAAGGATATGGACAGTGTAGCCGAGGACGGGATTCTGGATGCACTTACAAAAGAAACAAGAGTTATGCATGACCATAACATCATCAAATACAATGACCGGTTCTGCTTTTTGAACCTGGAATGTAACGCGCACCTGCAGAGGGATCTCCAGAAAACCGCGGATGAAACCGGCCATACCAGGCCTAAGGAATTGAAAGAACTGGTATCTACCACAATCAAAGACAGGAATGATCTGATATCGGCTGGCAGAAGTGGCTTTGAAGATTCCTATGTGGAGGATTTTGAGCGGAAGCTTACGGATATCTTGAGCGGGATGGAAAAAGATGCTGCAGAAAACAAGTCTATTTATTCGGGACCCTTCGAGCGGTCACTGGTGAACCGCCTCCATAAGTACCGTGAGAATTATTTTGCGTGGGTCAGGGATTTTGCCATACCGACAACCAATAATTTAGCCGAACGAGGTCTTAGGGGCGTAAAAACAAAGATGAAAGTTGCCGGACAGTTTTCTTCGACACAAAACGCAAACTATTACGCGAAGGTACCCCGTTTACTGTGGAAGAGATTTTTTCGACAGGATAACTCCGTAAAACAATTGAAAATGTCTGGCTGTCATTCTGTGCTTTATATGATACGGAACTGATAGAATTAGACGGGTATTTTTTCCTTAAAATAATTTTATGGAAACCTCAGGGTTTCCGTATCGAATAAAATGCAGAATAACACAGATTTTTCCTCCAATAATTGAAGGGCTTATTTGACGTGGTCTGATTTAGTGTGAATAGTAACAATTATAAAAACAAAAACGGTTATGAGAGCTTAAGGTGTAGAAAAATACATA
>CANOBT010000267.1 GCA_947564305.1 uncultured Lachnospiraceae bacterium | reverse complement strand
AAAAAGTTTATTTTTCAAAATTTACCTCTTGACAAAAGTCACTTCATAACAGGAGTCTGTATATGAGAAGAAAAAACGAATGGAAACTAAATAAAATGCTGCCATGCATTATGCTGCTTATCAGTCTGGCAGGGTTTTGTTTCTTTTACCTGATTCCGTTTCTGCTGTCCTTTTTCTATTCTGTCGTGGATAATCCGGTGAACGGAAAGTTTTGCGGGCTGCAGAATTATAAGGCATTGTTCCAAAACATCTATTTCTTGAGAGGGCTGAAGAATACAGCATGGTTTATGGCAGTCAGCATTCCGTTGAATGTGGTTCTTTCCCTGTGTGTTGCTTTTGTTGTCAGGAAAATGAAGGCATATTTCAATTATTTCAGTCTGTTTTTTCTGATACCTCTGGCGATTCCCTCTGCCACATCCGCGTTTTTCTGGGAAAATTTCTTTGGGCTTCATGGAACGCTGAACAGATTTCTGTCAGTTTTCCATGTGGAGAGTATAGACTGGCTGGAGGGCAGTTATGGAATGATGGTAATGGTCATCATATTCATCTGGAAAAATATTGGATATAACATGGCGCTGTTCATAAGCGGATTAAGCAGCATCCCGGAAGAATATTATGAGTGCGCTGATGTGGAAGGGGCGGGGAGGTTCTGGAAGTTCAGAAATATCACTTATGTATACCTGGCGCCGACTACGTTTCTGGTGCTGATCATGACATTTGTGAATTCATTTAAGGTTTTTAAGGAGATTTATATTATTACAGGAGAGTACCCTCCGGACAGCCTGTATGTCCTGCAGCATTATATGAATAATATGTTCCTCTCCCTGAATTACTCAAAGCTGGTCAGTGCGACTTATATCCTTACGATAGTCATTGTATTGTTTGTGGTTTGCATATTCCGGGCAGAGAGGAAGTTTTCGGAGAATCTGCATTATTAGTGTGAGAAAGTTTTCTTCGTCTGGCACAGCAGAAAGGAAATAACATGAAAAAAATCGGGACAATGAAAAGAAAAATTTTATATGTATTATTTATTGTAATTGTAGTATTTTACATGATGCCGCTGGTCATCACTTTTACTAATTCTCTCATGGGAAGCAGAGAAGTAGAAAACAATTACTCTACAGGCAGCCTGGCAGCAGATGAATATGTTGATATGGATGTCGTGCCCAAAAAGGCAACGTTGTCACAATATGCCGCCCTGTTATTTGACAGCCCGGTGTATCTGCATATGTTCTGGAATTCTGTGAAGATTGTGGTGCCGATTGTACTTGGACAGATATTGGTGTCGGCTCCTGCAGCATATGCATTCACTGTTTTGAAGTTCCGGGGGAAGGAGGGCCTGTTCTTTCTGTACATTATCGTTATGCTTTTGCCGCTGCAGGTAACTTTGATGCCTAATTATATGGTAGCGGACTGGATGGGCATTACGGACAGCTACCTTGCCGTTATCCTGCCCGGTATCTTCAATCCGCTGGGGGTATTCCTTTTACGGCAGTTTATGAAAAGTATGCCGGATGCTTATATTGAGGCGGCAAAGGTGGATGGGGCAGGGCATGGAAAAATATTTTTATGGGTGGTGCTGCCAATGGTAAAGCATGGGATTGCGGCAGTGGCAATGCTTACCCTTTTAGACTACTGGAATCTGGTGGATCAGGCAGTCATATTCATACAGAACTCAGAAGCCCAGCCGTTATCCATTTTTCTTGCAAAGATTAACAGCGGCGAATTAGGAATTGCATTTGCCGGCTCTTGTTTCTATGCGCTGCCGGTACTTTTGGTGTTGCTTTATGGGCAGGAGTATCTAAAAAACGGAATTGCCATTACGGGGCTGAAAGGGTGATAAGAATTTTAAGGCATCACCGGAATCTTTGCGCCGTGGGAATATGATAGAAAGACGAAAGGAATGGAAAATGGATAAGGCAGAAAATGAAAAAAGAGCATATCAAAAGAAAAAAAGATTTAAGAAAATATTTGTAGTTTTAGCCGTTGTTTTATTGGCACTGACGTTTTTTTCAAAATCCTTTTATAACTACCGGCTTCCAGTGGTAACGGCAGCATTGCCCAGACAGGGCAGGCTTAGCTTTACAGTGGAAGGAACTTCGGAATTTACCTATGCGTACACAGAATCTATCTATGTAGACATCGATGGCAAGATAAGGGAGATACTGGTGGATGTGGGGGATGAGGTAAAGGCGGGCCAGACCCTGATGAGGGTTGAACGGAGCGGGACAGGGGAAATGTATGATGTCAGGTCGGATAAAGACGGGATTATCTCATGGATTGGCGTAAGCAAAGGGATATATGTGTCCTCCATGCAGAATACGGTTTTGTATGAGATTGCTGAAAAGTCGGAAGAATGGGTATGCAGCCTGATCATCAGCGAGGAACAGTTTGAACATATCAGCATGGAAAGCGTGCCGGTGCTGGAACTTGTGGATCAGAACGAATCGGTGGAGGGGGAAATCAGCTCCATCTTTGGCTATGACAGCCAGAATCTGCAAGGTTATAAAGTAAATATCACAGTGAGGAGTGCTGATGCATCTCTGGCAGGGGAGCGGGTGAAAATAGCCATTAGGGAAGACGGCGAGCTGTATGATACGCTTATTCCGGCAACGGCACTGTGCAAAGATGCAACAGGCTATTATGTCCTGGTGGTACAGGAGAATAACAGTGTACTGGGGGAAGGATACAAGGCCCACAGGATGTCCGTGGATTTACTGGGTTCAGATGAAGCCTACTGTGCAGTAAGGGGGCTGCCGACAGATGAGCTTGTCATCATAGCATCTACAAGTGAAATTGCGGATGGGAGCAACGTATTTTACGAGGGAGATGGCACACGATGAAAAGAATATTCGGAAGGAAATGGCTGGTGTTGCTTATTCTAGTGGGAGCAGCAGGAATCTGCCTGTTGTCCTGGCTGAAAATGCAGAGTGCGGTATGCGATGGGGTATATGCATTATCATCCCAACGTGATGACAGGATTTTTACGGAAACCGACATTGCCAATATTGAGAAGGAGGGTATTGACCTGACCTATACGCAGCAGGTTTACCCTGATGTGTCAAATGGTTTTCGCAGGGAGGAAATTCCTGTCTTCCTGACCAACGAAAACTACGCATTCTTTACAAATACCCACATGCAGGAAGGAGCCTTTTTTAATGGTATGCAGATAGACAGGAAGCTGGCGTTAATGGTGCTCAATGAGGCGGCGGCAATTCAACTTTTTGGGAACCGGGAATGTGTGGGAGAAACAGTTTTTCTCAATGAGGTGCCCTATCAGATAATAGGAATCATGGCGGGGAGGGAAGAGGAAGAATCAGGAATATATATACCATATTCCACAAAGGATCTTTTGGGTATGTCGAGTTTGGAAATCAGCCAGATATGGTGCAGGTTCCCTAACCTGGCTGATGCGGCATTAGTGATGAAGAAAGTGGGGTATCCCATAGAAACGCTCAAGCTCATGCAGATAGATCTGATAAAGGGTGTTTTTGAGCAGAGGTTCTTTTCTCTGCTGATAATAGCAGGGGGATATGCAGTATTTCTTGCCTGCAGATCGGTATGGAAATGGAAGAAGTGCATTCCACGAATAAAGGCATTTAGGCAGGATGGGAATATGGACACGAAATGGATCAGCATCAGTGTGTTACAGGTTCTGGGAGCTTGCATAGGGATAGTTCTGTTATGGAAAGCTGTGGAAATTGCATGGTGTGTGCCGCCGAGCTATGAATTGCTGGGAGGCAGTTGGAGAGAAATATTTTATGGTATGATGGATTTTTATCTGCTTATTGGTGCAGGATTAGATAATATGCCGCTATTGCCACATTGGAATTTGGTTTCTATCCTTTCTGCAGCAGTGTATTTTTATTTCTTTTCGTTATGTATATTTGCCCAAAAGCCTGATAGGGAAATAAGGTGTTAGCAGGATAGGTTTCGATTATTTTAGGGAGAAGCGGAAATGAGGAACAGCGGAAGAAACCAGGAAATGAAAAGGAGGCGGGTGGAATATAGGAAAAAAGGGCAGACAGGAAACAGGCTGCTTCTCCTTGCAACGGTGGCCGCTATTGCTGTACTTGTGTTCCACATCAGAGACATAAAGGCAGAACTGGAAGAAATGCGGACTGCTCTGAAGCGGATTGAAGTGCTGCAATATGGCAGAATCGAAACTTCAGTAAAAGCTGGCCCGCAAGAGGAGACGGATTATGTCAGCAGCATTGCTATAATGAACGTGGAAAAGCCGGTACAGCGTACCTTGGCAGAAACGATCCAAAGACTGGAGGAATTGGGAAAAGAGAATACGGGCATTGCGGCGATCTGCAGGAACAGTTCACAATATCCGGAGGTTATGCTGACAGCCCTGGCAAATAATCCGGAGATGGAGGATTTTGTGGTGGGCTATCTGGACGGTAACGAATACACGGCAGGAGGTCTGACAGAACTGGAAAAGGAGCAGGAATGTCCGCTGCTGCTTCAATGGGACCCACGATGGGGATATGAGCCTTATGGCGGGGACAGCTGTATCGGGCTTGCAGGATGCGGCCCCACCTGCCTGTCGATGATTTTGTATTACCTGACAAGGGATGAGACGCTCACGCCTGACAGGATAGCTGCCTATTCCATGGAGAACGGCTACTATGTAAACGGAACAGGCACCGCATGGGGGCTGATGGAGGATTTTCCTGAAATGTATGGCATCAAAGCCGTAGAACCAAGAATGACAGAACGTGCCGTAAAAGCGGCGCTGGATAAAGGTAAGATACTGGTATGTGCCATGGGGCAGGGTGATTTTACGGTGTCCGGCCATTTTATTGTCATTTATGGCTATGATGACGGCGGGTTTTGGGTAAATGACCCGAACTGTGTGGCAAGGAGCAGGAGGGAGTGGACTTTTGAGGAAATAGAGGATCAGATTAAGAAAATCTGGGCTTATGAAAAGTAAAGGAGGACAGTTATGAGCAGAAATGAAAAAAGAAGAATGGGTATCTATGTGGTGACAGGGATCGTCCTGGTTGCGGTGGTGGCAGTCCTGTCGGTGGCTGTGCTTAAGAAAAGAGATTCTAAAAATGCCCAGGCAGCAAATCCGTCTTATATGGATGAAAACGGAGGGGAGTATATTGCTGCGTTCCTGAAAGGCATGACAGATAGTACCATAACAGTAGACATAGCTGAGTTCATTACGGATGATGACATGGAGCGGATAAAGGAGCTGAACCTTTTGGAAGAGGACATGCCGGACGGCTATTATATATATAATCCAGATGAGGAAACGGTTACATGGAAGCTGGACGGGCAGACCATATATACTTTTATTGATTGGAATGGCGATTTTACTGGTTCTGATTACCCGGAGGAGTACACCACAACGGATGCGGCGGAGTTTCAGAAGTATATTGGAACATATGAAGATTCGCAGCCGGGGATGCCGTTTTTCTTCCAGATAGAGGATGGAATGGTAAAGGTTATTCTGGAGAAACAGATTGCATAAGGGCAGTTTGCTTATTTGGCAGGATTGTATTCTGAAGAATATGGAATTTTAAGCCGATAAAGTTGATCCATGTCCGTATTTCGGGGAAAAAACCTGTAAGTTGGGAAAAATCAAAGTTTTTTCTGGCTTTGCATATATAATGAAAAGTAGCATATTGGTAGGGCAATTTGATATGTATCCAAAGAAAAACAGGACCCCTATTGTCTATGCAGACGGATAATGATTATACGAAGAAAAGTTATACGGAGGATAAGTACAGCAAAAGACTGACAACAAAAGGGGAATTATAAATATCGGTACCATTTAGCTGAAACTTAAGGCACAGCAACCAACAGGTATGGAAACAGCGTTTTCATAGGGCATGACATAGAAAAGCCAGCGGCACAGATACCAGTCTGACCTGCTGGCTTTTCTTTTTTTCGCCATACTACGTCTGTCTGGCTTCCGTATCGGAAGGGGCAGCATGGGGATTGCCTTCTGTCAGGGCGGCGGCCGTGGCCACCAGAACGGACAGGCTCCTTTCGTCACAGAGCGTGAGCAGCCTTAACAGCTCCTGGTATGTAGAGCCGGTCCTGTCATGGCTGTCCTGGAAGATACAGTCATCTGCG
>CANOBT010000266.1 GCA_947564305.1 uncultured Lachnospiraceae bacterium | reverse complement strand
TCAATCTGATGTTCCAGTCTACGGATGCTCTTCGCGGCGAAGTTGAAAAAATCGAGAACGATGAGCCCCTTAGCAGTAATATCGACCCAATCATTACAA
The DNA here is from genome assembly GCA_947564305.1 of uncultured Lachnospiraceae bacterium. The sequence goes on along the minus strand of CANOBT010000266.1, from coordinate 6,032 downwards.
ATATTAATAGTTTTTTGGAAAAAATCAGTTCTTCCGGCAATAACGCATCAGGAGACTCTTCTGCACCTGCAGATGTTTCTTCCGCGGCACCGGCTGCCGACAAGGATGCCATCGCTGCCATCAATCAGGAACTGGCCGGCTGCCCGGACAGCAAGCTTCCGTTTTTCATAAGAATCAACTTCGAAGAAGGCTCCGGCATGGAGAACCTGCGTGCTTTTATGGTTGTAACGGCCCTGAAGGAACTTGACCTTGAATTTGAATTCTACCCTTCGGATGTAGAGACCAACAGTGACACGGCAGAAGCAATCATAGACAATGGATTTTTCGTAGCGCTTTCCTCTCAGGAAGACGTGGACACTGCGATTCAATGTATCAAAGAGCAGAACAGCATCCAGGCATATGAACTGATTGAGAACGTCCATGCAAAACAGGAAGAGCCTAAACCGGAAGAACCAAAAGCAGCAGAAGAGAAAGCAGCGCCGGCAGCTGCAGCCGAGCCGGCACCGAAAGATTCTCCTGCACCATCTGCCCACAATGCACCGGTAAAGCAGAGCCTGATCAGTGTCAGCCTTTCCAAACTGGACAGTCTGGTGGCTGTAGTCGGCGAAATCGTAATTACGGAATCTATGGTGACATCCTGTCCTGATCTGCAGAATCTGAAACTGGATAACTTTATGAAATCCGCCCGGCAGCTGCGCAAGCTGACAGATGACCTGCAGGATATTGCCATGTCCCTGCGCATGGTTCCTGTGGCGGGAACTTTCCAGAAGATGAACCGCGTTGTCCGTGATATGAGGAAAAAGCTGAACAAAGATGTAAAACTCACACTGGTCGGTGAAAACACAGAAGTCGATAAGACAATCGTGGACAGCATCAGCGATCCTATTATGCATATTGTCCGCAACTCCGTGGATCACGGGATTGAAGAAACCCGCGAAGAACGTATTGCTGCCGGAAAGAATCCTCAGGGCGAAGTTATTCTGGCCGCAACCCACACCGGAAGCGAAGTCATCATTACAATCACTGATGACGGACGCGGCATGGACACCGATAAGATTCTTGCCAAGGCAGAGCGCAACGGCATCCTTACCAAGCCTGCCAGTGAGTATTCCAAGAAAGAGATTCTTGGTCTTCTGATGCTTCCTGGTTTCTCCACAAACGAGGAAGTCACAGAATTTTCCGGACGTGGCGTCGGCATGGACGTTGTGAAAAAGAACGTAGAATCTGTAGGCGGTTCCATCTCCATGACCAGCGAATTTGGTCAGGGAAGCTGTACTACATTGAAGATTCCTCTTACGATGGCAATTACAGACGGCATGGAGATTTCCGTTGGAAAATCCCTGTTTACCATACCAATCGCCAATATACGCCAGTCCCTCAAGATACGCAATGACGAAGTGATACTTGACGCAGGCGGCAATGAGATTGTAAAATGTCTGGGTGAGTTTTATCCAATTATCCGGGTACATGAATTTTATAATATTGAGACGGAAAAGACCAGCATTGAGGACGGTATCCTCATCTGGGTAGAAGCAGCCGATAAGTCCTTCTGCCTGTTTGTAGATGAGCTGCTCGGAGAGCAGCAGGTCGTAGTAAAACCGCTCCCGGCATTTTTGAACAGCTTCAATATTAAAAATTCCGGAATCGGCGGCTGTACGCTCCTTGGCGACGGCAATATCAGCCTCATCCTGGATATCGGTAATTTATATGCAGCATATCATTCACAGTATTAAAATCAAGTAACCGGAGGAATAATCATATGTCAGCAGATACACAGATAAAAACAGCAGCCGTTGCAGAAAATGGCACTCCTGTTTCTACAGAACGTTTTTTAACTTTTAGTTGTGATGGACTTAACATTGGAGTCAGCACAAATTATGTAATTGAAATTATTACGGATCACTCAGTAACCAAAGTTCCCCTTGTTCCGGAGTATTTAAAGGGTATTATCAGTGTGAGAGGCCAGATCATCCCGATTATTGACATCCGCCTGCGTATGGGAAAGATGCCTATTGAATATACGAGCACAACCTGTATCATTTTATTAGATATTAATGATGTACAGATTGGTATTATCGTAGATGCGGTCCAACAGGTTATGGACGTTGACCAGAGCCTGATTTCTCCTGTTCCGGTTGAGAACCAACAGGAACTGATACGCGGAATGGTATCATCCGGCAACAATTCCGTAATCCTGTTTCTGGATTGCGAACAATTAATACAAACATACTAAAATATAAAGTGTACCGACACACGCATACGGCATTGCATAATGTGTATTATGGGATGCCGTATCGGAATCACTTATCTGACAGTATAAAGGAGCAGAAACATGTTAACGATCAATGACAGTGATTTTCATCGCCTTGTAAAATTTGTACATCAAAATTATGGTATTGATCTGTCAAAAAAAAGACAGCTGATTACCGGACGACTTTCCAACACCATTGTTTCTATGGGATTTCATTCATTTGAGGATTATGTTGATTACCTGATCACAAAAGGAAAGCCGGAAGACCGGGAACTGATGCTGAACAAGCTTACCACCAATTATACATATTTCATGCGGGAGGAAGCCCATTTCAAATTATTTTCCGAAACAATCCTTCCTTATCTGGAGCAGACAAAAAAAGACCGTGTACTCAGCATCTGGAGCGCCGGCTGTTCCTCAGGCGAAGAACCTTATACAATCTCTATGATTTTAAAAGAGTATTTCGGTTCGAAAGCAGGCATGTGGGATACCAGAGTTCTGGCTACTGATATTTCGCAGAATGTACTGCGTTCAGCAGTAAATGCGGTCTATGAGGAGGATTCCCTGAAGGAACTCTCCCCTGCCTGGAAGAAAAAGTATTTCCGTCCGGGAAGCGTTCCCGGCACATACCATGTGTCACCGGATATCAGAAACAACGTCATTTTCCGAACTTTCAATCTGATGGATCCAATCAAATTCAGACTTAAATTTGACGTTATATTCTGCAGGAACGTTATGATTTATTTTGACCAGGAAACGAAGCAGGCATTGGTAGACCGCTTCTACAACGCTACCAATGACGGAGGATATCTCTTAATCGGACATTCAGAGGGCTTAAACAAAGCAACTACACCTTACAAATATTTGAAACCCGCAACCTATCGGAAGGTAAAATAACCCTTTTTAAAAGATTATTCAACATATGAAAAGGCTGCTTTTGAATTATCAAAAGCAGCTTTTTTTGAAAAAAACAAAAAAGATATAACAAAATCTCCTATTATATGTTAAAATCAGATTCGTAGGGTTTTTATTTAGATATAGAAAGGAATGGATTTATTATGAGCAATACAATTAAAGTGCTGGTTGTTGATGATTCGTCTTTATTCCGGCAGATGATTATACAGCATCTTTCTTCACAGCCTGGCATTGAAGTCATAGGCTATGCAATCAATGCATATGATGCAAGCCAAAAAGTCCCGAGATTAGAACCTGATGTCCTTACATTGGACGTAGAGATGCCCGGGTTGAGTGGAATTGATTTTTTGAAGCAGCTTTTACCGAAAAAACCAATTCCGGTTGTATTGGTATCTTCTCTTAATTTGAGTGTTTTTGATGCTCTTTCCGCAGGAGCTGTTGATTTTGTCCGCAAACCGGATATGAGTGCACACAATTCAAAAGAAACATTTTTTTCATCCTTAACAGCAAAAGTGCGGGCTGCTTCCAAAGCGAAAGTTCGTATCAACAGACAGAATACCGGCATTCCCGCCGCTCCTAATACACCTAATAAATCTAATATTCCTAATGTATCCGGCGGCTCCGTAAAACCCATGCCATTTCCGCCGCTTCCGCGTAATGTACTGGATTCCACGATTATCGGCCTGGGTGCTTCCACCGGAGGAACAGAGGCAACACTTGCCGTATTGCAGAAACTACCGGCAAATATGCCTGGTATCGTAATCACCCAACATATGCCAGAGGGTTTTACAGAAATGTATGCACAGAGGCTGAACCGCATCTGCAGCCTGGAAGTCAAAGAAGCAAAAAACGGTGACATCATCCGTCCCGGACTTGCCTTGATCGCACCTGGCGGAAAGCAGATGGAAGTAGTCCGTTCCGGCCGCAATTATATCGTGCAGTGCCGTCCCGGAGCAAAAGTCAGCGGCCACCGGCCTTCTGTCAATGTTTTATTTAACTCCATTGCTGAGAATGTCGCTATTAATAAGGTAGGAATCATCATGACCGGAATGGGCAGCGACGGTGCTGACGGACTCTTGAATATGCGCAAAAAAGGAGCATTTACCATCGGGCAGGATAAAGATTCCTGCGTTGTATATGGAATGCCGATGGTTGCATTTAATATCGGAGCGGTCTGTACGCAGGCTTCCTGCGATAACATCCCGTCCGTTCTTCTGAACCATTTAAAAGGAGTAAGATAATCCTATCTTTCATTTATACAAAATATTTCAGAATTATTCTTGATTCCAAAATAGATGTGCATTTTATATGTACATCTATTTTTTGTATAACAAACGATTTCTAATTTTTTATTTTCCTTTAGACATCCAAATCATCCATCCTTAACTCAGACATATGGGACATACAGACTTGACTGTCTGCCCACTGCCTGGAGGGATTAAAGTTTATTCAGAAGTGTTCCTTATGATTTTTCAAGTTGTGCCGATATTCAAAATATAACAAGTAGACTTTTATTATAGATAAGAAAGACTGCAAACATTTTGAAAAGGAGTCCGGTATGAAAATAACAACAAATAATCTTTTAAAAAGCTATCCAGATTTACGGATTCATACAAAAGAGAATTCTGCTCCTTCTGCAGCTTCAAAAGACGGACACAGCTTTGATGCATTAATCATACAGTCTAATCCAAGACAGATTGAAGAGCATACATTTGCCGAGTCAGTTTCCCGGCAGTTATCTTCCGGTATGGAAGAGACCGCTTCTGCGGAGAAAGTTCAGAATTTAAAGAATCAGATTGCTGCACATACGTATCAGGTAGATGCTTATGCAATCGCATCCAAGATGCTTTTAGTATAGGAGGATTTGTGTATGAGTGAATTTTCAGCTTTTGCCAGCCTGATGGAAGATTTTATTGAATTCTTTGATACATTAATCCCTATCGAACAAGAAAAGCTTGATGCCGCTTTGCATAACCGTGTCGCTTTTGTTGAAGAGAGTATGCACAAAGAGCAGGCTGCCATTATGCGACTGAAAGGGTTGGAGCTGAAACGTGAGGCGGAGCAGAAGCGCCTTGGTTTGGAGGGCTGTACTTTTAAACAGATTTTGCAAAAGATATCAAGTGATGACGCCGCCCTGCTGCGGCCTCTGTTTAATAAGTTGGACAGTCAGATCCACATCATACAGTCTCTGAGCGGTAATATAAAAGATGCCATTGAAGTCAATCTTTATACGATTGAGGCAGCTCTTGCAAAAGAGCCGTCGGGCAGTTCTACTTATTCCGCTTCGGGTAAAAAGAATGAGAAGAAGCCTGCCAGGCATTTCTCGAACCGTTCCATTTAAACACAATTTCTTTTACGAATATAGATCAGGAGGATAGTCCATATGATGCGTTCTACTTTTGCCGGTTTCACCACAGCACAGCTTGCCATGGCAGCAAGCCAGCGTGCCATTGATGTTACCGGCCAGAATATTGCCAATATCAATACTGAGGGCTACACACAGCAGCGTCTTGATATTGCCAGCTTGAATTTAAGGAATGGAAGTTTTTATAACTCATCCAACCGTATAAGGGTTGGTTATGGTGTCGATATGACTGGTGTTTCCCAGCTTCGGGACCCGTTTCTTGATGCCCAGTATCGTTCCCAGATGTATAAGCTCGGAACCTCAGATGCCCATGCTGCCGGATTAGAGAAGCTTCAGGTTCCGTTTGATGAAGCTACCACATCCGGTGTAAGAGATGCTTTCTTACAGCTCAGCAATGCACTGCAGACACTTTCTAAGGATGACGGATATACGAGAGAGAATGATACTGTGGTACGTTCCAGAATGCAGATTCTTGTGAATCTGTTCCGTGAAAAATCCACT
>CANOBT010000265.1 GCA_947564305.1 uncultured Lachnospiraceae bacterium | reverse complement strand
CGGATTTCCTTGATAAAAGATTTTACATCGTTTTCCTGTCCATGTTAAGACTGTTTTGCATCGCAGTAATTTCTTTTTCAGAATATAATGCGCTTTTCAACGTGATTTTCAAGGCGCCCTGCGTAAAATCGGTCTGTTTTACCCCGGTTGTTTTCCAGAAATCCTCAGATATATACCCTCTCTGGCTTCCGCTGTAATCGGTATACCAACCGCAAAGAATAAATTCTTTTTCCAGAAGATTTTCATCCGAATCTTCATTTAGAGTAAAATAAGTAACCGGCAGTTTCATGCCTGTTTCCGGACGTTCGATTCCCATAGCCCTAAGTGTTTTTCCGGAAAGCATGATCTCATCCTCATTTTCCGGATACTTTCCTTCATAGCTTTCCAGAGCCGGAACCGTCTGCTTTTCCCAACAGGTTTTATCAAGCCAGTATAATCTTGTCTTATCCAGTACTTTATCCTGATATTGTTCTAAAATCGCACATTTCACTGCAATACCGGCATACTTTACTTTATCCATAGAACGGATTTTTTCAACCTGATCCTCTCTTGGCTCGCTTAACTCAATATCATAATCCATCCCCTGCATGCGAATCTGACGTTCAGAAATGGTATCCCAATAACTTATACCGACAGCCAGAATAACCGCAATTAAAAATGTAGTCAAAAAAATTGCAAGGATAGTAAGAAAATTTCTTTTTTTATTGGCTTTATAAGTGGTTCCTGCAATCTCACTGACCACCTCTCTATTCCTCACCTTCAGCATAACCATTCTCACCTCCCGATATTTTCCCATCTTCAAGACGTATGATCCTGCCCGCCATCTGAGCGATTTCATCATTGTGTGTAATCATTACAATTGTTTGTCCAAACCGATGGCCTGTTGTTTTCATTAGTCCTAAAACATCCTGACTTGTACGGCTGTCAAGATTCCCTGTAGGCTCATCGGCCAGAAGCAGAGCCGGCTTTGCTGCAAGAGCTCTCGCAATCGCAACCCGCTGTTGCTGTCCTCCGGACAGTTGATTCGGCATTGCATATTTCTTCTCATCTAACCCTAACATCGTAATAATCTGTCCCACATATTCCCGGTCAGGCTTAATACCGTCTAACTTGATTGGCAAAATGATATTTTCATACACATTCATCAGTGGAAGCAGATTATAATTTTGAAACACAAATCCAATCTTTCTTCTACGGAATATCGTCAGTTCATCCTTCGTCATTTTAGAAATATCCTGGCCATCTACCACAACCTTCCCGGAAGTAGGATTGTCTAGTCCGCCAAGCATATGCAGAAGTGTAGATTTTCCACTGCCAGAGGTTCCTACGATTGCAAGAAACTCCCCATTTTGAATTGAAAGACTGATTCCATCAAGAGCCTTCACCTGAATTTCTCCCATATCATAATACTTTTTAAGATTTTCTGTAACCAATATGTTCATTCTCACACCTGCTTTCTTTAAAAATACTTTTCTTTCACTTTGCATAGCATAGCAAAAGATTCTTTCTCAAATCTTTCGTAAAGATGACATTTTTGACACATTTAACTACAGAACCTGCCACAGGAATACTTTGCGATGGCAGCTTCTTCCGTATGTTATATCAAAAAATATGCAGAAATCCGTCACTGACAGTTTTCTGCATAAATTTTTATCGCCTGTTTACCGGCATTTCATATCGAGATAAATATAATTGGACTGTGGAACCTTTGCCAACCTGAGACTTTATCTTTACATATCCTCCCTGTTTTGATAACACTTCTCTAACCAGATACAGTCCAATTCCAAAGCCCGGCTCACTGCTTACAGATTTTGAACGGTAAAATCGTTCAAAAACCAAGCCCTGTTCTTCCTCTTTAATCCCAATTCCCTGATCCTGAACCTGAATACAGATAAAGGATTCATATGGAATTACACTCACCTTAATCTGCGAATTTTCCGTGGAATACTTTATCGCATTATCCAAAACATTTCCAAGCGCTTCCGTTGTCCACTTTTTATCGGCATAACACAGTGCATCCGTTTCGTCCTTTACAATACAGATTTTCTTTTTTAAAGCAGCTAGCTCTACCAACTGGCAGGATGTATTCACAATTTCTTCTACGCTCATTATTTGAGGATATATGGAGATCATTTTCTGTTCGGCATAGGACGACTGAACTAGTTCTTTCATGAAAAAATCTAATTTTTCAGACTGTTTTCCAATTTTATCCACTAATACCATACTGTCGTTATCTAAATCCTGCTCTTGCAGAAGACCTGCATACAGCATAATATTTGTAAGCGGCGTTCTTACCTGATGTGAGATATCTGAAATCAGCGATTTTATAATATCCCTTTCCTGCTCAGCCTTCCCCTGATTCATCCTGGATATCCGGACAATCCTGTTCAAACGCTCTGCAACTGCTGTATCTATTGATTCGTCGTAAGCCGTATCCTGAACTTCTCCGCCAATAGCTCTGTCTAATCTTTGCAATAAATTCTGATATGTCATTTCCATCTTTTTCTGTAAATGACGACTTAATAATATGCAGACAATAACACATCCCACAGACATAACTGCTATCAACACAATATATCTATTCATCAAAATTTCTCCCACATGTAACCTTTTCCATAAACCGTCTTAATATAAACAGGTTTTGACGGTACATCCTCCAGTTTATCCCGCAGGCGTCTAATCCCTACCGATAAGGCATTATCTTCCACATATTCCGTTCCGTCCGGCCAAACCCATTCCAACAACCGTTCTCTGGTTAAAATATGCCCTGCATTAAAAACCAACAAATACAAAATTCTCTGTTCTGTCTTGCTGAGTTCAATCGGGTTTCCATCTTTATAAAATTCCATTGTATCAAAGCAAAATCGAAATGCATGATCACTGTATTCCGATTGCTGATCCCCTGTATTCCTCCGAAGCAATGCCCGTATTCTTGCACGAAGCACCATCAGGCTAAAGGGCTTTGTTATATAATCATCTGCTCCGCACTCCAGACCTTTTACAATATCCAATTCCATATCTTTCGCTGTCAATAACGCAATAGGTACTCTGCTTGTTCTACGTATTTCTTTGCAAAAATCTAAACCGCTTCCGTCTGGCAAATGAATATCAAGGATGAGTAAATCAAAAACTTCATGCAGTAACCTGTTTTTTGCTTCTAATATCGTTCTGCAAAGGACAAATTCCAAACCATCGTCGTTCAAAGACAGACTAATACCTTCAGCCAAATCCTCGTCATCTTCTAATATCATAATCGTCTGCTTTTTATTATAATTTATTTTCTTCATCAAACAAAGCTCCTCAAATTTCCCGCATAATCTATTCATGTAAAATTTATCAATCGTATTATAACGTAACTTTATCACTTTCTCTACGAAGTGTCAAAACTGATATGACGGATCAGCATATCTATTACATTTGCAAATAATCTGCCTGGGTCTTTGACAGTTGAATTTTAAATAATAATTCTTCCACCGAAACGAACTTGCGGATAATCCTATACTATTGAATAGATTAACTTCACAATATCCTTTCCATGCATAATGAATCTTTACTTTTGAATCCTGTCTGATTTTCGGACTGGATATTCCCACAGCATGTTTTCCGACATGACATGAATATTTTTTTAATGGCTTTCCATCTACAACGATTTCCAGATCATTACATTTCTTTCCTTTCAAACTCAGCCCGTCTGCCGCATTTAGAAACGAAATAGCTAGTTTTCCAGATAACACCTTCACATCAGAAACCGGTCTTTTTTTCTTTGGATGAATATCATTTTTCATTCCCACATCCAAAATAGAAATAGTTCCTACACCATCCAAAGTCTGACTAACCTTTCTCTGATGTTCCCGGATTTCCGGATATTGTTCCCCTGTATTCCACATCCATTTCCCAAATGGGGCGAGTTCTACCATTAAGAACGGCAGTTCCTCTTTCCATAAATCTCTCCAACACCGGATCATAGAACTGATGAGTTCATCATATATCTGTGTGATAATCATCAGATTCCCCTTGATACCAAATGACGCCTCTGCATGAAATACCCGCAATCCACACTTCGCCAATATCAACATTGTTTAAAATAATCCTGTTTTCTTACGATAAATTCTCCATCGATTTTTACTCCGATATCATCAGATTTATCACTATTTCCCCATAGATTAATAGGTTTTCCCCTCTGAAGTATCATTTGATCTGTAAATAATGATTCCAACTTAAACATATGTCCTCCTTTCTTTTGCGAAATTTATCTGGTGTCGATAGAATACCACCTGGGAATGGTACATAGTTTTCGTGATTTAATATTTTTTTTCGTAAATAACACAAAAAATCAAATCATTGATAACAATGACCTGACTCTGAATTTTGCTCTTTCTATTTTGTTTTGAACCCTGCTGCCTGATTCCTGGCTCTATACTGAACAGGAGTGAATCCTGTCTTTTTTTGAAATGATCACTAAAATAGCTCAAACTTCCGAACCCAAGATATGCGGCTATTTCTCCTACACTACGATCTGAATATTTCAAAAGATTACACGCTGCCTCTATTTAGATTTTAAAATAGTACTCTGTAACCGATATGCCTTCATGTTCCCGAAACAGTCTTTGCATATATCCTTTGGAAATGCCACTCTCCTACGCGATCACATTCAGATCAATTTTGTCACATTTATGAGCAATCATTGCCTTTTTACAGGCCGCAACATGAATATTTGAAACACTCACTGCCTTCTTTTTTGCCACAGAATTTACACAGTATAAAAATACCTCTTCCTCTAGTGAACGAATCTCTTCGAAAGACTTACAGTTACTGAGTTTTTTAAGTAAATATCATTTATCAAAAATCCTTCCTGTGATATAAGCCCTCCTTGAATTGAGGCTCTTGCAACCAAAGAAATAGCGATAACCGCAATATACTCTTCATTTTTTATTACGTTATCAAGAAAAACAGGATGGGATGGAATTAATTCCTCCATATGTTCTTTCACCCATTGGACATCACCTGAGATAATATGTTCCAACCCATACTCTTCTTCTCTATAATCATGATTTTTCTGAAAGGAATCAAACTGACGCATTTCTTCCTGGACAAGGCTTTCATTTACTAATTCTCCAGAGTGCCCCAGGATAACGGAGGATATCTCATCATAATCCAGCGGATCATCACTGAAAAGCTCCAATATAAGATCTGCAATCGTCATTACATCCGTCAGCCTGTTGTTAGATGGATTTACAATTTTTTCCCCTTCATAAAGCCTGTTTTTTTTACCGCCCTAAGAATATACTCTATTTTTTCTGTTTCAAATTCTGAATAATTCCATTTAACCAAGGGAACTTTGTTCTGAAGATCACCCTGTTTGTCAAACACGGCAATTGGAACCTGTGAAAGACGATATACTTTATGAATAAAATTTTTAACTTCCACCTTTTTTCTACCAAAGTCCTTTTCCTTGAAAATATTTCAAAAGCCCGGATGTCTATTCATCACAGTTCAACTTTTTATATCCCGTATTACATCCTCCAAGGTAATAGAGGCGAGTTCCTTTTCTATGCTTTACTGAATTGATTTTCCAAGCTTATATGCCTGTTCCAGTTCCGGCTTTCCTTCAATATCACCCACATGCCCGTTTCCACCTGCCAGAACATGGCCGAGGTTTTTCCAACGCAAGTGTTCCATCAGATGGTCATAATAGGTCAGGGCATCCTCAAAGCCGTGCCCCTCCGCAGCCATCAGAAGTGCAGAGGAACGGTCATGCCCACGAAGAAGATTTCCGTCCCCTTCTTCCAGAGCAAACAGACGGTCAACCGCCGTCCGGATCTGGCCGCTCATATTCCAGTAATACAAAGGAGTTGCCAGTACGATCACATCACACTCCCTGACCGCCGGATAAATCTGCATCATATCATCCTTCTGGACACATGGACATTCCCTGCTGCTGTGTCCCCCGAAACAGCCTTTGCAGCCATGTATATCCATGCTGTCAAGGAAAAATTCCGTAACGGTATGCCCTGATTCTTCTGCACCTCTTGTAAATTCCGAAACCAGCGCAGATGTATTCCCCTTCTTCCGGGGGCTTCCATTCAAAATCACAATTTTCTTACTCATACCTTTCCTCCTCATATAATAAGGCAGCGCCGCTCCTAAATCACATCAGCCAGAGCCGCCGCCTTTTTGCATCCATCTGTTTTGTCA
>CANOBT010000264.1 GCA_947564305.1 uncultured Lachnospiraceae bacterium | reverse complement strand
TAATAGCCCCTTATAGGGGCAGTGCAAGCCACCGGCTAAGCCGGTGGTCTTGACTACAGAAAAGAGTGTCTGCTTCCCCGCAGCTTGCTGCCAGGAAGTTTATCTTTTACCCTGCTCCCCGCCGTTCATTTTGTGTAAACGTGCATTCATATGCTTTACATTGTATTTTCCAACAAAAAATTCTAGCACCCAAATTGCGATAAAAATCAGAGCGAAAATCCCAAAATAACTTAAAAAACCTTTCAAGCTGTGCTCCATCCAGTATGCGAAATAAGAAACCGGCATCATAGTGAAAGAAATGATGGCAAAATAGATGATTGTTTGTTTTATAATACCCCAATGTTCAATCTCCCATATTACGGAACCTGCCGCACAAACTGCTCCCAATGCCCCGCAAAGGACGGTCTGCAAAAGGACTGCGTTGATTTCATTCCCCATCATAGCGATCAGTTCGGGTACACAGGGATAATAATATCCGTCCGCCCAACAAAGGGAAACAAAGATTGTAATGATATAACCGATTGCCACCCCGATAGGAAAGCCTAAAATACTACGCATGATTATCTTCTTTTTCATTATTACCACCTCATATTCCTAATATTTTTTTAATTTTAGAGACATACCGCCTCGATACATAAGTTGTCGTGCCGTTGGATAATTTTACACAGATGGTGCCTGTAAAACTCAAATCAAAGTTCAGAACTTTTTTCAGGTTAATGATTTCCGAATTTGATATTCGGACAAACTGATGTGGCGGCAGTCGCTCCTCTGCCTCGTATAATCTGAGGCGTAAGGTGTATTCCCCTTGTTCAGTAACAGCGAAAACCTTTCCCGCATTTGCATAAATCCGAATCAAATCCGCAGGCTCCAGAACCTCAATTTTATCATTTTTACTGCCTGAAACTAGCTGCGGTGCATGCTCCGAAAGTTTATTCAACAGGGTGTTGACTTCTTCTGTCATAGATGCAGTTAGTATGATTACTTTTGGCTCCGTATAGGAGCTGTCTATTTTTACTTCGAGCTGCATTTGTAATTCCCCCTTTCTGTGACTGTATTATAGGAAAAGGAGGCGGAGGTTTCAACTGATTTTTGATAGGTGGTTGATTTTGGGGGATAGGTGGTGAGTTGATGAGGATTAAAGTTCATGAAATGGGCGAAAATAAGTAAGGTGTAAAGTCTGGCTAAATCGTCGGACTTTACACCTGTTTTTTTATTATTATGACAGAAAATACCTACTCCTCATACGCAATCCCATTATCCTCGCACCACCTGGCAGCAATTTCCTTATATGCCGCAGCCTGATAGTCATACCACTCCTGTTCCAGATTCATTCTTCTGATTCCATCCTTAAATCTTCTGAAAGCCCCTTTTCCCTGTATCGCGGATTATAGTTTATCACGCACCGCGCAGGGAAGAGTGTAGACGAAGCTTTCCATGATATCATATTCCTTGATATCAAAGCTGGTGGGCAGCCGGTAAAAGCCATCTTCATCAAGCCGGTCATACACCTCTTCCTGTTCTTCCATGGTCATCGCCATGTCATTCACCCACTCTATTTCTCCGGTTCTCCGATTCAGGAAATATTCTGAATTCTGCTCCATCATGTCGATGGCATCCACTATATCTGTAAGTTTTACTTTCATCGTTTCTCTCCTAACTAATCTCAATAATGCTCCTATAGTATAAAATGCTTGTTTTAAAAAGTCAAATAAATGATTAAAGTGCAAAATAATATTTAGAAAAATTTGTTTCTATTCACAGTCTGAACTATCCCATGTCAAATGTCATTCACGACATCCCCGTTTCTTGCAAAAGGCATTCTTTTGCTGTGACAACTTTCGGAGGATTTGCTTTAGGGTTGACAATTATTGGGGGGGGGTAAAATATAAACGAGTCAAATGTCGATTTTTGGACAAATGTTGAAGTAGTATTATTCTGTGAGAGGGGGACGAGATGGAGGGATAAAACATTTGTCGTTTATGGGCAATAGATTTCGTGATTGTTCCGGCAGGCGAATATTACCTATATGGCAATAAGGAAACCAGTGATTCATGAAGCGATAATTTTATTTATCAGAAAAGAGGAGATAAGATGAAGAGTAGTATGAAACGATTTTTTTGTATTGCGATAGCAGCGGCAATAGTAATTGTAATGGCGGCAGCCTGTGGAAGCAAAAAGGAGGATTCGGCTGAACAGGAAGAAACGAAGGCGGAGGTATCAGAAGAACAGACAGAGGAGCCTGAGGCACAGGAAGAAGAATCTGAGGAAGAGGAGACTGATGTAAAGGAGGAGCAAGAAGAGAATGCTGAAATGACAGAGGAGCAGAAGGCGGCGCAGGATGAGAAAGAAGAACTTTTGCGGGCTCTTAAAGAACGAGGAGAAGAACCTAATATGGATTATGTTTATGATCCGGTAGACATGTTACATGCTTCTGAGGAACAGCTTCAGGAATTGTATGACGCAGTAAAAACTGCTGTTACGGAGGAATATTTAGTAAAATATAATATATCCCCCAGTGAGTTTGAATGGCCGGAAAATCAAGGAGGAGAAGGAACCCCTAAGCCTGAATCGTACCTTGAAAATAAAATACTGGAGAAAGCAAAGACATCTTGGGAAACAGATGAAGAGGTTGATGGAGATCCGGCTGCATATAATATAGATCAACAAACAGCAGATTTAATGGACTGTGTATATAGGCCAATAGTAAATTGGGCTCGGTCTAATAATTGTGATAAACTTGCAGTGGGTATGACATCGTGGTCTATTATTATAGCTCAGCATGTCACATTCGACTAATATTTGAGTGAGACACTGGAAATTAGAATAGGATTTACATAAAATTTAGGGAGAAAAGGATATGAAACGATTCTTGCTTATTATGTTCAGCACGTTGGTAATCGTCGGCATAAGCGCCTGCGGTACCAAGGATGAACCTGATGTAGAAAATACACTGGAAAAAGAAACAGAAATAACAGATAAGACAGAAGAAGATACGGATACCTCTGGAAATATAGAAGAAGACACGGATTTATCTGACAATATGGAAGATGATGCGCAGCCGTCTGAACACACGTGGGATACAGAAACACGGAAAAATCCGGATGAACAGGAATATATTTCCTGTACAATGGATGGATTTGTGACAGAAATGTACGGAGATATCGAAGCGGTTATTGCAAAGTATAGCGGAAAATATATGGAAATCACCGGGATATTGGACAAGGTAGAAATAGATGAGGGGGCGGGCTCCATCATAGTTAGAATGAAAACTATGGTAGAACCGCCTGTGAATATGGCGGCCACTGTACAGGGTAATTACTATTCATGGGAGACGGACTGGCTGACCATGGAGGAATGTAAAGAAATGGTCGCAGGCCTGACGGAAGGCGACGAAGTAATTCTAAGGGGTTATGCGATAGAAGATTTCTCCATAGAGAATGATGGAGGATGGTGTTGGTGTTCGTTGCAGTTGATCGACGTCCATAAAAAGTAGGCAGTAAGGTTTTCATAAAAAAGGCTGGCATTTTCTGAATAGGGGAGATGCCAGCCTTTTGCGGCAGGATCCATATGCTGCCGCTCCTGTTGTCGCAGGGGCGGTTTTGAAGCCGGGGATTTATTGTCCAGTATTCCCTTACGCCCGATGCACAATATTTGAGAAGTTTCGCTCCGCAGTCAACCCGTTCGGTACTGGGGGAGAGGATTTCAATGCTCCAGTCAGGGGAGCCATGACAGCCGCATTCATCCAGCTTGTTTTCATCACATATAACGGAGATATCCGGTTCCACATAGTTCAGATTATCTTTGCTTAGGAAAACGGCAAATGAGGCGGGAAATACTTCGCAAGTTCCTTTGGGGTGCTTAATATATTCGCGGATTTTTCCAGCCAGGTTCATCAGGATTCGTTGATGCCCAGTGCCTGTCGGCGCCATATTATAAATCTGCCCGTTTATCAGTTCAGCTTTCTGGCCTTCTGGCAGGGCATAGATATCTTCAATTGTGTAAATTCGTTCCTGTGGTAATGCCATTGTGTGCTCACGTCCTTTCTTGTTTTTTAATTAAATGAACTGTGAATAGTAACAAAAATTTCGTCGTCAATCTGCACAAACTGTTTAAGTAAATATTGCTGATGAAATTCATTTCATGCAAATAAAACGCCCTGAACGATAGGAAAACCTATGTTCAGGGCTATTTTTTATAAGTCAAACCATTAAATATGGTATTGTAGTCTGTATGAAAAATTTCAGTTAATGCAATCAATTCACTAATACGGATATTGTATGTGCCAGATTCTATCTGTGAATATGCGCTTCTGGAGATGGAAAAATTGCGCAGTTGTAATTGTGCGACAACTTGTTCCTGCGTTAAATTTGCACGATTTCTTAATTTTCTTAAATTATCTCCCAAAGAGATATCTTGCGTCTGTTTCAGTTTTTGTGACATGACAGATTACTGGCCTTTCATGTTATTAATTCAGAGATTTGTATTGATTCTATTACAAAAAGCATTTATAATTGCAATTAATAGATTGCAATACGGAGAGGAGGAAAGAAATTTTTAGTGCATTTAGATCAAAAATATTAGGCAGTACGCTTATTTTTTTATTCAAATACTACTCATAAATAAAGTGTTATACTTCTTTATATAAAACCTAATAATCTTAGGGAACATAGAGTAAGATAAAAGCAGCATATATCGGAAATGAGGTGTAGGTTGCTTGCTGGATGAGAAGTATATTACCAATCGAATAAAGGAACTCTGTGATAAAAAACAGATGTCTATGTATGCGCTATCTAAAAAGACTGGTATCAGTCAGTCATCTTTATCAAATTTAATGAAAAGAGGAAGCACATCTACTTTTTATACACTGGATAAGATATGTGATGGATTAGGGATTACATTATCGCAATTTTTTTCAAGGGATATTGAAAAATTGGAGTTATCCGCTGAACAAAGGAGAGTGTTGGAAACATGGGAATCTTTTACGGATAAAGAGAAAGCGGCAGTTGAAATATATGTGAGAGGTATGAAATTAAAGTAAAGCAGCCTGAAACGGGTTGCTTTTTGCCTATCTGCCAGAAAGGGCAGAATATGAAAAAGAGAATTATTTTAGTATTAGCAGCGGTATTGCTAATGATGGCGGTGAGGTGTGCCAAGGCCGAGAAACAGGAAGAGGGACATTCATCTAGGGTTATTTTTTAAATCGTAATAAGGAAGAATTGGAATTTAGTATGTTTTGTATATTGGAGATGGATGGGATGTCGATAGAAGTTATAGTAGATGAAGTGTCATATACGTTTCTTTGCAGTATGCAAGGAGACATTATTAGTGCAGGGAGGACGGATGGGGAGAAATTTGACCTGAAAAAAAGTCAAGAGAAACAATAAAAATCCAGATGAATACAAGCGTTATAAATTTTTTGATGAGATTTTAGATGAGTAGCAACAGATGACGTCCTGCAACATATGATGTAAAAAACAGGTCGTCAAACCATTGGTTTGGTGACCTGTTTTGACAGCCGATTCCTCATATTCAATAGTAATTTGTTTGCTGATTATTATTTTTGTTATGGTTAAATTGTCCTTTTCAATGAAATTTTATATTCTCTCCCTCAGCACTTCTACCTTGCACTCATGTCTTTTTTTTGCATCATCTTTGTGATAGGCAATACCTACGGCAAGTATGCGCCCAGTGTATTCCGGCTGTTCTCCAATTTTCCCGTCAAAGCGTAAAGCATACCGGCGGTCCTTAATCTGCTGTATTGCTTCCGCGGCAGTGTGGTTTACTTTCAGTTCGATAATGATAGCGTCATCCTCTTTACTGTAAGGATAGAAAATATAATCAACAAATCCGACGCCCGCTTTGTCTTCCCTCTCGATTTTGTAATGATCACGCGCTTTTAGATACACTAATCTTATGATAGATGCCAGTTCTGCTTCATTGTTGTAAAGCAGTGAGGGGCTCTCTGTGTTATGGACAAATTCCAGAATTTCTGTCATGGTATCGGTATCGCCCGCTTTGGTTGCCAGGAGCATCTTCTCGGATTCCTTTGTGAGCCGGTAGACATTACCGAAGGAAGGTTCTTTCTGGACAAGGTCCGCAAACTTATCCATGAGTTCTTTATTTGGGATAGAGACCTGTCCGTCCTTGTAATTCAGGAATAAAAGAAGCGTATACAACAGGTAGAGGAAAAATTACAGTAAGAGCAGAA
>CANOBT010000263.1 GCA_947564305.1 uncultured Lachnospiraceae bacterium | reverse complement strand
ATAACTAAGGCGAACCGTTTGCTTTACGGAGCGCTCTTTGTATGATTATTATAATACGTATTGAATGGGTTGGCAATAAAAAAATTTCCGTGAAACAATACGGTGCGGCACAAGATTGCGTAACGTAGTCCAATCTGGTATAATTTTAGAAAATTGTAAGAAATTAATTTATACGACGTCGCATAAATTGCTGAAAACAGAAAGAAAGATTTTAGGGGATTTATAAAAATACTTAAGAGGAGATACAAATTATGTCAAATTCAGGTGATGATTTATTAACTGGCCCATTGGTCGGGATCGTGTTGGGCTTTCCGATATTTATTGGAATTGCTATATTATCAGTTCCTTTTATAATCATATCTTGTATTACTGGTATACCAATGAATATTTTGATACAGAATCTGGCGATATTTGCTATTGCCGCGTTTTTGGTCTGGTTGTTCAGCAAACATCAGATTATAGAAAACGGAATCGTAGGACTGATAGTCGGATCGTCAGTACATACATATTTCCAGTGGCATTCCGTAGTTTGTATTCTGATTGGAGCAGCGGTTGTTGGACTTCTTTTCTTAATTTCTAATATAAATATTGGATTCTGGATAAAGACCATTTTATTTTCTGCTGTTGTAACATTTATAGTTTTTGGAATCCTCTATTCTGACGCAGGGCTTTTTCCGCTTCCGGACACGATATGGAAAATTGCTTTTGTTATCATATTTTTTCTGGAAAATATATTTATTAGGTGCTCCGTGGCATATAGTAGCAGAGGACTTCTGCTTAGTAGAAATGGAAATCTGCAAACAGAAATTCACTACGATGTTCGGGGAAACCAGAATGAATTGGCGACGGCTTTGTCAGGAGGTAATGCAGATCAGGCCAACAGCTCAACAATTTCTGAAATAAATAATTTCGTAAAAAATATGAACGCTGAAATATTGGGAAAACAGGAAATCGAAGAATCAAATGATTATTTGATGGAGCGGGTTTATTTGTTTTCCCTCAAAAAGTCCTTCTGGGATGGAAAACTAATCAATAATATGGAGGAAAAAGTTTACTCTGAGATTAAAAATTTTATTGACAAGGAATATCTGATTTTGCCTCATGTATCTTTTCGGGAAATATTTTGGTGGGGAGATTGGAAAAGTGATCAGAAGCTAACAGACAGAGTAACAAAGATGCATTTTGATTTTGGGATTTATAATGAGGAATTACAGCCGATTTTCTTTTTAGAAGTACAGGGCAAGGAACATAAAGAAAATCCGAAGGTAATAGAACGGGACAAGTTTAAAGCGGAAATAATGAAGCGCTGCGGTATGAAGTTAATAACAATGGACTGTTCGGAGTCTATGACTGATTCGGAGATTAGAGAGAATGTTGTTGCGTGTATCAAGAAGGAAGTGCCGGATCGGAAAGCGCAAGCAGCGTATTGTCCTAACTGTAAAAATCATGGAAAAAATAGTTTGATGATAATTAAGCGGAATAAATCGGATGGGACATATTTTTATGGATGTAGTACATATGAGGAAAGCAGGAAGGATAACTGTCCTACTTTAAATTTGGAAGACGTGCCGCCGCTTTATTGGGGAATGCCTTTATTTCAAGACAAAGATAAATAGTCATTGCTGTAAATGGTATGACTTGATATAATTTTGGGGAAGCTGGCAAAAAAATTTATGCGACGTCGCATAAAGATAAAACACGAAGGAGAAGAGATTATGAGGGAAAGAAAATTTATCGCTTTTGTTATGCTGAGTTTGGTTGCACTATTGACTGGATGCGGTAAGAAGAAAATTGATGTAACAGAAAATCTGCAAGTTTCTTTTGAAGGATATGATGGTTACGGAACCGCCAGATTGGAAAATGAATATTTCTGGGAGAGTGAGGCACTCGAAGCGGCAGGAATCGAGAGCATTGATGGTTTTGACACATTAGGAAGTGCATTAAATATTGAAATGGCGGTTCAATATGAAATGCAACCAGCATCAGGATTGTCAAATGGAGATCAAGTGGTTGTTAAAGCGAGTATAAATGAGGCGATGTTGGAAGGGTATGATTTTGAATTATTATCTAAGGGTGAAAAAACATATACAGTTTCGGGTCTGAAAGAGATTAAAGAGGTCGATTTATTTGAAAATATAGATATAGAATTTTCTGGGATAGCACCATATGTTACAGCACAGATCGCAGATTCAAATACAGATTCTTATCCTGGGGTTAAGAGATATACGTTAAGTAAAGAAACAAATTTAAAAGTGGGCGAGCCTATTATTCTTTCCGTGGAATACGATGAAGACGAATTACATATGGCCGGTTATAATGCTATTGAGGATAACAAGGAGTATGTGGTTCCTGATTTGGACAGATATGTAATGGGTATAGGTGAGATTCCACAAGATACGCTTGATAAAATGACGAAGCAACTTGAAGATGCTTTACGGGCTCGGGTTGCAACATCATGGGAGGAGAAAGATTCATTAAAATCTATAAAATATGTTGGGAGTTATTTTCTTCGACCTAAGGAGAATCAGATAGTGTATGAGAATAATATTTTGTATAATATATATAAAATAAGTGTTGAAAATTCAGAAAATAATTTTGATTTTTATACATATTGCCGTTTTAAGGATATCATAGTTTTAGCGGATGGAACATGCAGTGTTGACTTGACAAACTATACAATGCCTACAGGGTCAGCTTTTTTGGGAATGGTTAATGGAGAAGCCTTTACGAAGGGGAGTTATTATTACAATGGTTATGAAGAAACTGATTCGCTTTTCAACAACTGTGTAACAAAAAATATAGAGCAATATGAATATGAATCATCGGTAGCCGAGTAAAACAAAAAATCTATGAAGAACTAACAGTTCAAGATTTATATGTTTACTAAAGCGAAAAGCCCCAGATCTAGTTTTCTGGGGCTTTATTCAGTATCTGGGGCTTGTGACTTAAAAGAAGAATGATCTTCTTCCTTACTTAGTGCCTCTAGGTTGGCTTCTTTCTTTAATTGTTCTAATCCGAGTCGAATTAATTCTGTAGTAGCTTCAGAACGGGTCTGAAAGCGACGTTCAAAACGGAAATCTTCAATTGCATTGAACATATCAATGTCAACAGAAATCATGTATCGTGGTTTTTTGGTTGCCATGGCTTTGCCTCCTAAATATACATCTTATCACGAGTGATACACTGATGTAAAGATACATTTTAATAATAAGTTCTTGACAGGTGTATCACTGATACTCTATAATTGTGGTGAATGAGTGATACATAGATACAGTGATGTGATGGTAGAAAGGAGAAGATTATGTCAACATATGTAAAACGGGCAATGATTACTTTATTACCAGAGTGGGAACCAGCACTTGATAAATTAAAAAAAGAACGTTTTTATAACGATAGCCAAGCAGAAATGCTGCGTTATGTTATTGGGATGGGGTTGAAATCTTTGAATATTATGGAATCACAAGCTGAAACAGAAAATGATTGAGATAAGAGTGGTAGATACATGACAACTTTAGAAATTGTAATAGCAATATTCCTTTCAATTTTGGGATCTCTTTCTTTGGTTTCAACGGTTTTCTTAAGCGAAGAAAAACTTATAGATGAGTTAGCAAATGCTTTAAATGCGTTGTTCGAAGAGTTTGTTGAAAACAGGGAAATAAACAGAGCAGATTCTATAAAACCAGCTTTAAAATTTTTGTTGAAGTACGTGTTATTACCTTTTGTTTTATTTTTTATTCTTTTAATGTTAACTAGCGTGTCTCTTTTTTTCTATCTTTTAAATTTATGAGATGTCTCATACTAAAAAATAAGATTCAAACAGTAGGGAGGGTTAAGATGTATCACAATGCAAAAGAAGGAAATGTATTTATTCTTACACAAAAGGGGTATGAAGCAACGCCTGGCAGAGTGAAGAAGGAAAGAGAAGTTGGACAGCCATAAAAAGGATATGAGCAGGCCGTACCTGAATCGTGGATCAGAAAAGGGTATGTCGAAGAACAGGCAGAGAAGGAATCCCTCCATGATCGATTAACAAAATTTTAAAAGGAGACAGAAGGGAAGAAGGATGTTGACATCCAAAGGCAGCGAGAGGATAAGCAAGTAGAACGGTAATTTATGCGACGTCGCATAAAGGGTATTAATAAAAAAGGAGGGGAGCTGCAATGAAGCTGTTATTGTTTCTATGGATATGTTTAGAGTGGAGAGAAATGCTCCATCTCACCCAAAAGTTGAAAGACATGGATGAAATATTAAATGAATTGGAAAAGCTGCAGAAGCAGATTGGTTTATAGGGAGAATCATTTATCGTGATGAATTACATAGTTAACTGGAATCTTTTAGATACAATTATCTTTTTCTGTGAAAATAAACTGCATAAGGTAAAAGCCGTCGTTTGTGACAGCAAGGAAGCGGAGCCTGATGTGGAGCTGATGATTCAGGCAGAGACGGCGCATCTTAAAACCGAAAATGAGTGCTTGAAAAAGCGTGAAATGCCAGCGCTTCTGCTGGAAGAAGAGGGTGAGTATTTTTGCCCGAAATGTCAGTACAAGCAGCCAGATCAACATGTAAGGTACTGTGCGAATTGTGGGCATAGAGTGATATATGTGAGCAAAAGAATTGTGTAGACTGTGGGTGTTGGTGTGTGAAAGGGAAAAAAGAGAAAGGGAAAAAAGAGATGGAAGATATTAAGATAGTGGCAAAAGGTATGATCGTTGGATTGATTGCAATAGTGATTATTGGTTCTATATCCTATGGTTTGGAGTTGTACACAGGAGCGGATATATATTTAAAAGAAGGAACTATATATAAAAAAGAAGTGATTAATGGTGAACTCCGAGAAAGGGCTTATGGAAACATGGCATATATTCCGACGAGATATCGGATACATATTTGCGACGAGGTAGAAAAAAGAGGGCGGATATACGAAAAGAAGAATTTTTTTGATGTGACGGAAGAAACATATTCATGTTATGAGGTAGGGGACTGGTTTGATTCCCAGAATCCCGCAGGGGATAGAATGTCTGAGAATGGTGAGGAAGATGTGAGGATCAGCCAATAAAGGCTTTTCTATATAAATGATCCATGATAAATACGCCGCATATGCGTAAGAATACAGCTTTTGCGTCATAAAGTCCGGTAACGTCTGGCAGACAGGGAGCTTCACAGTGGATGCGCAAAGATCCTCAATTTGGGAAATAGCCTGAATAATGGAGCTGGGGAGAGCGATTGGATCCGTTCTGTGTGACTTCTTTTGGTGAGAGAAGGAGCGAAGATATGTTTGTCAGTGATAATGATACACCCCCGAAGGTGGGGCTTGCCCATAGAAATGGGAGAGGTAGAGTAACACGTTGCGTAATGAGCGTGTGAGGGTAACCTGTGGAGCTGACCAACAGCCACCGGCATTTTTACTTTATGCGACGTCGCATAAAGAGAATAGTCATTTGGGAGCGGTGGATATCTATGTTGATTTTCCTTATATATAGAGTGTGGTGAAGGGTATTGTCAGGTGGTGTCCATCGCTCCCAGAACATTGTTTTTTGTAAGGTTTTTAACGAGCAGATAAAAGAGCATGGAATGACGAAACAGGCGGTTACGGAAACAATCCGCATATGCAAGGACAGGAACATCTTAAAACAGTATCTAAGCAGCAAGGAAGTGGAGGTAGTAACGATTATGATGAGTTTATTTGATGATGAGCAGATTATGAGGACTTATACGAAAGACATTGAAAAAGAAACGGAAAGAAAGACAGCAGAAAGAATGATAAAAAAAGGAAAAATGACATTGGAGGAAATTGCAGATTATATTCCGGCATTATCTTTTGATGAATTAAAAGAAATCGAAGCCGAGGTTATGCAGTTAGCGTAATCGGTAAAACAATTTAATATCAAAATAACACGCATCTGCGGATGCGTTGGTAAAGGCGCATGGAACAGTAAATTGTAAACCATGCGTTTTTTTGCGCTCCAAAAGAGGAACATGAGCGATAACATTCAGACAAGGCACCATTCACCCAAAAAGCACCACAAAAACAGGGAATAAAAAGAACGCCGAGAGCAGCTTCCCGGCGTTTTTCAATTCCTCAACCGACCTAAAATCAGCTTGTAGGGGAGAGAAAAATTTTACTATTTTTAAAAAATCCATTTTTTCCAGCCTGTTATTGGGATTTTACTTCTTTCCAAAGGTCGTTATACATTTGGTCGGCATCTTCGCCTAAATACCGGAAGGT
>CANOBT010000262.1 GCA_947564305.1 uncultured Lachnospiraceae bacterium | reverse complement strand
TCTCTCTTATAGAAATTTTCAAGGATTGTTGTCTATTGTTTAGTTATCAAGGTTCATCGCTGTTGTTCTTGCTGACAGCTCAATTACTTTACCACATCGCCATCAGTTTGTCAAGAACTTTTTTCAAATTTTTTATTTTTCTTTTACTGTCTTTCTCAAAACAGCTTTATTAGGTTATCACATCTCACATCACTTGTCAAGAACTTTTTCATTTTCTTTGTCAACATGATTTGTGCACCACATTATTATTTCTTTCTGGCATCCAACCATAAGCATTATAAAAACCACATGCAAAAACTACTGGCTTTCTTCCAGTAGTTTTTATTGAATACCGAACGGAGAAAGAGGGATTTGAACCCTCGCGCCGGTTCCCCGACCTACACCCTTAGCAGGGGCGCCTCTTCAGCCTCTTGAGTATTTCTCCAGACTCTGAATTATGACCTGCTTTTACACAGGACACTATTTAACTACTCTTATATGATTACGCCATTTCTCAACAGCGTCTTAGCCATTATACAGAACACTTTTGTAATTGTCAACGCCTTTTTTCAAATTTCATAAAAAATTTCACATATTATTTTAGAATGATAAAATCAAAGGTTAAACTTCACTCAAGAAGAGTGCCCGCTGTAAATAGTTTTTCTTTGAAAGAGCGGACGGGGACCTTAGCAGCATAAATCTATTGCTGATCCGTGTCCCCTCCCCGACTCAAACATTCTCTTAATCTTCCTCTAACGGCTGAACTTCTACCTTCTCAAGCTTCCAAATATCGTTTACATACTCCTCGATTGTACGGTCTGATGTGAATTTTCCACAGCATGCGGTATTCATCATCGCCATGCGGGACCATTTCTGCTCGTCACGGTAGGTTTCTTCCACACGTTTCTGTGCATCCGCATAGGAACGGAAATCTTTCAAGATGAAGTACATATCCGCCCTTGGTGTACACTGGGTATTCAGAAGAGAGTTGTACAGGTTCTTATACATATTATGATCGCCATGTGCATACGTTCCATCCATCAACTGGTCTACCACGCGTTTCATCTCCCAATCAGCGAAATAAACGTCGATCGGGTTGTATCCGCCATGGTTTTCAAAGCCAATCACTTCCTCGGACCTTAATCCGAAGATAAATGCGTTTTCAATTCCTACTTCTTCTACAATCTCTACGTTCGCA
This sequence comes from uncultured Lachnospiraceae bacterium, assembly GCA_947564305.1. The sequence goes on along the minus strand of CANOBT010000262.1, from coordinate 5,088 downwards.
CCGTCCATTGTTCCGAGAGTCGGAGCACCATTGAGCATAAACTTCATGTTACCAGTACCGGATGCTTCCTTCGATGCAGTAGAAATCTGTTCGCTGACATCTGCAGCCGCAAAAATCATTTCCGCATTGGATACACGGTAGTCTTCAATAAATACCACTTTGATTTTTCCATTGATACTTCTATCGTTGTTTATCACGTCCGCAACAGAGTTAATCAATTTAATCGTTTCTTTTGCACGCTGATATCCTGCTGCTGCCTTTGCTCCAAAAATAAATGTTCTTGGATAGAAGGACATCTCCGGATGCTCTTTGATCTGGTTGTACAGATACATTACGTGCAGAATGTTCAAAAGCTGCCGCTTGTATTCATGGAGACGTTTCACCTGTACATCAAAAATAGAGTTCGGGTCTACATCAATTCCGTTATGCTTCTTAATATATTTTGCCAGACGAACCTTATTTTCATGCTTAATCTGCATAAATTCGCGTCTTGCCTGCTCATCCTCAACTAATGGTTTCAGTTTTGCAAGCTGTGATAAATCGGTAAGCCATCCATCGCCAATCTTAGAGGTAATCCATTTTGCAAGCAACGGATTACCATGTGCCAGGAAACGTCTCTGAGTGATACCATTTGTCTTGTTATTGAATTTCTCAGGCATCATTTCATAGAAATCTTTCAATTCCTGGTTTTTCAGAATCTCGGTATGAAGCTGTGCAACACCATTTACAGAAAAACCAGAGATAATCGCCATGTTTGCCATTCGGACCTGGCCATCCCAGAGAATTGCCATTTTGCGGACTTTCTCTTCATTTCCCGGATATTTTGCACGCACTTCATTCACAAAACGGCGGTCAATTTCCTGAATAATCTGGTAAATACGCGGAAGCAGCCGTGAGAACAAATCAATCGGCCATTTCTCCAATGCCTCTGCCATGATGGTATGGTTCGTATAAGCACATGTTTTAGTGGTTATATCCCATGCATCTTCCCATGACAGATGTTCTTCATCAATCAAAAGATGCATCAATTCCGGTACTGCAATCGTCGGATGTGTGTCATTCATCTGAATGACTACTTTTTCAGGAAGTTTGCGGATATCGTCATGATCCTTTTTGTATTTTTCAATCAACGCCTGCAGGCTTGCTGAAATGAAGAAATACTGCTGTTTCAGACGCAGCTCTTTTCCTGCATAGTGATTGTCGTTCGGATACAAGACTTCTACAATCGTTTTGGCCAGATTTTCCTGCTCCACTGCCTTGTGATAATCACCGCGGTCAAAAGAATCCAGCTGGAAGTCAGTGATTGCTTCCGCATCCCAGATACGCAGGGTATTGACTACATGATTTCCATAGCCGACAATCGGCATATCATAAGGAATCGCACGGACAGATTCATACCCTTCCTGAATGAAGATGTCTCTTCCGGTATTCGGGTCCTTCTCAAAACGTACTGTTCCTCCGAAACGAACTTCCTTCGCATATTCCGGGCGGCGCATCTCGAACGGATATCCCTCTTTCAGCCAGTTATCCGGAGCTTCTACCTGATAGCCGTCTTTGATTTTCTGTTTGAACATTCCATAACGGTAACGGATACCGCATCCATATGCCGGATAATTCAAGGTTGCCAATGAATCCAGGAAACAAGCAGCCAGTCTTCCAAGACCTCCATTTCCAAGTGCCGGGTCCGGCTCCTCATCCTCAATCGCATTGATTCCCAGATACAATTCTTCCAGAGCTTCTTTTACATCCTCATATGCTGTCATATTAATCAGGTTGTTACCCAGGGCACGGCCCATGAGAAATTCCATAGACATATAGTAAACAGTCTTCGCATCTGCTTTCTGATATGCCTCCTGGGTTGCCAGCCAGTCATCAATAATAATATCCTTTACCGCATAACATACCGCCTGAAAAATCTGCTGCTGAGACGCCTCATTAATTTTCTTTCTGTAAAGCGTTTTTACATTATCCTTCACAGTTTCCTTAAATGTTTCCTTGTCAAATCTTTTGCTGTACATGTTTTCATTTCCTCCCGTATGAATGTCGTTGTACATATCCTTATTGTCCATATTTTCCTCTTTGCTTTTTCCAAACAATCTTTCAAACACGAACCTTCAACTCCCCTTTTCATGTGGTTAATTACTCTTTTTCCACTCCCATAGTAACATCCTCGCCGTTAATCTTCCACTCTTTCACATATCCGGCGGGTTCTGCCTTTGTGACTGCATTGGCAAGCACTTCGCCTCCGATAGCCTCTGCATGTTTTGCAAATACGGCTTCTGCTTTTTCGCTTCCTGCATAGGTCACTCGAATCTTATCCATAACTTCAAAGTCTGCTTCTTTACGCATGGTCTGAATCTTGCTGATGAGCTCCCGGACAAACCCTTCTTCCAAAAGCTCCTCTGTCAGATTGGTATCCAATACCACCGTCATTCCACCGTCATTTTCTGACACAAATCCCGGCACCTGTGCTGCTTCGATCAACAAGTCTTCTTTGAACAGAGTAATTTCCTGTCCGTCAATATTCAGTTTTAAAGAACCATTTGCATTGACTTCGTCCATAGCCGCATTTCCATCCAGGCTGTCCAGCGCTTTTCGGATGCCGCCTAACATCTTACCATATTTTGGTCCGACTGTCTTTAATTGTGGTTTAAAAGTATAAGAGGTAAAGTCACGAACATCGTCCGTAAACTTGATATTTTTTACATTCAATTCTTCTGCCACGATTTCCTGATAATACTCTGGCAGTTCAAAATCAGCTTTTACAAACATCTGTCCAATCGGCTGACGATTCTTGATATTAGAGGTGTTCCGGCATGCACGTCCCATAACAACCAGCTTAAGAACCAACCCCATATCCTTTTCTAGTTCTTGGTTGATATAAGCATCATTTACTACCGGAAAATCACACAAATGAATGCTTTCCGGCGCACTCTCATCCAGACCGCACACCAGATTCTGGTAAATCTGCTCCGTCATAAACGGAATCAATGGAGCCGCTGCTTTTGCCACATTCACAAGAGCGGTATACAACGTCATATACGCATTGACCTTATCCTGCTCCATGCCTTTTGCCCAGAAGCGCTCCCGGCTTCTTCTCACATACCAGTTACTCAAATCCTCTACGAAATCCTGCAATGCACGGGCACTCTCCGGAATCCGGTAATTTGCAAGGTGTTCATCTACTGTCCGAACCAACGTATTCAGTCTGGAAAGAAGCCATTTATCCATCACAGACAACGTATCATAGTCCGGAATCGTAATCTGAGCGGAACCTCCGCCTGCATTCTCTACATGCTTGCTATGAAGCTCTAAGCCATGCTCGTATGGATTAAAATTATCAATGTTGGCATAAAGAACATAAAAGGCATAGGTATTCCAGAGGGTTCCCATGAATTTACGCTGCCCTTCCATCACCGCTTTGCCGTGGAAACGATTCGGCAGCCAAGGCGCGCTGTTTACATAGAAATACCAACGAATCGCGTCCGCACCGTATTTCTCCAAAGCGTCAAATGGGTCTACTGCATTTCCTTTGGATTTACTCATCTTCTGACCCTTTTCATCCTGCACATGACCCAAAACGATGACATTTTCATAAGGAGCCTTATTAAAAATCAACGTAGAAATCGCAAGCAGGGAATAAAACCATCCACGGGTCTGGTCCACCGCTTCAGAAATAAACTGAGCCGGGAACTGCTGCTCGAAGATTTCCTTATTTTCAAATGGATAATGATGCTGCGCAAAAGGCATAGCGCCGCTGTCAAACCAGCAATCAATCACTTCCGGCACACGGTGCATCTCTTTGCCGCACTTCGGACATTTTATCGTCACTTCATCAATGTACGGGCGATGCAGTTCAATCTCGTCCGGACAGTTATCAGACATAGATTTCAGCTCTTCAATGCTTCCGATGGAATGCATGTGGCCGCACTCACACTGCCAGATATTCAGCGGAGTTCCCCAGTAACGGTTCCGGCTGATGCCCCAGTCCTGGACATTTTCCAGCCAATCGCCAAAACGCCCCTTCCCGATACTTTCCGGAATCCAGTTGATGGTATTGTTATTTGCAATCAAATCCTCTTTTACTGCGGTCATTTTGATGAACCAGGATTCCCGTGCGTAGTAGATTAACGGGGTATCGCAGCGCCAGCAGTGAGGATAGCTGTGCTCAAACTTAGGCGCGGCAAACAACAGTCCTCTGGATTCAAGTTCCTTTAACACTTCCGGGTCTGCCTTTTTCACAAATAGTCCGGCAAACGGCGTAGATTCCGCCATATTTCCCTTTTCATCCACAAGCTGTACGAAAGGCATATCATACTTGCGGCACACATTGGCATCATCTTCACCAAATGCAGGGGCAATATGCACCACTCCCGTACCATCAGTCAATGTAACATAACTGTCACAAGTCACATAAAATGCCTTTTTATTCTGCCCTTTGATTCCCTCTGCCGCACATTGGTAGAGAGGTTCGTATTCCTTGTATTCTAAATCTTTTCCTACATAAGTCTCTAAAATCTCATATGCCGGCTTTCCACCCTGCGCCAGAGGTCCAAGAACCGTATCCAGCAAGGCTTCTGCCATATAATAAGTATAGCCGTCCACGCAGCTCACTTTCGCATAAGTCTCTTTTGGATTAATACAAAGTCCCAGGTTAGAGGGCAGTGTCCATGGTGTGGTAGTCCATGCCAGGAAATAAGCGTCCTCGTCCTTCACTTTGAAACGGACAATGGCGGAGCGCTCCTTCACATCCTTATATCCCTGAGCCACCTCCTGCGCGGAAAGCGGAGTTCCACAGCGCGGACAGTAAGGAACAATCTTAAAACCTTTGTAGAGCAGGCCCTTATCCCAAATCTGCTTCAATGCCCACCATTCAGACTCGATAAAATCATTGTGGTAAGTAACATAGGGATGCTCCATATCCGCCCAGAAACCAACGGTACCGGAGAAATCCTCCCACATGCCTTTGTATTTCCAAACACTTTCTTTACATTTGTCGATGAACGGCTCCAGACCGTATTCTTCAATCTGCTCTTTGCCGTCCAGTCCCAGGGCACGTTCTACCTCTAGCTCCACCGGAAGACCGTG
>CANOBT010000261.1 GCA_947564305.1 uncultured Lachnospiraceae bacterium | reverse complement strand
TTTTTCGCAGATTAACTCAATCTACGAAAAGTGTCATTTTACTTTATAGAGCAGAAAAATACAGTTTATGAGAATTTCCTGAAAATCTCGAATAAAGATATTCTCTGGAAAGTAAGTCGAAAGGGAAAAAGATGTGGTATGTGATACAGACAGGAGCGGGGCGTGAGGAGGCCGTAAAAGAAAAAACAAAAAAGATGCTTCCGGAAGGATCCTACAAAGATTGCAAAGTACTGTATTGCATCAGCAAAAAAAGATACTTGGGGCAGTGGCATGAAGAAAGAGAGCGCTTTCTGCCGGGCTATGTTTTTCTGATAACAGATGATCCGTCCGCATCCGCTGAAAAGCTGAAACGAATGACAGGACTTGCAAAGTTGTTGGGCTACAACGGAGAAATCTGCCCGGTCCGGGAAGAGGAGGAAGAGCTTCTGACGAAGCTGACAGGAGAGACAAATGAGATCGGCATGTCTTACGGGGTGATCGAAAGCGGCGTTTTAAAGATAAAAGATGGCGTTTTGGCCGGGCTGGAACCTTCCGTCAGAAAGATCGACCGGCATAAAAGAAAAGGCTATATCAGCCTGTCGTTTCCAAACGGAGAGGAAAAACTGGTGGGCGTCGGCCTGGAGATCACGGAGAAGAGCTGATGTGGTATGTGATACAGGTCTATACAGGACGGGAAACGGAGATCGCGAGACAGTGCCGGGAGCGTGTGATGGAGGAAGGGGAGGATATCTTTATTCCCCTGGCGGAACGGATGACAAAGGTGGGCGGGGAAATGACCATGGTGGAGACAAGGCTCTTTCCCGGCTATGTTTTTATAGAAACAGACCGTGCGGAGGATATGTACCTGCGCTTGAAAAAGATAAAGGCGATGACAAAGCTTTTGAAAACAGGCGAGGAGATCACGCCGTTATACCCAGAAGAGGAGGCGTATCTGAGAGAACTCGAAGATGAGGAGCATGTGGTCCGATACTCGGAGGGGTACTTGGAAGGGGACAGGCTGGTCGTTACTTCCGGAGCGTTGAAAGACTATGAGGGGCGAATAAAGAAGATTTTGAGACATAAGAGACTGGTCGTGTTGGAAGTCCCATTGCTTGGCAGGAAAGTGGAAGTAACGCTGGGACTTGGAGTGGTGGAAAAGAGGTAAAAGAAGCTGAAGGATGCAGACGACGCTTCGCGCGCGGTGCAGAGGGCAGTGGTCACAGGGAGTTTTTGATCCGGGGTATGGAGATATGCCGGAATGGCGAAGCCTGCCCTGTGTGAGAAATGGCGTTTCAGCAAATATAAGAAAAATGAAAAATAAGAAGAAAGCAATCGTGGCAGCGGCAGGCTTTATGGCCTGCTGTTATGCTGTTTTAAACTTTATTGGAAAAAGAAAGAATAGCAGGAGCGAGCATCCGGAGCGAGAGGGTGCGGAGGGAACCGCCTATGAAAAGAAGATTAAGCCGGTGTTAGACAAGGTATTATCTTTTGCAGGATTGCTTCTTTTGACCCCGCTCTACGCAGGGATATCCGCTGCAGTTTTTGTGGACGATCCGGGACCGGTTTTCTTCACACAGGAGCGCATCGGCAGAGGAAAAGAACACTTCCGCCTCCACAAATTTCGATCCATGAAAATGTCGACGCCCCATGATGTACCGACACACCAGCTCACTAATCCGGAGCAGTATATCACACGGGTCGGAAAATTCCTGAGAAAATACAGTCTGGACGAGCTTCCCCAGATCTGGGATATTTTTGCGGGAAATATGAGTATTATAGGACCGCGCCCCGCTCTGTGGAATCAGGATGACCTGATAGCGCAGAGGGATAAATACGGGGCAAATGATGTGAAGCCGGGGCTTACCGGGTGGGCCCAGATCAACGGACGGGATGAGCTGGAGATCGCGGACAAGGCGAAACTGGATGGAGAATACGCAAGACAGCTGCAGCAGGGCGGGATGAGAGCCCTGTTTTTTGATTTGAGATGTTTAGTGGGAACTGTTTTTTCGGTTCTGGGAAGCCGGGGAGTTGTGGAAGGTGGAACCGGGGAGATGAATCGGAAGAAGCAGAAATCCCAAAGCGGGGAAGGCGTCAAAGACTGGGGCAGGGGATACACAATAACAGTGAGCGAGGAAGAAGTCGGCTTTGAAGACTACGGATATAGAAAGCATTTCAATATTGATACAAGTGAAAAGAATAAAAGGAGAGTTCTGATTACCGGAGCAGGTTCCTATATCGGAGAATCCTTCGAGAACTGGGCGAAGGAACACTATCCTGTAAATTTTACTATTGATACGCTGGACATGCAGGATCCATCTTGGAGAGAGGCGGACTTTTCCCCTTATGATGCGGTGTTCCATGTGGCGGGGATCGCCCATGCGGACATAGGGAAAGTTTCAGAGGCGGAGAAAAAGAAATACTATGCAGTGAATACCGATCTGGCCATAGAGACGGCGGAGAAGGCGAAAGCCGGGGGAGTCAGGCAGTTTGTCTTCATGTCCTCCATGATCATCTATGGAGATTCCGCTCCTTATGGGAAGGAGAAGATGATCGATGAGCATACGCTGCCGGCCCCAGCGAATTTCTACGGGGACAGCAAGTGGCAGGCGGATAAAGGGGTGAGGGCGCTTGCTGATGAAGATTTCCGGGTGGCGGTGTTACGGCCGCCGATGATCTATGGGAGAGAAAGTAAAGGAAACTATCGTACTCTGGAGAAACTGGCAAAGAAGCTGCCGGTATTTCCGGATGTGGAGAACCGGAGGTCGATGCTGTATATCGATAATCTCTGCGAATTTTTGTGTAAGCTGATGCTGTCCGGAGAGGGAGGGATCTACTTCCCGCAGAACGGGGAGTATACGAAGACCAGTGAGATGGTGAGGGAGATCGCGGAGGCGGCGGGGAAGAAGATATGGGTGACAAAGCTGCTAAAACCTGTGGTGGTTGCTGGAAGCTATGTACCGGGGAAGATATCGGGGCTGGTGGATAAGGCGTTTGGGAACAACGCTTACAGTCAGGAGCTGAGTCGGTATGATGGATTAGAGTTTGATGTTACGAATCCAGGGAAATCCATTTTAGAAACAGAAATGCCTGAAGTATAGTTAATAGTGAGTAGATGGAGAATGATTGAGCAGAGTAAAAATGATGCCAATATTTTAGTCAGTATTATAACGGTATGCTTTAATAGTGAGAGGACGATTAGCAAAACGTTAGAATCTGTTTTGCAGCAGACATATGAAAATATAGAGTATTTGATAATTGATGGAAAATCTACAGATAAAACGATTGATATTGTAGAGAAATACCGAAAGGCATTTGAGGACAGAGAAATCAGATACAGGGTCATAAGCGAAAAGGATAAGGGCTTGTATGATGCTATGAACAAGGGCATTGAGATGTCAAACGGAGAAATTATAGGAATGGTAAACAGCGATGACTGGTATGAGTCGGATGCGGCGGAAACGGCAGTGAATATGTTTCAAGATTCTTCATGTGACATTCTGATGTGTGCTGTATATAAATGGAAGGGAAATAGAAAAAGCATTAAAAAACCAAGAATAAGAAAATATAAAACTTCGATGGATTTTTGTCATCCGGCTATGTTTGTTACAAAAAAAACTTATGAGGAGATAGGATGTTATGGATCCTCTATATATGCTGATTTTGATTTTTGGCTTCGCCAGTTTAAACAGAAGAGAAAATTTATTATATCAGATAAAGTTATTACGAACTTTACGTTAGGTGGAATAAGCAATCAAAAGTCGCTCCGGAAAATGTTGCTGCGGATAAAAGACAGATATCGTATTTATTGTTTTAATGGATATTCAAAGATGTATATATTTGAATGTATATTTATAGAAGTTTGTAAATTGGTTTTTGCGTGAAGCAGAATTTTATTTATCAGACAATTAAAAGAATTTAGGAAAGATATCATGATCAGTGTTGTTATACCAATGTACAATAGCAGAAGAACTATTGTTGATTGTATTAATTCCGTATTAAATCAAACAAGGTTTGATTTAATAGACAAAATTATTGTTGTGGATGACGGCTCTACAGATGATTCTGTAGAATTAATTAAAAAAAATTTTTCAAAAGAAAATAAAATTAAAATTATCTTAAAAGAAAATGGTGGGGTTTCAACTGCAAGAAACGTAGGAATAAGAGAGGCTAACTCAGAGTGGATTGCATTATTGGATTCAGATGATGTGTGGTTGCCAGAAAAGATAGAGAAACAATGGGAGCAGATATCAAAAAATGAGCAAATTCTATTTATAGGGTGTAATAGAAACAACGAAAACATTCACTGGGGGAAAAAAGTGAGTAATAATTTATATATGCTGGATTTAAAGCATATATTGTTAAAGAATTGGCCCCATACATCAACTGCGTTAATTAATAAAGAAATTTTCTTGAAGGTAGGTTTGTTTAATGAAGAAATGAGATATGCTGAGGACATAGATTTGTGGAACCGCATAGCATATTATTATCCTCTTTATTATATCCCAATAACTTATGAAATCGCAGGTGGAAATAAGTGCCAGTTTGGAGAAAGTGGATTATCAGCGAATTTAAAAGATATGCATAAAGGAAATATGCGGAATGTTAGATATTTAAAGAAAGAAGAAAAAATTTCTTTCTTTTTTTATTTATTTCTCTTGGCGTATAACTATGCAAAATATGTCAGGCGTATATTAATTACAGAAAAAAATAAAAAAAAAGCAAAGATTATAAATTATATATTGTATTAGAAAAATAGGTTTACAGATGACGATAGGGTGTAAAGAAATAAAAAAAGGATGCAGCATTTTTGTAGTATTATTGCCATTGCTTTCTATATATAAAAGCCCAATAAAGTTTTTGGATCTGGGGAGTTTTATTATGATTATTCTCTCCGGTTTAATTGGCAGTGTTGGATTCTATCAAGAAAAGAATAATCGCTCCATAGTTAAAGTTGGTATGTGGAGTATTTATATTGCTTATATCATTGGAATAACATGTATATCATTTTTTTTTCGCACACAGTACGTAGCCAGTCCCCAGCAATATATGGTAAGAATGGCTAAAAATCTATTTTATATTATTTTCACCCTTTATATATGCTGGAAAGGGTATTTTGATCTGGAATATGCCACAAAATATTATGAGTGTATAGCGTTATTGGCGACAATTACGGTGTATATACAATATCTAAGTTATCTGTTGTTTTGCTATGATTTTGTGGGATACAGTGCAAGATGGGCTTATACGGAAGAGTATAAATACCGAGCTTCGAATCTGGCAACAGGTATGTTTCGACCGACGTCCATTTTCTATGAGCCGGCACACTATTTTGAGTACGTATCTATAATACTGGTATTATATATCTTTTATTCTAAGAATAAAAAATCTCTGATAAATGCAGCCTTTATTACACTTGGTGTTGTTTTATCGACATCCGGACAAGGAGTAATATTTACGGCGATGCTTTGGGGAATATGGCTTATAAAAAAAATGGTAAGATATAAATGGAAGAGAACATTTGAAGTAGGGGTTCTTTTTTTGATTTTTTTTCTTTTGATTGCGACAGGATATTTATTGTCATCCGATTTTGGAAAGAGAACAATAAGCAGAATACTTTCACCACAGAATTCATTAGTAACTATAGGTGGAAGAAGTGATGGATTTATTACATTAAAAGATTTAACTATAGGAGAATGGATATTTGGACGGGGATATGGGAACTATACGGCAACCTTTTTTTCAAGTTGGCCTTTTAATATATGCTGTCTTGGAATAATAGGAACAACGATAATCGTTTTTATATATGCATATTGTTTGAAATATACGGATAAAAAAATGCTTGTCATATTAAATGCTTTAATGTGTATTTTCAGTAACGTGTTTATGGGATTCTACTTTGTGTTTTTTTTCAGTTTTATACTGACATTAAATAGCAATGAAGAAATAAGTTGTATGGAAAATAAATGTCTATGAAGAAGCAAATACTTGTAGTTACAGATTCCAGTTATCCAAATTTAACAATGAATGGGGTAGTGGTTAAAAATATAATAGATTTGATCATTAATCGGTATACGATAGACATTATTTCGTTACAACAAAGATTTGATGATGTAAAAGAATATAAAGGTCTAAAAATACAATATATAAAATCTTATCCATATTATATTTTCTTGTTCAGAGAAAAATATTTAAAACAAAAAAAGGGATTTTTCTATATCTTTTATGGGTTAATGACATTGGGAGTTTTTAGCGATAAAGATCCGAAGTTGACTGTAATTAAGTATGCTCTA
>CANOBT010000260.1 GCA_947564305.1 uncultured Lachnospiraceae bacterium | reverse complement strand
GATTTCTGCTTTACAGAATTATATTTTTTGTCGTGGGCTTGACATACGGGTGCCTGAGGTCATGGACGCGTATAGGCTTAACATTTATCCTGCTGCATGTGTGGGTAATAGCCTCGCCGAGCCATACGCGGGAGCGGTGGAAAAGCCGCTGTTCGGGCTCAGGTTTGTACAGTTTGCTGACGTATGTACGAATCTCAGCCAGGAGGAAATCCGGCACGTCTATCATGCGGTTGCTCTTTTGGGTCTTTGGCGGCTGGTTGACGTACACGCCGCTTACATAAGCCAGTGTCTTATTGATGGTTATGGTCTTCTGTGAAAAGTCGATATCATTCAGCGTAAGAGCCAGAAGCTCCCCTTTTCGCATGCCAGTGTAGAATAATATCTCAAATGCGGTATAAAGTTCTATGTTGTGCCGGATGCTGTCAGAGAAGAGCTTGTATTCTTCCGGTGTCCAGAAGTCTATATTGCCCCGCTCTGGCTTGCATATCTGCGATTTGACGGGAGTTTGCGACAGACCGAGATAATCCACGGCATATTTAAAAAGCATCTTCAAATAGGCGTTAATCTGACGCGTGTGGGATGCGGAAAATCGCTTTCCCAACAGTGCATTTTGCCACTCTACGATATCGGCGGGGGTTATCTCTGATACGACCTTGTTCTTGAAATAGGGCAGTATGTGCAGTTCTATAGCGTTCTTCTGACTCTCCAGGGTGGAGGGCCTTACGCGGTTCTCCTTGAACTTCAGATATTTGCCATAAAGTGCCGCGAAGGTTATGTCGGGGTTCTTGGCAAACTGCTCCAGGAATATGCGTTCCCACTCCTTGGCCTCGCGCTGCAGCTTGAAACCCCGTTTGAGCTTCTGCTTCTTCTGGCCGTTCCAGTCAGTATAGTAGAATTTGCAATACCATGTTCCTGTATTTTCATCTTTGTATGCTGGCATAATTATCTTCCTTTCCTTCCTTATGCCGGGCAGCGTGCGAATGGATCGGAAAATAATTGATATCAAATTAAAAATTGCGTATAAAAAGAGTAGTGGCTGTTTTTACTCAGTACAAATAGAAAATGGGTGTTGCTATATCAGTGGTTACCACACAGGCAACTTATGTTTAAAAATACACACGCTGATATAGGCTTACACACCCATCTGTATTATATGTCTTTGTATCCTTATAATACCATTAGTAGAGTGTGATAAAGTCAATATTTATAATGAAATTTATTTAAGTGGTCCTTTGCTGATATTCATTAACATTTATTATACTTCAGATTCACTATCGTCAATAGTTTTGTTATCTGTTTTTCTGTTTGAGCCCCATTGTGACATAAGTCCATCTATATGTTCGAATAGGTTGGCTTTTATAGTTGCCCACATCGGGTCCAGAATGAAATCAATTCCTTCCCTCCTTGCCAATTTGGCAGCAGGAACAAAGTCACTGTCGCCTGCAATAAGTATTATTTGATCTATCTGCTTTTTATATGCTAGAGATGCGATATCCAATCCTATACGCATATCAACGCCCTTTTGCTGGAAGGAAATCGTGAAATCAGATTCTTTTAAGTTGCTAATATTTTTTTCGCCGGAGCATAAATCTTTTAATGCAGGCGTACTGATTCTGTATGACGCATATGCATCAGATAGTTCGCCTAGCCTGAGCGCAACTTTTCTTTGTTTCTTTAATTCATCAAAAAATGTATTAGTCCATGCATAGGTATCGGAGTGTCTGAAATCAATTCCGCGCTTTAAAAGCGGATGATATACCGTTTTCCCTAGAGGAGGACAATCATAATAAAAGATTCTGTACAACACGCGGTCGTCATAGCGTTGCTCATGCCTTAAATGTGCAGAACAGTATGCATATAATTCAGCAGCACGTTTTTCAGGGGTTTTCTTTCCCCACAGATGCGCGGCACGTTTGCGATAGAATCCACCGTCCACCAAGATAGCTGTTTTCATATGTATCAGTACCTCCTTAAAACGAGTAAAGCCTTAGGTATCGGCCTTGCCCATATCATTGGGAGCCTACCACCTAAGGCTTATTTACAATGTAACAAGCGTTACAATATTATAATATGCCAAAAGTGGAAAAAAATCAATATTTTTAAAAGTTTTTACTATTTTTTTACAATAAAAAGAGTTCCGCCGCCGTTTTCCGGACAGACCTCGGGCAAAATGAACTTGGTTAGTCTTGAGGTGGGGTGTCTGATTTTGGTTTTGACAAAATCGGGCTTCCGATTACTTCCATGAGAATTAGAAACTCTTCTATTTCACCTTTATTTCCTATATGAATATTCCCATATTCTTTCTTTTTGTTATCTACCCATAATTTATATAACTCATCGTCAACAGTTTCATCGCGGAACAAAGGGAGTATTTTCACCCAATCATCCAAGAAGCATTTCATAACTTTATCATGAATAGTGATGCAGTCTGTGCGATGCGGATCCAATTTAAATTTTAAAGCGTCCTCCGCCTTAATTAATAAATCAATCACGTCTGCATATGTTTCGGGTTCATCATTATTTTTCGTTTTATTAGATAACCCGCAAAGCCAATCAATAGATACATTGAACGTTTCAGCAATCCGTTTTGCAACGGCAATAGACGGATTTTTTAAATTATTTTCATATGAAGATAAGGCTGAAGCGGTAATTCCTATTTCCTCAGCAAAATCTTTTTGTTTCATATCTAAACTAAGTCGTAATTTTTTTATTCTATCAGAAAAAACTTGTAATTCTATATCTCCCATTACAACTAACCTCCTTTTTAAAGTTAATTGTACCATCTATAGAATAGCAAATCAATTAAAAGATGTTAATATCAACTAATACGGAATAAACTTATTTTAGAGAAATATATAGTTGACAAAGTTGATATAATACACTATAGTTAATTTATAAACCAAAACGAAAGAGGGTGAACCAATGAGAATCAGCAGAGATAAAGTTGACATCTGCCGGGCAAGAAAGAAAAAGAGTGTGGCAGGTTTGGCAGAAGCCTACGGTGTGAGCCGGGCAAGGATGAACGTCATTCTCAACCAAAGAGAAGTATCTGTTGTTTCTGCTGGAAGATTAGCAGATGCTCTTGAGTGTGATGTAACTGAAATTATTGAGGACTGAAGTATTTTTAGATTTAGAAGGAGGTGAGAATGTGTACTCGTATAGTAAGCTCAAGGGCAGGATTGTCGAACGGTATGGTACACAGGCAAATTTTGCCTGCAAACTCGGCATTTCCAAAAACTCAATGTCCAAGAAGTTGACCGGAAAGACGGAGTTTTCGCAGTCTGACATTGAGCAGTGGGCGGAATTGTTGGAAATTGACAAGAAAGACTATGGGGAGTTTTTCTTCACATAGAGAAAGGAGGATAGCGACATCGGCATGATATCCGCAACCTTACAACTGTACAACGCTACTGCTGACAGTCATCAGCCGGAACTTTTTCCGTAGCATCATACTTTTTCATGTACTCTTTATACTGCGTCTGGGCAAGCACATTGATGGAGCAATGGCCTTTAAAGTAAAGAGCGCATGATTCCATACACGGAACGGTTTTTTCTAACGGTAATTTCTTTTCCAGTATGGACGGGTTGGTGCTCATAAACGGACAGAACTTTGTCATATGCATTTTCCCCTTTCGTTTACTCGGCCTTATGCCTGTAAATGGATTGTAACATGGAGTATCTGAAAAGTTGTACCAAATTAAATTTAAGGGTTGACAAAGATAAACTTAGTGTTTTATGCAAGAAAGATTTAAGAATTATCTCAAAAAGTAAAAAGCAAAGGAGAAACAAACAATGGCAAAAGTATTCAGAGATTATGCAGAGGTAAGAGAAGACATGATGGAGGGTTTCACAGTAGCAAAGGTTCTTGCTGGAATCAATGCAGAAGGCAGCGGCATGATGCTGGAGCTGGAAAGAACGATTGACAACGTTGTGCTTGGCATTGATGTAATTTACAATCCCGATCATGAGGAGGACGAAACTCCATTTATGATTTCAGACGAATATGTGAAAGAGATTCAGTAAACAAAAATAACATGCCGGGCGGCGTGTGAATGGTTAGAGGTTTGTGCGGCATCGCACAGGAAAGGAGTAGATTATGTCAATGGAAGAGTTTAAGGCGATGATGGACGAACTGATAGCCGAAGAAGAGGAACGCTTGGGGATAGGGACCGAAGAGTTCAAGGAACGCCACAAGGAAACCGTAAAGCGCCATGAAGAGATCATGGAAATGATAGAACGTATAAGGAAGGAGGACGAACAGCAGAAAATGACAAAGCAGTTTGTAAATGTTAAGGATGTCATGGAGGTATGTGATGTAAGCAAGAGCGCAGCGTATGGCATTATCCGGCAGCTAAATAATGAATTAAAAGCCCAAAATTTCATTACGATTCCAGGGAAAATTCCAAAAGCATATTTCGAAGAAAAATGTTATGGGGTGCATATCAGTGGATAAATTAGTTGGGCGGATAAATTTGCACAGAAAAATTCTTGATTGGGAATGGTACAGTGATGTCAATACATGCCGGCTGTTTATACATATGCTGTTGAGGGCTAACTGGAGGGAAGGGAGTTTTAAAGGTACAACGGTGCCGCGTGGTTCTTTTGTCTCATCCCTGGATAAGCTGTCTGAGGAAACTTCCCTTACAAAACGGGAATTAAGGACAGCAATTTCGCACCTAAAAACGACAGGCGAATTGACAGTCAAAACAACAAACAGATATAGCGTATTTACTGTAGAAAACTATAGTTTATATCAGCATTGCGACACACGGAACGACCCGCAAGAGACATGTAAGAGACATTCTAACGACAACAATAAAAAAAGATAATAAAGATAATAAAGAAAAAGAGAAAAGAAAATATATAAAAGAAAAGGAGCGAGTTCAGATGTATTTCCCCGATGATAAAGAACTGAATCAGGCTTTTACCGGTTATGTGGAAATGCGGAAACAGATGAAGAAACCAATGACGGACAGGGCGATTGAACTGGCGATTAAAAAGCTTCATCGCCTTGCAGTGCTGCCGTTCAGTGATTTGATGGATAATAAACATGCCATACAAATTCTTAACCAGTCTGTCATGAATGGCTGGCAAGGACTGTTTCCACTGAAAGAGCAGGATGCAGATTACCAGAAAAAGAAAGGCGGTGATACCACTGGAACAAACAATCAAAGTCGGAAGTCAGCAGCAGACTTCTATGAGCAGTTCATGGGGACTGGCGACGGTGACTAAGGTGGAAGAAATCAAAACAAAAACAGCAAGTGGTTTGATGGTGCAACACAGATATGATGAGGTTGATTATGATACACAGGATATTTTTCTAGAAGATGGGTCTATCTCGGGTTTATGCCTTAATGAACGCCGTAACCGTAGCGGTATGCCGCCTGAGTATGTTTACTGTACAGGGAAAAGTATTAACTGGGGATATTATCCGGAAGATATAACTACACAGAAAAATATTGTAAATGCCTTTGTAATAAATTTTAAGGAATTTCAACGCGAGGGGCGCGGTTTGTATTTTTACTCTGACACAAAAGGCAGCGGAAAGACCATGATTGCCTGTGCTGTGGCAAATGAGATTCTTAAAATGCATGACATATCGGTTAAATTTATCGGTGTGACGGATTATATCGAGCTGGTGAAAGCAAAAGATAACAGCAGCAGGGAGCGAGTCGGTTCTATACTTGATTCGGGATTGCTGATTTTTGATGATGTCGGCGCACAAGTGGATAATAAAGAGTGGATAACAACGGCATTGTTCCGTCTGATTGACAGGAGGTATACGAACCATTATCCGACAATTTTTACAAGCAATGTGCGGATGGAAGATCTAAAAACGGATTCTCGGATTACGGATAGGATATATTCAGTGTCCATTCCTGTCATAATGCCGGAAGTCAATGTAAGGAGGCAGATAGCGGACAAATATACAAAGGAATTTATAAAAAATATAATGCAGGAATAGAAATGCCCGTAGGTACGCCAATACCTGCAGGGCAAGCATAGCCGGAAAAGCTACATTAATCACAAATATATAGTAGCATACTTTCCGGTAGAAAGGAAAGGGAAATTTATGGATACTTATTTACAGTTTTTTAGAGAAGAAAGAGCAGGGCTTTATAAAGGATATAAGTACCCGAACGGGAGTTCGACACTTGAATAAATGAAAAAATAGTTGCAGGCCGCATGAAGCCTGTATTTTTTTGTCAAATTATTCTTATTTTTATGTTGTATATGTTGTATGTTTATGATAGAATAGTAAAGGGTGATGTTGATATGAAGCTATTCTATGATAAACACGCA
>CANOBT010000259.1 GCA_947564305.1 uncultured Lachnospiraceae bacterium | reverse complement strand
AGGGAAAGGATGGCGAATGGTATACATATCTGCCAAGACAAGGGAATGGCAGAGTATTGAAAAAGAGAAAATCAAAAAGTGATTTGGAAAAAATAATCATTGATTACTACAAAGAACAAAGAGAAATTTTGCTGAGTGATATATTTCAAGAATGGTCTTCACAAAAACTGGAATATGGAGAAATTCAGAAACAAACATATGACAGGTATAAAACAGATTTTCACAGATTTTTTGATAATTCTGATATTGCTGAAAAAGATATTCGTAAGATAACGGAGGATGATTTAGAGTTGTTTATCCGAGAAACGATAAGACGCAAGGGATTATCTAATAAGGCGTATGGTGGTTTGCGTTTGTTGATTATCGGAATCTTTAAATATGCAAAAAAGAAAAAATTGACTGAGATTAGCATTACACAATTTATGGGTGATCTGGATTTGCCTAAGAAATGCTTTTCAAAGAAAGTGATTAAAGATGAAGAATCTGTCTTTACAGATAGTGAAGTTGAAAAGATATCATCCTATATTAGAGAGAATGTCTCACTGATAAATTATGGAATATTACTTGCTTTTCAGACAGGGGTACGGGTTGGTGAGTTATGTGCACTCAAATATTCTGATATTAAAGAAAATAAGTTGTGTATCAGGCGCACAGAAGTAAGATATAGAGGGAAAGACGGAAAGTATATTTTTGAGGTTCGTGAATCGCCTAAGACAGAAGCAGGTAATCGGGACATATTTTTAAATTCAGATGCACAGCGGACGCTAAAAGCGATTAGAAAAATAAATCCGTTTGGTGAATATATGTTTATGAGTGACGGGAAACGGATTAAGGAGAAGGCATTTAGTGTTAAGATTGTTAAAATATGTAGGTATGTTGGAATCAAGGAACGGTCAATGCACAAAGCAAGAAAGACATATGCTACTAAGTTAATAAACGGTGGTGTCGATGAAAGTCTTGTGGTGAAGCAGATGGGACATACATCCATTGACTGCACAAAGAATCATTATTATTTTAACAACAAAAGTGACGAAGATGCGGCAAAACAGATTGAAAAGGCTATATCTTATTAATTTGATTACCAAGTAATCAAAAGTAATCAAAGCAAAATCGGAAAAACCGCGTATTTTCAAGGAAAACTGGCAATATGTCGAGGGTTCAAGTCCCCCTCTCGCTATTTAATAACACCGCAGAAATGCGGTGTTTTACTTTTCTGTGTTGCATTTTGTGTTGCATAATCTGGAAAAATGATTGTTTGCAAGGTCAGCCATTTCCTTTTGCCTGTCGCTCATGGCATGCCGGTATACAGATTTCAGCACGGCGTCAGTTTTCCAGCCGCCTTCCTGCATGATGTAGGCATCCGGGATTCCCAGAGCGTGTCGGATGGACGCAGAATAGTGCCGGAGGTCGTGAAAACGGAAATGTGTTATATTAGCCCGTTTGAGCACCCTCTGGAACATGATGGTGATGGAGTGGGGATTGAGGGTGGTAATATGTCCAAGTTCGCGGATTCTGTCCGCCACAAATGCGGGTGCGCTGATATATCTGTCAGAACTGCCTGTCTTGGGAGCTTTCAAGTGCCATTCTTTATCGGTGCCGAGGACAAGGGCGTGATGGACGTGTATTACATCGCCTTGGATATCATCAAGAGTGAGGGCGCAAATCTCGCCACGCCGCATCATGCAGAACGCGCCGAGGAGAACAGGGATTTCCAGTTCCGTGCCCCTTACGGCATCAACCAAGGCTCTTATCTCGTCATCCGAGGGGATATAAAGCTCAGGACGTATTTTCTGTGGCATGGAGGTTCTGAGGGCTAAATCTGAGCCGATTACGGATGCTATGAGCCCATGGTAGTTGCGGACGGTCTTAGGGGATTTTGAGCGGCTAAGACTGTTTATCACCCTCTGTACATCATCCTGTGAGACTTTTCGGATTTCCATGTGGCAGAATGAGGCATAGTCGCGCAGGAGCATTTTTTGGATGTTGCGGTAGCCCCGGATCGTGGCAGGGGAAAGAACGGCTTCTTTGGAAGTGATATAGCTTTCCATGCGGTCAGAAAACAGGCTTTTATCCGAACTGCGTTTCTTCTGCTCCTTTTCTGCTGCATATTGAGCGGCAAGCGCTTCCGCCTTACGCTTTCCGGCAGGGGACGGATCGTCAGAAGTAAAAGAGCGGTATATGCGTTTTCCGTTTTCATCCGTGTAATCATAGACAAGGCACCGCCATGAGCCGGACGGGAGTTTTTTTGCTGTAGCCATAGTGTTATCCTCCTTTTTGGGTATAAAAATAACAGCCTGTGAATGATCTGGAAAATCAGACGGTTCACTTGCAAGCTGCGCCCGGGGATGATACACTATGTATTGTCAGAACTGGTGTATCTCTTCGGGGATATATCTGAAACCGTTCCTGTTGGCGCAGGGGCGGTTTTGCTTTTGAGCTAAATATGCTAAAATATCCAAGGACCACTGAAAATGTTATGCGCCGTAGGTGGTGTTTCTACACAAAAACAGAACAAATGTTTGTTGACATATAAATATATTTAGCGTATTATAATATTACAGAGGAAGAACGTCGCCGGATAACACGAGGGTGAAATCACCAGCATGCTTGACATGTGGTAGTCGTGCCGGGGGTTCTTTTTCTTTTTATTTACAAACCATGTGGTCTGAGAAGTAATCTTGTCTTGGTTTCATTTCATCAGAATAATATTTTATCCCATATTTGTCTACCGATCCATTCCTTTGATAAAGGAATTTTCGTAATTTCATTGCATGACATGGAAGTAAAAAGCCGTATGTGTTTATTTCATGGTAGTAAAACATAGAAGTAGCGCAAATGTCTGCTAATTGAAGCATATCCCATGATTCAGCGGTTTTACTGCATATATTAGAAAACTGATTAGCGATTTCGTTTCCCGGATAAGTCAGCAGTTTGTTAATATAATCAATTAATTCGGTGTTCCTTGAGGTTCCACGGCTGGATAATACAATTTCTCCTATGCGGTCAGTGTCGCGGAGCAGCCATGACACGCGCTCAATTAGATATCTGCAGGCGTGATTATAAAGAATGACACTTGGCTTCTCTGTAAGTGTGTTTCTGGTGGCTTTTAACTTGTTAATGTCCAGCTTAGAAGTGTCCAGTATAATATTTATGTACTGAAAATCTGAATCGCATATCTTGTTTACAACATATGCTCTTTGTTCAAAGTTCCGAAGTTTGCGGAAATGGATATTGTCAAGGTTCAGATCTTTCTTTATGGTTTTGAGAACGCTTCTTGCGTGTGCTTCAGCATTTTTATTTATGATTACTGCCGCAAGCACAAACCATTGAGTGCCTCGCCCTATTCCCAAATCTCCAGCCTCATCAATATATACAGTACATTTGGTGGACATGAAAAGCCTCCTTTTGCAAAAGTATTATATATGTATAGTATTTAAGAAAAGTTTATGCGATTAGGAAGAAAGGCTGCCAGTTGCCAAGCTGGCATTGATGGAAACCTTGGTTTCTTTGTAAGTTGAAATTCCTGCTGCATCATTAGTCATCATAGCCTCCGTCCTTTCTACGCCGAGTGATAAAGCGCTCACAATAAAAAACATTGCAACGAATTTTCTGATAGCTGTACGAGCCTTTCCCCAAGGAAGTTTTGGATCTTCCTTCCTAATCGCATAAATATTTTTTACAGCAAAATGAAATCTTTCACTTCTTTCGCCGTGATGTCCCGTCCAAGGGCAATACTTGCCGCCTGCACAGGGGTAAATTTAAGATATCGAGCAAGTGCATGGATATCCATTAAGTCAAAGTTCACGGGACGAGACTTTTTCTTTTTGAATGTCGCAAGGCTTATATGGAGATATTTTGCGATAGATTCATCAGATATAGCGTATCTTTCTTGATTTCCGACTATGATTGCCCGTATTATGCGGTTTCTGTCTTCTTCGGGTGATGGTTTTATTCTTGGCATGGTAGCCTCCTTTGTCCATCGGCTGCTGAGGCGGATGGTTTTTAAATTATGATTGAAAAATCTGTATGTATGGCATATAATATGCTTAACAGGACAGCCGGAAGATAGATTGAGCCTATCCGTCTCGGCGATTTAAGTGACTAAGTAAGCCGCCTATTCTTTACCAGAGAGCAGGGCGGCTTACTTATTTTTCAGATTCAGAATTGCAACAATCAAAAGTCCGATTGTCAGTATAACCATTAATTCCTCATATGTACTCATAAGCACCACTCCTTTCCGCAGAACTCGGAACGGAATGGCCGCACGCCCTCCCGGCTGTCCGATTAAGCATATTATATTGTCATGGTGCAGCAGTTCCCACGTTTGAAACGGATAAAGGGTGATCTGATTAGACCCTACCCGGTAATTCCGGGGGCGGTATCCCTTAATTTGCAGTATGCCGTGTGACGCTTCTAGCCGTCCATATACGGGCAGTATGGCTATTGATGGTTATTCTTATCAATGGATGCATAAAACGTCTGTATGGAGCGAATAGAAGCAACCACAACCATTTGTCCGTGGTTAAGCCTATTTAGGGCATAGTGACGGACATTTGGCTTTTGCCGGGTATCTCTGTTTTGGAGACGCCCTGGTTTAAGGCTCCCTGCCCCATAATTACCAGCACCCCTGCATCTGATTGGATGCGCCAGTTTTGGATTGTCCTTTTTTCGGACAGACCTGAAGCCCAAAGTGGCTTGGCTATTCTTGGGGTGCGTCGGGTAGCTTTGGTTGGTATTCTGGTATTTTGGTTAGTAACGCTATTTGCTCTATTGCTCTGTCTATTATTTCATCTGCCTTGCTTTTTCCCTCTTTATTTAAAAGAAAATAGTATATTGCAAATACATCTATTCTAAAAATTTTACTAAGATGGAACATTCTATATGCTTCCTCTTCTTCGGTTAAAGGTTCTCTTCGTGCCATTTTAAACCGAATGTAATTCAAATAGTTTTCATCAAGAAAATCAAATTTTTTGCTTTGCTTCTGTTTTGGCAATTCCCTGCCTTGTAATGGCCCAGTAAATGGTTTGTTCTCTGGGCGTTTTGTCATTTCGCTTGCCCCAAAAGGTCTGGCACGCTTCATTTCAAGCTCTACGTTTTCCAATTCAATATTATCATCTAGCAAATCGTACAAAGGATAATTGAGAAATTTGGCAATTTTTTTGAGTTGAGCAACTCGTGGCTGTCGCTTTCCATTTTCCCAGTAATTTATTGCCGATTGAGATGCACCTACTTTGTCAGCAAACTCTTTTTGGGATAATCCCGAATAAACTCTTAATTTATATATTTTTTCGCCTACCGTCATGGGTATCACCTCCACAATACCCATATTAACAAACTAAATGCAAAATGTAAACAAATATCACGTTTGTCATTGACATAATACCACAAATGTGATAGAATTGTCAATAAAATAAATCACATTTGTGATTGGATGGGAGGTAAAATTGTGAGAATCAGCAGAGATAAGGTTGATATCTGCCGGGCAAGAAAGAAAAAGAGCGTGGCGGATTTGGCAGAAGCCTATGGCGTAAGCCGGGCGAGGATGAATGTTATTCTCAACCAAAGAGAAGTATCTGTTGTTTCTGCGGGAAGGCTGGCAGATGCTCTTGAGTGTGATGTAACTGAAATTTTGGAGGACTAAGGAAGGAGAAGCTTATGACGGACAAAGAGCAAAGAGATATGCAGATATTTAGAGCTGGTGGACAGGCGTCTCTTTATCTTGGTCCACTCGGGAATTAACTGGAAGCCGGAGTACGCCGAAGAGCTGGAAGCCATTGATCGAGAGCTGGAAGAGCTTAAAAAAGTGGTAGACAGCGAGCATGAGAAAAGAAGGAGGGCGGCATGAGTAAGCAGATTATGAACGTCCGGGACGTTATGGCGGTGTTGGAAGTGTCTGAAAGCAAAGCCTATGGCATTATCCGGCAACTTAACAGCGAATTAGCTGAAAAACATTACATAGTGATTCCGGGTAAGGTTCCAACGGCATATTTCGAGGAAAAACTCTATGGAATGCACGCCGAATAGGGAATCACTGATTGCACTTATCCAGCCGGATATACACATTACAAAGGAATTTTTAAAGAGGATATATGCTTTTGAAATAAGTTATCCGGGATTTTCAGAAGAAGCGATTGCCACTTTGGAGAAAATTGGATGCGTCCGGGCGAGGGAACATTATAACGCTTGGGTGAAGGAATATGAACCAAGGCGTGATGCTGAACTGAAAGAAGTTGCACATTGGTATCGGCTGGAATGTGAAAAAGAATGGGAGAAAAAACAGAAAGGAAGTGAGGAGCAACGGAC
>CANOBT010000258.1 GCA_947564305.1 uncultured Lachnospiraceae bacterium | reverse complement strand
GACATGGTGATCACCAAATCACTGACCCGGTTCGCGCGGAATACCGTAACCCTGCTGTCAGCAGTGCGTGAACTCAAATCCTTGGAAATCGACGTTTATTTTGAAAAAGAAAATATCCATACCTTAAGTACAGACGGTGAGCTGATGCTGACGCTCCTGGCTTCGTTTGCACAGGAAGAAAGCCGTTGCGCTTCAGAAAACCAGAAATGGCGCGTCCGCAAGCTGTTTGAGCAGGGGCGGGCTACCAACGGCGATGCATTGGGCTACCGTTTTAAGGACGGGACGTTCCATATAGTCCCGGAAGAAGCTGAAATCGTCCGACAGATATTTACGGATTTCCTTTCCGGTATGGGATTCAACGCCATTATTAAAAAACTGAACCATGCAGGTATCCCTGCCAAACGCGGCGGTTTATGGAGTGAAACCACCATCAGCAACATCCTCCACAATGAGAAATACACAGGCGACCTTCTTTTGCAGAAGTATTACCGTCTAGACCACATCAGCAAGAAAAACGTAAAAAACCGTGGGGAGCTGCCGCAGTACTTTGTAGAAAACAGCCACGATCCTATCATAAGCAGGGAGGTTTTTGAGCAGACACAGCAGGAACTGGAGCGCCGGATCAAAAAGTTTGGCATAACCAGAAATCCGCACAGGAGAACCCTTTTTACGGGCCTGATCCGCTGCGGGCTGTGCGGCAAGAATTTCCGCCATAAGATCGCCAATGCCGGGAAGAAATGCGAAAAGCCGGTATGGTGCTGCTCTACATTCAATACCCGCGGCAAAAATGCCTGCCCTGCGCAGCAGATACCAGAAAACATTTTAATCACCAAAACTGCAGAAATTTTAGGCGTAACAGGTTTTGACCGTGAAACACTTACGAAACAAATTAAAGAAATCCGCGTACCAAAGCACTACTGTCTGGTTTACGCATTCCGTGATGGGCACACCGAAGAAGTAGCCTGGCAGCATAAATCCCGCCGGGAAAGCTGGACACCCGAGATGAAACAAAAGGCGCGGGAAAACGCCCGGCGGCAAGCAGAAAGGAGAAAGCAATGACTGGTGCAAGAATCGTCCACAAAATAGAAAGCAGGAACAGCCTGCATCCGGCCATAGCGGATACTGCTAAACAGAAAAAGCGTGTAGCGGCTTATGCCCGGGTTTCTACCGACTCTGATGAACAGCTATCCAGTTATGAAGCACAGGTTGAGTTTTACACCCGGCATATCCAAAGCAATCCGGAATGGGAGTTTGTCAATGTATATACGGACGAAGGCATCTCCGGCACGAATACCAAAAAACGTGAAGGGTTTAACCGGATGGTTGCGGATGCACTTAGCGGCAGGATTGACCTGATCCTCACAAAATCTATCAGCCGCTTTGCCCGAAATACAGTCGATACGCTGACCACCGTCCGCAAGCTGAAAGAGAAAAATGTGGAAGTATATTTTGAGAAAGAAAACATCTACACGCTGGATGCCAAAGGCGAGGTGATGATTACTATTATGAGCAGCCTGGCACAGGAGGAAAGCCGTTCGATCTCTGAGAATGTGACCTGGGGAAAACGCCGCAGTATGGAAGAAGGCAGGTTCTCCCTTGCGTATAAATACTTTCTCGGCTACAAAAAAGGCGATGACGGTATTTTACAAATTGTGGAGGAAGAAGCTAAAATTGTCCGGAAAATCTACCAGCTATTCTTGGAAGGTAAAACTATCCGTGCGATTGCCGACCACCTTACCAAATGTGGGATACCAACGCCAAGAGGTAAAGAAAAATGGAGCGCCTCTACTATTGTGAGCATCCTTACTAACGAAAAATATAAAGGCGATGCCCTGCTCCAAAAAACCTATACTGCCGATTTTCTGACCAAGAAAAGCAAAAAGAACCGCGGTGAAGTACCGCAATACTATATCAAAGATTCCCACCCAGCAATCATAGATCCAGAAACCTTTGATCTGGTACAACAGGAAATTGAGCGGCGACGACCTAACAGGCGGCAGCTGCACCGGAGCAGCCCATTTACAGCCAAAATCATATGCGGAGAATGTGGCGGCTACTATGGGCGGAAGGTCTGGCACAGCAACAGCAAGCACCGCAAATATATCTGGCGCTGCAACCAGAAATATGAAGCAGAAACAATGTGTTCCACCCCCAATCTGGATGAGTCTGCCATCGAAACGGCATTTGTGGAGGCGTTTAACCAAATGCTGGGTGATAAAGAACAATATATTGCCCGGTTTGAGGAAATGTTGCCACTACTGGCAGATACCACAAAGCTGGAAGCGCAGATGACAGAAGCCCAAACTAAACATGATGGGCTGATGGATAATCTCCGCCGCTATATGGAGGAAAATACCCGTCAAATCCAAGATCAGGAAGAATATAACCGCCGCTTTTCTGAACTGGATGCAGAATGTAAAAAGGCTGAGGAAGAAATCAAGGCTATACAAAAAGAGCTTCTGTCACAATCAGGCAGGAAGGAGCAAATCCGCCGCTGCCTGGATAAGCTACGGAAATGCGGGGATATCCTGGAAGAGTTTGACCTTGATTTGTGGAATTCCATGGTTGAGTCCGTCACAGTATGTACCGATAGAAAACTGGCATTCTTATTCCGGGACGGGACGGAAGTCTTGATACAGATGTCAGAAAAAACAAAAATATCTAAAACAACATGACCGTACTTTAGCAATGCACAGTCTAGCTGTGAGTAACTTATAATTTAAAGCCTACGGAGGTTCCGTGGGCTTTTCCATATGTTTGCATACAGATGAAAAATCTGGTATAATTGAGTTGTGATGAATAGAGACATTCACTTGGAAAATTGTTTAGGTCTTCTGTCTTAAGCAGCTATTCCGTTTACGAAAATTCCAGAATAAAATTACACTGTTTATTGGTTAGGAGTGTTAAGATGAAAATAGATAAAATACATATTAAAGGTTTTCGGAATTTTGACGACGAGGAAATAACTTTTCAATCAAAAACTTTGATTATTGGAGCAAATGATGTGGGAAAGACTAACCTCCTTTATGCTCTAAGACTTTTATTTGATAAATCACTTAATGAACATGATTTGGAGTTGGCCGATAGTGATTATAATGCTTATTCCAGGGCCAATGAGATTGAAATCACTGTTACAATTTCTGATGTAGTAGAGGATTGCCTTTTAAGTACATTCAGTGGCTCCATAAAAGACGGTGTTACTATGATTCGTTACTCAAACACAAAAGACGGATCATATAGAATTTTTATGGGATTCAACGAGAAGACTTTAGAAGAATTCCCTAGCCGTCATTATATTAAAAGATTGAACATGCAATATGTTGACACTAATCGTGATCTATTTTCTTTTTTAAAGCGCGAACGGAATCAGATGTTAACACTTGCAAAAGATAAACGAACCGTTGAAATAGCGCAAGAAGATGATGAAAAAACAACAGCTATTCAAAATGATCTGAATACTATAAACACAAAAGTCAGTTCGTTGAACTATGTTTCTACAGCTCTAGAACAAGTGAACAAAGAGTTGTCTGATCTGTCCATTCACAACACAGATCAATCAGTTCAGTTTATTGCTGGTGAGAGTAGCGCGGAAAAATTGTTAGACGGTTTAGTTTTAGCATATTCTTCAGAAGAAAATCCTTTAGCAATAGGTGGGGATGGTAGAAATAATCAAATTTTCCTGGCTACTTGGATTGCAAAGCAGAATATTCAAAAGAATGTGGATCATGTTACTTTTTATGCAATTGAAGAGCCTGAAGCTCACCTACATCCACATCAGCAACGAAAATTATCAGAGTACATCCAAAATAAGTTCGATGACCAAGTGTTTATAACTTCACACTCGCCACATATTGCCTCACGGTTTAAACCGGAAAACATGGTGCGGCTTTATTCTAAAAATAAGTTTACCTATGCAGCTTGTGGAGGCTGTAATCCGATGTTGAAAGAAATTTTTGATGAGTTCGGCTATCGTCTTAACGTGCTATCCTCAGAAACATTCTTTTCAAATGGAGTTTTTCTTGTAGAAGGAACCTCGGAAGTACTGTTTTATACATCATTAGCTCAAGAACTCGATGTTGATTTAGATCGCCATAATCTATCTATCCTGTCAGTTGAGGGGATAGGTTTTAAACCGTACATTGCGGTTTGTAACGCATTAAATATTCCGTGGGTACTTAGGACCGACAATGATATTTTTTCTAAACCCACAAAATCTCCCACTATGCACTATTATGCGGGAGTTTCTCGCATTATAGGCATTCTGGAACTCGTTGCTGATCAAAATAACTCGTTATTGCAATATTGGTCGGATCATAAAGCTGAAAATGAATGGCAATATGAAACCGAAGCTCCAGCGGTAGCCAATGATTTAAATGCGCACATTAAAGAACAGGCTGAGTTATTTGGAATGTTTCTGTCCGATATCGATTTAGAAAATGATTTGGCTAATAGTCCTTTGCAGGAAGAACTTTTTCAATATTATGGCAAAAAGAAAGTTGATACACTTGTGAAAGTCATGCAGACTAAAAAAGCTGAAAATATGCTTGGTTTTTTATCGGAACATCATGCGGCTTTAAAGACACTTGATGGCAATAAAATTACGAAACCTCTAATGATACTTAAGCAGGCCGTTGAAGAAAGGACTCACCCAAATCATGAATAAAGAACCTACACAGGAACAGATGGAAGTACTAGAACATACCGGAAACATTGTTGTAACGGCAAAGCCAGGTTCAGGCAAAACTTTTACAGTGGTTGAAAAAATCGCAAATATCATGCCATCATTGCCGAGTTATCAAGGGATTATAGCGATTTCATTTACAAACAAAGCCAGCGACGAACTCAAAAGACGTTGTAAACAACGCGGAGTTGAACCAAAGCAATCGTTCTTTGGGACAATTGACAAGTTCTACATTTCACAAATTATAATTCCTTTCGCAAGTCATCTGACTTGCCTAATGCCAGAATATGAAGTCGTCAATACGCTGAAAGATGATCCTAGTTATTCTGAATTAAATAATATCAATGGCAATCTTACCCCAGAGCAAGAATCTCTACTGTTATCTGCTCTTAGTGAGGGGAAAATATTTTTGGAAATTTCAGGAGAAATTGCCTTATATATTTTAAAAAATGTATCTGGCGCATTGAATTACATGAAAGCACGGTATACACATATTTTCATTGATGAATATCAGGATTGCGGAAAAATACAACACGCGATATTTTTATTGTTAGTAGATAACGGGTTAACTGGTATTGCTGTTGGCGATATTAACCAAGCAATTTATGGTTTTTCAAACCGCTTCCCTAAATACTTGATCTCTTTGATTGGGCAAAAAAATTTTAAGCATATTGAATTAAATAAGAATCATCGCTGTCATCCAAGTATTTCAGAATATTCGCTATGCCTCTTTAATGCATCAAAAGAGATTTATGAAGATAAACGTGTTTTTAGGGTTTCCGTTGCTGGGAACGAAAAAAATATTGCCGAGAAAATTGATCAGAATCTATCTGCCATCAAAGAAAAATATGGTGTAAAGCATAACAATAATGTGGCGATTTTATGCAGAAATAATGGTATTGTGCATTTGTTGGATTCTGTCCTGAAAACATCTCATAAAACTTTTACGGATACCCCGTTGGATCGAGATAACTCTGAATGGGGGCGCCTTTTTCGTGACATAATTTCTGCACGCTTTGATGAGAATGTTTTTGCTGTTGATTATGCCGAACAACTTTTTCCTGATGAATTAGAATCTGTAAAATATCACAAAGCACTCGTCCTTTGTCAGAGAATCTTTACTTGTCATCGGGATGCTATTTCTTCTGTAGAGTCCGATATTATAGACTTAGCACAGCTGGTTTATCCTAAAAAGAAAAGTAAATCTGCAATTGCCATGCTAAATCAAGTATTAACGGATGACAAATTATTAAATAGTTATATTCCTGCAGCAGAAAATGAAATAAACCTTATGACGCTACATAAGTCAAAAGGGCTAGAATTTAATATTGTATTTCACATGGATTTGTATAAATGGATTCTGCCAAATGAATATGGCAATGCAGCCGCACAACTGCAAGATTTAAACTTACATTATGTAGGTGTAACACGCGCAATTGATGTTTGCTATCTGATGAATGGCTCAATGAGGTATAGAAGTAAACAAGGCGATTTTGTAAAGGCTGAACCATCACCATTTCTATCTAAAACTGGGCTCTCTGAACGCCGACGCGATGTAACTTGGGAATAATTTCATAAGATGCATTTTGGTGCAATGCGAAAGAGGTGGTATTATTTATGTAGATATCGTGTAAACTTGCGGTGCACCTTTATAGATTTGTATTATTCGTGACGTGTACACACA
>CANOBT010000257.1 GCA_947564305.1 uncultured Lachnospiraceae bacterium | reverse complement strand
ACACGGCAAACCGGGGCATTTTAGGAGGAAAATTTATTATGATAAAAATACTTTTCGTGTGCCACGGCAGGTCAGTTTTACTATACCCCATACCTTTGCAAACTGGGGCATGGTAAGGAAAAATATGGTGGGAAACCTTAAAATTACTACGATTTAGACTACTAAGGCTCGGCTATGAATGAGAAAACGAAAAAGGGCTTGTTGTAAGCAGCCCTTTTCCATGATTTGGTACATGTAGATTACGCTTCTGAAACCTTTTCTTTTGTTCCTATGGGCAGGCATTTTTCCAAAAGCAGCTCTTTGCAGTCGGAAAATCCAAGCAGGTAGGCGAGCATCCCATACCGGGCGCCAAGAGCGTTCTGCTCGCTGACATAGCGGTCAATCAGTAGCCGGACTTCTTTCGGCAGTTCCAGATCTTCTAACTTGTCGGAGTATTCGTCAGATTTTTGGATGATTTTCTGATATTCTCCGTCACCGCTTGTGATGCCGTTCATGATGTCGTTCATGCGGATGCCCATGAGCTGGTACAATGCAGATTCTGTTTCCATCCAATCCCTCCTTTCGTGGTGTTGTATCTTACCTCTGATTCGGAGAGTTATCAAGAGGAAAACTAAGGTTATAAGAGTTAAGTTGCTGTACTTTATAGATGAATTACGGTGAAAAAGCCATAATCGATGGTAGTAGAGCTACCTGGATTGTGGTTTTTTCATCATTTTTAATGATGGTGTTACATATAGTCCGTAGACTTATAAGTAACTGTGTGAGAAAATTTAAAAGGAGGTTTAGTTTATGATAACTGATAAGGTTGGAAATAGAATAAAGGAACTTCGAAAAGAAGAAGGTATAAGTCAAGAAAAATTGGCATTCAAAGCAGAATTAGATAGGACGTATGTTGCGGGTGTTGAAAGTGGGAAAAGAAATTTATCAATAAAAAGCTTAGAAAAAATATTGATTGCATTAAATGTGTCTTTTGAGGCATTTTTCAAAAATATGTAGCGTTGACTATGAGTAACAAAAGAACTATAATAAGGAGGTCACCATGGATAGCAGAGACGAAAGATTAGTAGAGGTTATTTTAAGGTATAGAGAAGAATTACAAAAGAAAATTAGGGAAAGAAAGATTGAAATGGAGTCTGATAACAATGATCACTATATGTTATATGGTGCATTGGGATTTACAAATGAAGAAGGATATCAGATTGATTTTCAGCAAAATGTAGGTAGGTTTTTATACAAATATGCTGGTTCATTAGTAGAGGAACTTGCAATAAAGTGCTTCAAGCTCGCGCATCCTGATGCACAAGAGAAAGTTAAATTACCAAATACGATTGATCAAAGCCCTAAAACAGTTGAGATTGATTGTTTGATTGGAAAACGCGCTATTGAATTAAAGTGGAAAGATGCGACTACAGATGGGGATCACATAAAAAAGGAACATAAGCGAGTTAGAATTATTCAAAAGGCTGGATACACTCCTATTAGAATTATGTTCTATGAACCTAATCGTGACCAAGCAATACGTATTCAAGCAAAATTGAAAGAATTGTATAGTGATCTGGGTGGCGAGTATTATTCTGGAGAAAAGGCATGGGAGTATTTGAAGAATGACACAGGAATAGATTTGAAATCAATAATAGAGAGAAATGGAAAGTGATTGAATGGAGCTAAATAATGTATATTGCGGAGATTGTTATGAATTAATGAGGCAATTAGATTCTGATTCAATAGATGCAATTTATATGGACCCACCCTTTTTTACACAAGAAACACAAAAACTATCTAGCAAAGCGGGTGTTGAATACTCATTTACGGATTCGTGGGAGAATATGGACGACTATGTAGCATATACAAAGATTCGTCTCCAAGAATGTAAAAGAGTGTTGAAAAGAACAGGAAGTATCTTTGTTCATTGTGATAGAAACGCTTCGCATTACTTGAAAATTGCACTAGATGAAATATTTGGAGTGACTAATTTTCAAAGCGAAATTGTGTGGTCGTATAAAAGGTGGTCGAATTCAAAAAAGGGATTATTGAATAATCATCAGATTATTTTTTTCTATAGTAAAACAAAAGACTTTAAATTTAATATGATATATACGGATTATTCGGAAACAACGAATGTTGACCAAATTTTACAAGATCGAGTAAGAGACGCGAAGGGCAAATCAAAGTATAAAGTAGACGAAAATGGTCAAGTTGTGATGGGACAGGCAAAAAAAGGAGTTCCATTATCTGATGTTTGGGAAATTCCGTATTTAAATCCCAAAGCAAAAGAAAGAGTTGGATATCCTACACAAAAACCTATAATTCTATTAGAACAGATAATTAAGTTAGTGACTGATGAGGATGATATAGTATTGGATCCATTTATGGGTTCTGGAACTACGTTAGTTGCGAGCAAGTTGTTAAATAGAAAGTATTTAGGCTTTGACATTACAAATGATGCCGTTGAACTTACACTCGAAAGATTGGAAAGCATTATAAAAACGGATTCATTTCTACTTAAAAAGGGGAAACGAGCATACCAGAACTTGGATGACGAGTGCATGGCAATTATAAAAAGTATCGATGCTGTACCCGTTCAACGAAATGGTGGAATTGATGGATTTTTAAGAGAACATATAGATGAAGGAACTGTGGCAATACGCATTCAACGTGAAGATGAAAATTTATCAGACACAGTGGGTAAATTGATAAAAGCAGCAAGAAGTAAAAAGTGTTCTTATATGGTGGTGATTCGAACCCACTATGATTATATAGACGTATTTGATTATAATGATATTCCGAATAATTTGCTAATTATTGATAGATATGATTTACAAATTAAAAAAATAGCTGAGAATACAAAAAAGAGAAGTAGGAAAACAGCGGCGGTTTAAGTAATGGTTGATCCTTAGTGTCAGAAAATAGAGTCTTTTTCTCTTGGACTTGCGACATAACCAATTGTTTTTATCATTGCTTCAAGGTTATCTTTTTTAATCATTTGAGCAAACCTTCTTTCTGTATTTTTCATCCCGATGGGGGAGGTCAAATCTCTACAGTATTTCACTTTGAAGACCGACGCCCCCTCACATGCAAATTTCCGCAAATTAGCACAGGGGGGATGCTTACACTGACAGCAGCGGCGGTATCACGCATAATCTTATAAAACATGGCACCACACAATGAAACATAGCAGGATAAGTTTTATAATAGTTTTGCGTGAAAGTTATGTTTTTGGCTTATTTTTCTTATGTTTTTGGGCGTTTTCTATGCGTTTTCTGCGCCTAAATTCACGCTGATTTTTAGCATTCCGCGCTTTCTGGCAGTCTGGTTTATCACAGTATTCCTGTCTGCCATTCCTTCTTATAAGGAAGTCGCCGCAGTGGCGGCAGCATATCATGATGCCGCCACTGCGGTCATCATTGGACAGTCCCTTATTTTCCGGGGCAGGGTCTTCTGAAATCATTCTCGCCAGCGTGAACCATGCTATATCAAACACGGAGTTTACATCCGCTGAAAATTCAATACGGTTCGTTTTCGGATTTACTTTCAGGCACATATTGAAATCGGGGATGCGCTCTATCAGTTTGTTGAGCAGTTCCCAATAATTATCATAAGGTTCTTCTTCAAATTGTCCATCCGGCGGCTGTTTTGCCGGGTGGCTTTTTTGATGTTCGGCATAAAGTTCCATTTCTTTTACAAGATTCCCGCCAGCCGTACTCACGTCAATATCAGGCATACTGTGGATATTCTTAAAACTTTCAAAAAAAGGAAGCCCCTCAAAATATTTCCCTTCTTTATACAAACTGCAGGCAGCGTCTTCATCAGCAACACATATTCCCTCCAGTGCTTCATAAAAAAGGGCAGTGGTATACAGCTTTTCCAGATCTTTCATAAAGTCATTGATTGAAAAAATGCCGTCACGGGCGGCCAGTTCTGCATCATGTCCCTTAATATCAAACCCTTCTTCAGTAAGCTCCTGATACACAAAATCAATCCTGTAAGGGTGCATGTTTTCTTTGCACCACTGGATGATCAGTTGGTCATATGGGATCTTATTATCCCAATCGTCTATCTGTCTGGCAAGATTGCACAGGCTGACAAGGAGTCCTTTGCCGGACACGGAATCATCGGAGGGAAAGTCTGGTTCATATCCCGGCCTGCATACCGGGAAAGCACAGTATTCCTCATTGTCATTGGCAAGTATATAGTCTTTATAGCGGAAAGGATGGTAGATGAGCTGCCCCACACCGCCTATTTCTTTCTGTCCCAGAATATCTGTGGATCTGTCCGCCTTTGACGGAACATAATCTCCGTTCCAATTATATGGCATATCTTCTCTCCATATCGTTACATGGTAACCGTAAGCGTAAGCGTCAGGAATTAGATTTCGGTTACATTATATCGTAAAATATCCTTGAAAACAATAGAGGACAGATAAATTATTCAAAATCTGTTATGCACCTAATACCGAAACGGAGGGAATTTATGGAGAAGGTAACGATGAGCGTACAGGAATTATCAGCGCAGATGGGCATCAGCCTACCGAAAGCATATGAACTGGTCAAGACGCCCGGCTTTCCTACTATAAGGGTCGGGACAAGGATATTGATCCCGGTTGAGGCTTACAGGGAGTGGCTGTTTAAAAATGCGGTAAATGATTAATGACCGAAACAGATGAAACGGGAGGAGGTGAGGATGTGGGCGGTATCACCATAGATGAATTGAAGCAGAAAAAGATATGGCTTTTGTGGAACTATATGCCGGGCAAAAACGGGAAGATCACCAAAGTTCCTTTCTCAGCCTATGGCGGGGCAACAGGCACGGATGATAAATACAAGGACACATGGGCGGTTTATGATGAAGCGTATGCCGCCATGCAGAAGTGTGGCGCATCCGGCATTGGCTTCAAGGTACCGGAAGGGGTGTACTTTCTGGATGCTGACCATAAGGATATGGCAGATCCATTATTGCAGAAACTTCTTAAAAGGCATAATTCCTATGCGGAACTGTCTCCCAGCGGTAACGGTATCCATATCCTTGGAACCTGTGACGTAAAGAAACTACCCATTATTTATGACGAGAAGAAACAGCGGGATGTACTGAGTGGCGAATTTTATCAGAAAAATTCTGCGATAGGCATTGAACTGTATATCGGCAATGTCACAAACCGATTCGCTACTTTTACAGGAAATGTGATCAATGACGTTTCCCTTTCGGATGGAACGGAGGCGGTTCTCGCGACACTGGATGAAGATATGCGGAGGAAAGACAAGGGAAAAATGCATCCGGCAGGCAATGACGATGCAATGCTGTTTGATGTGGTGGCCGGACTGCGCAGGCAGAAGAATGCCGGGAAATTCATCAAACTTTTTGACAATGGCGATATCAGCGGTTACGGTTCGCAGTCTGAGGCAGATGCGGCTCTCTGCGCCATGATAGCATTCCGTGTGGGAAGGGATGCGGAGACAATAGATAAAGTGTTCCGGGAATCAAAACTTTACAGGGATAAGTGGGAGCGGGACGATTACCGTGAATCTACGATAGCATTGGGAATCGAAGCGTGTCATGGAGTATTCCACAAGTCCGTGATGGAGCATCCAGAATTCATAAGATTTGATGAAAAGACGTTTAAGCCATATATCAGTGTTCCGCTTCTTGCAAAGTATGTAAGGGAACATATGCAGTATGTTCTTGTAAGGGATAACGGCAGGCAGGCACTTCTGAAATATGTATATGATGATGGCTGCTATCGCCTCTATGCAGACAACATGATGATGGGACGCATCAAACAGTATATTGCTGATTATGATGAGGAACTTGTCAAGATGAGCAAAGTGAATGAAACATTGCAGCATATCAATACGGATCTGAATTATGTAGGGCAGGATGAACTGGATGCGGATGAAAGCATCATCAACTTTCAGAACGGGCTTCTCAGGGTGTCGGCTACGGAGACTGTCTTGGGACCCCATACCCCGTCAGTGCTTACAACCATACAGATACCATGTGTGTGGAAGGATGTTCCGCTGCAGACTCCCGTGTTTGACGCATATATGGAAACGCTTTCCGATGGCGATAGGAAAGTGCAGAAGCTCCTGCTGGAATTTATGGGAGCATGCATTTCCAACGTGAAGGGCTGGCGGATGAAAAAGGCCCTGTTCCTTGTTGGGGATGGAGATACCGGGAAATCGCAGTTAAAAAGCCTGGTGGAGCGTCTGCTCGGCAGGGGGAGTTTCATCGGCATTGACCTTAAGGAGATCGAATCCCGGTTTGGCACGGGGACTATCTACGGTACGAGGCTTGCCGGGAGTTCCGATATGAGTTTTTTATCGGTGGAAGAACTGAAGACCTTTAAGAAAGTAACAGGCGGTGACAGTCTTTTTGCAG
>CANOBT010000256.1 GCA_947564305.1 uncultured Lachnospiraceae bacterium | reverse complement strand
AAATCGTAATGATTTCATAAGCTGTCATGTTACGCACCTCCCTTCTTCTCACCGGTAAGCCGGTTATGTAAGTTCGGGAGGCTGCCACCCTGTTATGGACACTAATTTATTGCCTGATGCGCCCTCTCCTCCGGTATTCCCTCGGCGTCATATGATACTCTTCTTTAAACAATTTATAAAAATGTGTACAATTTGAAAATTGCAGTCTCTGTGCGATTTCCTGTACAGACATCGTGGTGGTGGACAAAAGTTCTGCCGCCTCTTTCATACAAAAATGCATCCCATAAGAAAAAAGAGACAATCCTGTGAATTTCTGTACGATTTTGTATAGATAATCCCCGGAATAATTTAGTTTTTCAGACAGTTCACGTCGGCTGATCCGTCCGTGGCTTTCCCGCAGATAAAAGGTGATTATTTCAAAAAGTTCCCTTTCTTTCTCAGACCCGAAATGAATCGGCGTATGCTGATAATATTTGTCATGAAACAAATAGCACAGCAGTTCCAGAAGCAGGGCGGCAACTCGAAACGACGATCCTGCCGACGGCTGATAGGTTTCAAGTAGTATGTTTTCAAAACAGGCATGTATATGTTTATGAATCCATTCATTCGATTTCAAAGGGATAAAATCCATATATTTCTTTTCGGAGGTCGGTTCTTCTGACAGTTCTATCTGAAAAAACTCTTTTAACTGTTCCAGACATTCCGTATGTTCCTCGTCAAAAAATACCGGGAATGAAAGAAGCTGTGAGATGGTTTCCGAGGAAAACTGTAAAAAGCAGATGCGGTTATCTCCACTGTATTCTTCCGTGTGGTAAACATTTTTGTTCAGCAGACAGCAGCTTCCCTTCGGATAGAGATGCCGGGTATGCTCAATATTCTGATAAATTTCTCCGTCAATGACGAACATCAGCTCATAATAATCATGATGATGCGGATGTAAAAAAGAAATGACATAAGCCGTTTCCTGCGAATCAAAGCAAGTGTACAGAGACTGCCCTGACGTAACCTGATACAAGATTAGCTGAGAAGCCTTTCCCTGATGGTGATAGGTATAGAACAATAGATTAAATGGCGTATCCATATGAAAATGTTCCGGGAGAGCTGCCGGCGCCGCGCTCATGCTATGCTTGCTGTTTTTTAAATCATCCGTGGAAGAGTAGATACCGCTCCCTGAATAATTGATTGCCAAATTTGTCTTATCTGCCAGAGTATACATGAAAAATCTCCTGTTTGTATAATTGAATATGATATATTTCGCGCAAAAATACGCTGATTATGCCATATAAAAAGCTGTCTATATCAATTATAATATAGAAAAGAAAGAAGATGTCAAGAGAAAATGAAGCGAATAGCAGTATGAGAAAAGTGAAATTCAAGTGAAAAGGAAGGGACAGTATGAAAAAAATTGATTTTAACCGGAACTGGAAAGTACAAAAGGATGGAACAGAAGAGTGGCAATCCGTCGATCTTCCCCACGATGCTATGATTTATGAAGCGCGCAGCAAAGAAGCATCTACAGCCGGGGCGAGCGGCTATTTTTACGGCGGCAAATATATTTATAAAAAGCAGTGGGAGGTTCCCGCGCAGTGGTCTGGGCAGTCTGTAATCATGGAGTGTGAAGGGATTTACATGAATCCGGTTGTCTATGTCAATGGCACAGAGGTGAAAAAATGGGTTTATGGATATTCAAATTTTTATATTGAGTTGGACGAGCATTTGAAATACGGGGAACAAAACGAGATTACGATTATTGCCGATAACTCTCGGACTCCTAATACCCGTTGGTATTCCGGGAGCGGTATTTACCGGGAGATTCATCTTTACACAGGAGCGAAAGAGCACATCGAGCCGGAGGGAATCCGCGTTCATGCCGTCAATGCGTCCGAGGTGAAGATTGATATCACTGGCGCCATAAAAGAAAATACCCGGGTGTTGGCGGAGGTGTACGATGGGGAAAATGTTGTGGCATCTGGGGAAGGCGCCAGTCAGACCCTTGTGATAAATAACGCGAAGCTCTGGGATGCAGAACATCCTGCTTTGTACCGTCTGAAAGTACATTTGGAAAAGGAGGGAACTATTTTAGATGAAGCAGAAGTTTCCTTCGGCATGCGGATGATTTCCTACGGGAAAAATGGATTTCAGATTAACGGAAAAGAGGTTCTGCTTCGGGGGGCCTGTATTCATCATGATAACGGGATTCTTGGCGCTTGCTGTTTCCGGGATGCGGAATGGCGCAGGGTACGCATTTTAAAAGAAGCAGGATTTAACGCTATACGAAGTTCTCACAATCCCATGTCCAAGGCCATGTTGGATGCCTGTGATGCTCTGGGGATGTATGTGATAGACGAGAGTTTTGACATGTGGAGGATACAGAAAAATCCCTTCGATTACGGCGGAGAAACATTTGAAGCATGGTGGAAAAAAGACACTGAGGCCATGCTCTCAAAGGATTACAACCATCCGTCGGTTGTCATGTATTCCATTGGAAATGAGATTTCAGATTTGGGGGCTGCAGATGGCCAGAAGCTATGCCGGGAAATGACGGCGTATGTAAAATCAATCGATCAAAGCAGGCCGGTTACACTGGGAATCAACCTGATGCTTGCGTCCATGGTGGCAAAGGGGAAAGGTCTGTATGGCAAGGGCAAAGACGGGGAGGACAAAGGAACCGGAAGTCAATCCATGGACTCCATGCCTACCAGTTCATTTTTCAATGTGATGATGAACAAAATGGGCGGAATCATTGACAGGATGTCTGCCACAAAAGGAGCAGATGCAGTGGTCGAAAAAGTGTCCTGTCTTCTGGATGTGCCGGGATATAATTATGCTGCTTCCCGCTATAAGAAGGAACACAAATTATATGGAGACCGGGCATTTATCGGTTCGGAGACGCTGCCGAAAATGCTTTATAAAAACTGGCAGATGGTGAAGAGCATTCCTAATTTAGCAGGAGATTTCATGTGGACCGGATGGGATTATCTGGGAGAATCCGGAATCGGCACAGTCCGCTATACAGATAAAAAGACGAAAAAGGACGTGGAGGATGGGCTGATTATTTCCGGTGGTGCCGGTGTGATTGATATCTGCGGTAAAAAACGTCCGGAAGTAGGATGGAATCAAAGTATCTGGGGACTTTCCCACAAGCCTGTGATTGGCGTGGAACCGGTGAATCATGCGGATGATTTTCAGGCCGTATCCATGTGGAGAAACACCGATGCGGTAGAAAGCTGGTCCTGGGAAGGTTATAAAGGAAAGCGGACAAAAGTCATCGTCTATGCAGACGGAGCTCAGGCAGAACTGCTCATCAATGGAAAAACATTTGCCAAAAAGAAAGTAAACGAATGTAAGGCAATATTTAAGAAAGTGCCCTATGTACCGGGAAGACTGACAGCAAAGATATACGATGCTTCCGGCAGAATCATTTCCGAAAATACGCTGAAATCGGCGAAGGGAGAGACGAGAATTACTCTCAGTCCGGAAAAAACAGTGCTTCACGCAAACGGCCAGGAACTGTGTTATCTGGATATCGAACTGACCGGAGAAAATGGTGTGACAAAGGCATCCAGTGACCAAAAACTGACAGTGAAGGTAGAAGGCGCGGGAACTTTGCAGGCGTTTGGCTCCGCAAGACCGTATATGGCGGAGAATTTCTACAGTGATACCCATACGACTTACTATGGAAAGGCGCAGGCGATTATCCGGGCGGGATATGAACCTGGGGAGGTCAAAGTGACGGTGTCCGGGGACGGACTGGAAGAGAAGAGTGTGACGCTTAAAGTAGAATAGGGAAAATGAAAATCAACTTGTTTGTTCCGTTGACGTGTTTTATATTCATGGATATAATATAAATCAGTATTGGTAAGTCTGTTTTACTCTGCGATAGTGGGAATATAGCCGTTCGGATGAACAGCAGGAGGTGAAATTTTCATGGGAACATATCTAAATCCGGGAAACAGCGGGTTTGCAGGAATATTAAATGATTTATATATTGATAAAACAGGTCTGATTGCGCTGATTAATGATACGATTGAAACACCAAGAAAACTGACGTGTATCAGCAGGCCGCGAAGATTTGGAAAATCATTTGCAGCCCAGATGCTTTGCGCCTATTATGACAAAACTAACGATTCTTCGGAACTATTCCGGGACAAAGATATCAGTAAACATGAAAGCTACCGGAAACATCTTAATCAATACAATGTAGTCTATGTTGATATGACCTATGTAAAACCGTTCACAGAGAACTATAGGACGCTTGCAGCATATTTAGGTGAAAAGATTACAGAAGAATTGAAAGCATCCGATTCTGAATTGACGATAAGCAATGAATTACCCACAACGATGATAAATGCCGTTGAACGAACAGGAAAAAAATTTATCATGATTATTGATGAGTGGGACGCGCCAATCAGGGAAAATCCATCTGTGCAGCAGGAATATCTGGAATTTCTGCGGATGCTGTTTAAGAGCAGTCAAACGACGGCGAAAATTTTTGCGGCGGCCTATATGACAGGTATCCTTCCTGTTAAAAAAGATGGACGTCAGTCTGCTATTTCTGATTTCAGAGAATATACTATGCTCACTCCACGTAAATTTGGAGGGTATGTTGGATTTACAGAGAATGAGGTTCGTAGCCTTTGTGAGTGGAACAACATAGATTTTCCTACGATGAAACAATGGTATGACGGCTATTTTTTTTATGGAATCGGCTCGGTTTATAATCCGAATTCCGTGATGCAGGCGATTGTCAATGGAAGTTTTGAATCTTACTGGACAGAGACATCAGCGGCGGAAAGCCTGTTGGGGTATATCAGCATGGACTATAAAGGGCTTGCGAAGACGATTGCTGAATTGATAGGCGGCGTGAATGTCCAGATAAATCCGAATGGGTTTGCGAATGACCTTGTGACCTTCAAGAGCAAAGACGATGTATTGACGCTTCTGGTACATTTGGGATATCTGGCGTATGACGAGCGGACGAAGACTGTGCATATACCGAATGAAGAGATTAGAATGGAATTTTCTAAAACAGTCAGAGAGACGGACCACATGGAAACCATGAGGCGTGTCGCAGAAAGTGACCAGTTAATATACGATACCATCCACGGGAGAGAGGAGGCGGTTGCCGTACAGATTGAAAAAATACATTCTGAGGAGACGGCGCCTTTGGATTACAATAAGGAGGACAGTCTTCGCAGTGTAATCAAGCTGGCATATTACACATATAAAGATTATTATCTGCAGTTAGAAGAAATTCCGTCCGGAGATGGGTATGCAGACATTGTTTATCTGCCCAAGCGAGGCTTAGATTATCCGGCGCTTGTCATAGAATTGGAGTGGAATAAAACAGCGGAGGGTGCAATTGGACAGATTAAAAGAAAACATTATCCCAAAGCGGTAGAAAACTATGGAGGAGAGATACTTTTAGTCGGAGTGAATTACGATAAAGGGTTAGAAGCAGGGAAAAGAAAGCATACCTGTAGGATTGAGAAGTATGTGAAAGCTTAGTAACGTTATAGCTTTGACACTAAAAATAACGGGAAACCTGAGTAGAATTAAGGTTTCCCGTGTTTTATCTATATATGGTATCTGTCTATAATGCAAGAATGCTTTTTCGTTTTTTCGCTGTAATTGATACCAACCAGAAGCAGCTCACCACCATAGTCTTTAAGCGCTGCCGGATAATTCCTATCCTTTATCTATGCGATGGCACTTGATGCGGTCTTATTCCATTTCAGTTCAATGACCATTGCCGGTAATAAGGAGCGCTTTTTAGGTATATATACGATATCGGCGCACCCATGTCCGGATGGCAGTTCTTCAATTTTATGATATTGGTCAACGCATGTGATGTATGCATATCTTACCGCAGCACGTAATGTCTGTTCATTATTGTAAAATTGTGGTGCATAATTGGAGTCATTTGTTGAATTCCATCCAAACCTCTTTATTTGGAATTCTTACGATTCCAGTTCCAGGTTCTTCCTCCTTGTAAGCTAAATAACCGAGGTGGATTAAGAGTGTTAGCACATCATCTTTGCTCTTAAAGGTTTCAAAATCATTTTCAAATCCCTCTGTGTCCACTTCAATCTCTTCACCGCTGATCATTTTTGCAATATCGTTCTGTAATCCATCCTCATCCATATCAATATAGGTCAAAAGAGCTTCTGTGGCGGAAGTCCTTTTCCAG
Organism: uncultured Lachnospiraceae bacterium; assembly: GCA_947564305.1. The sequence goes on along the minus strand of CANOBT010000256.1, from coordinate 199 downwards.
TAGGATTTGTATTTTCTGCTTAACATGGCGCCCATAATGGAATAAGGGTTGTACACGGAATGGGCGTTGTCAAAAGAGTATCCGTCGTACCATCTTTTTGCATCATCAAAACTCATGTGATAAGTATTGCATAATGCATGGACTTCCTCTTCTACAATAAACCCGCCTGCTGTTCCCATATCCAGAAGGACCACGCCAA
>CANOBT010000255.1 GCA_947564305.1 uncultured Lachnospiraceae bacterium | reverse complement strand
TTAGGGGTGGCTCCCAAGCTTTAAATTGGTGGATCTCAAGCATTAGAATAATCACTAATCGGTATAATGCAGTCGTACCGGTTTCTGATGTTCCGTCGGCTGTGCCTGAGAAGACATTCCGGGCGGGGCTTTATGCCAGACTGTCCGTGGAAATCAGCGAGAAACCGACGAATTCCATCCAGACGCAGCTGGATATCATGCGCTCTTATGTGGACAGGCATCCGGAGATTATAGAAGCATTTGAATATACTGACAGCGGCTTCTCCGGCACGGATTTTGAGAGGCCTGATTTCAACAGGCTGATGGAAGATGTCCGCGCCGGCAGGATCAACTGCATTCTTGTAAAGGATGATTGTGCAATAATAGGACTAAACCAGAAAAACCTTACAAATACGGGGGTTTGAGGCTTAGTCCTATTTCTTTGACCAGAAAAGGCAGACTCAAAATTGCCAGATAGATTGAAAAGCAGTACCGCAATCAAAAATCAAATATCTTGATCCGCTACCGGCTTAGGTAAGCAGATTGGGATTGGCAAAAATATACGTAAGGCATTTCCACAGGTTGGGGAGTGTCTTTTTTGTTACCAAAAGTAGCAGACGGCTATCATTCTCTGACACAGGAGGTGCTTTCAAATGAAAGGGAATAGCGCAAAAAAGATCAAGCTGAAATCCTATAACGATTTGTTCGGTGTCAGTGAACCGGACGTATCAGGTGAAGCGATTACGATGGTTCCAATCAGTAGTTTTCATACATTCAAAGACCATCCATTCCGAGTGCAGGATGATGAAAAAATGCAGGAGACGGTGGACAGTATCAAAAAGCACGGCGTGCTAGTGCCGGGAATTGTCCGCCCACATCCGGAAAACGGATATGAGGTCATAGCAGGACACCGAAGATGGCGGGCGTGTGAATTGGCGGGCATTGAGGAAATGCCCGTTATCATCCGCAAACTGGATGATGATGAATCGACGATTATTATGGTGGATACGAACATCCAGAGGGAGGATATCCTGCCGAGTGAAAAGGCAAGGGCCTATAAGATGAAATTCGAGGCCATGAGCCATCAGGGGAGCAAAGGAAATAAGAATACAGCTGACGCAATCGGCGAAGCTGCCGGAGACAGTGCAAGGACAGTACAGCGGTATATCCGTCTGGCGGAACTGGTTCAGGAACTGCTTGACTATGTAGACGAAAACAAAATTTTGCTCATGGCAGGCGAAAAGCTGTCTTATCTGAAAAAACAGGAGCAGGAATGGGTAGTGAAGGCCATTGGAAACAGTGGGATGTTTCCAAGCAAAGTGCAGGCAGACCAATTAAAAGGATATAGTGAAGCCGGAGAATTAACATCTGGACAGGTATATGCGGTCCTGTTGAAAAAAGGAAAAGAGAGTATGAATGTAACAATCTCCGCGAAAAGAATCCGTAATTATTTTCCAGTCGAATACTCGAAAGAACAGATCGAAGAAACGATTTATACACTTCTGGAAGAATGGAAGCAGGGCGGAAGAAAAACAGAAGGGCACCAGGAGAAGGAGGGGAAGAAGGATGCAGGAAATACAGTTTGATTTTTTTAGAGGGATGGAAGCGGAGCAATACTCATTTTACCGGGTTCCTAAGATGTTATTTACAGCAGAATGTTTTCGGTCGTTGTCTTGTGAAGCGAAAGTCTTATATGGTCTGTTACTGGATCGTATGAGCCTTAGCATTAAAAACCGATGGCTGGATGAAGAAAACCGTGTTTATATCGTATTTAAAATAGACGAGATTGTAGAACTGATGAACTGCGGCCCACAGAAAGCGGTCAAGCTGTTAAAAGAGTTGGATGCGGATAAGGGAATTGGACTGATCGAAAAAAAGCGGTTGGGGCTTGGAAAACCAAATGTCATTTATGTAAAAAACTTCATCATACACCAGACAGAAGATGATGATACGGAAAAAGAATCAGCGGATGGACATGCAGATATCCAGAATTGTGAAAATCAAAATTCAGGAGTTGTGGAAAGCGCAGACCTGAAAAATGAAGAAAGCGAAGAGTATTGTTCAGAATTGGGGATTGCGGAGAACCCAGGCTGTCCAATATCACAAAACCAGAATTGTGAAAATCAAAATTTTGGAATCGTGGATATCACAGATCAGGAACTTCCAAAATCACAAGCCTGGAATTGTGAAAATCAAAACTCTGGTATGGTGAATATCACAATTCAAGAATTGTTAAAATCAAAATCTAATAATACTGATATAAATAATACTGAGTTTAACGAGAATGAGTATAGTGATACTGATTTAAAAGAGAAAGAATCCGTCATACAGAAAGATATCTATCCTATCTCATCTTATCCATCTATCCCTGAAGAAAGAGTGGATGTGATGGACAGGATGGAAGCCTGCCGGGATGTGATCCGGGAAAATATCTCTTATAGCTGCTTTGAAGATGAACGGTATCACCGGAGACAGGAAATAGACGAACTGATAGAACTGATGATTGAAGTGTTGATGATGCCGGATGGCGCGGTCTTACGGATTGCAGGAGAAGATAAGCCCGCAGCGATCGTAAAAAGCCGGTTCATGAAACTGAACCAGGGGCATATGGAGTACATCATGTCCTGTCTGACAGCAAATACCAAAAAGGTCGGGAATATCAGAGCCTATCTGCTGACAGTACTTTATAACGCGACATTGACTGTAAACAATTACTATACGGCGGAAGTAAACCATGACCTGCATGGAAACAGATTTATCCAGGGGCGGGTCTGAGAGAAAATGGCTGTAAATCCAGAACGAGGCATGAAGAAAATGGAGGAAAATATGAAGATAAAAGATTTTATGAAAAACGTGGCGGCACCGATCGTAATGACGATACTTTTAATGGCATTCTTCCGGCCTGTATGTACGCGAAATGGGGAGTGCAATTACCTGATGTTATGGTTTTTGATGGGAATCCCTGTAGGGCTAGAGCACTTGTTTTTCCTGGTCCTCCCAAAGGGATATGATACCGGCGGGGCTATGTCGATTCTGTTTTTAAATCTGGTAGTGGCAAGTGTAATGGGCGGGGCAATCCTTACATTCCGGCTGCTCGCAGCGGCAGTATGTCTGGTGGAAGCAATGGGTACAGGAATCGTCCGGCTGTTGAGGATGGGCTGTAGAGACCGGTAAGAAAAGGCGGACTTAATGATATTGGCAAGATGAAAGTGAAAATAAAATAAGATTTCAAAAAGAACAGCTGATTATCTGGCTGTTTTTTTCTGTCTTTGGAGGAAACTTTGCGTCACAGTGACGCAAAGTGCCGGATAAACAATTTACGCCATAGTGGAGCTAGATATAAGAAAAAACTTTACGCTATAGTGACGCAAAGTATGGAGAAGAATCATTTGGCAGGAGGTGTGTAGTGGGAAATTGTGCAATATCACAGGAGTTGATCAATTTAGGAAACCGCATTCGGAACCGAAGAATGGAGATGAGAATATCACAGGAGACAGTCGCAGAAATGGCCGGTATCAGCGCCAATACGGTCAGCCGCATTGAAGGAGGGCATTCCGCCATGTCTATTGAAATATTCATAAAGCTGATACAGATATTGGATATGGATGCCAATGAGCTGTTAGGAGTGGACCTTCTGACATCACAAAAAGAAGTGCAGGGTCCGAAGATGGCATTTCGTATTCAAAATCTAAATCAAAGGGAGCAGAAGGTAGTAATGCGAACAATAGAAACATTAGTAGAGGCACTTCAACAATGTAGACCGTAAACTTCAACAAATATAGTGTTCTATCCGGCAAAGTTCTACATATTTGTTGAGGAAAATATTACGTTTTACTGTTAAACTGTAACAAATTCAGGATATATCAAGTGATAGCTATTCAAAACAGTAAACATTTGAAAAAAGGCAGCGAGTCAGGGTTTCTGGAACCACAAAAAAAACGGGTGGGCCGGAAGCTGTTTTTTGCTGCCTTTTTACACGATGGAGGGAGTTCATGCAAAGAACCTGTCACTGGCAGCTTCTTCTGCATACTGCGGTATACGGAAAGATTGCTGTCGTGTAACCTTTCCACATACTTTGATATGCAGTGCAGGCTTCACAGGCCGCCCCCCGCCTTCGGGCAGAAAGGTGGTCATTTATGCTGACATTATGGCAACTACAGAGAATCGTGGAAAAGCCTGAAGAGGGAGAACGTATTCCGACGGCAAAATATCTGAAAGAAGGCGGCGCGCCTATTATTTCAAAGCGTCTGGATCAGGATACGCAGATAACCGTGTATTCCAATGGATACGTGCTTTATCAGGTGTACAGACATACGACAGTATATCCGCTTCATTCATGCGGAGATTATCTGTATCTATCTGATAACAGCGGAGTTCATATGTCAAAGAGTTTTTTTGAGAAAGAACCATGGTATATCCGACTTGTCTTGGAAGGAGAGGATCGCATGAGCAAAAATCAGAATAAACAGGAGCAGAGCAGGCTTATTTCTTACAGTCCAATATCAGAGGAATGGAAAGCTGTAGAGGACAAGCGGACCCCTGTGTTGGAGGTTTTAGTCAGGCAGGAAATGGTGAGGGAAATGATGTGTGTCCTGACAAAAAAGCAGCGGGTGGTACTGCAGGCATTCTTTCTCCAGGAGAAAACACAGGGACAGATAGCCAAAGAACAGAATATAAGCAGAACAGACGTATCGTCTCTTATTTTCAAAGCAATACAGGCAATAAGGAAAAGATATCTGGCGGAAGAACGGAATTTTCACTTAGATAACATTAACAGGAATATATGTAATACTCAATCCAACCAACAGGAAAACAGGTCTGGACAGGAAAGTATCAATGCCGCGGGGAGGATAGGATGAGCATGCGTGGGAAAAAACCAAAAGAGCGGGAGATTTATGTGCTGCGCATGGCAGGCGGCGTATTGATAGAAGTTACAAGAGAAGTCTATTTGGAATGGTATCAGTCCAGAAGAAGGGAAAAATACCAGAGAGAACGTGACCGGAAACATAGTGTATGCAGCCTGGAGAGGCTGAAGGAGTATGGACAATATTTTGAGACAAATATCCCTGTGCGGAATGAAACGGAAGAGACCGCCCTGTGGAATATCCAAAGGGACTGCCTGCAAAAAATGTTGGAGAGACTGCCGGAGAAGGACGCGCAGCTTATGATCCTTTTATACTATGAGCAGATAACGGTAAAAGCAGCCGCCGAGTTTTACGGATGTAGCCGGAAAGCCATACAGAACCGCCAGAAACGTATCTTAAATCAATTGTTTCAGATGATACAGGAATCTACAAAGCACAAAATGAAAGAGAGGAAATGGAAAATGGGATGTTATTCATGGATATATTCAGACACAAAAAAGCCAATGCTGATCGGAAATCCGGGAATTCTGGTACTGCCGGACGGAGGTATCCTGGAAACCGGGTCATACCGTGGCTACGGGATATTTGCAGGAAAAGATGTTTATGAACTGGTTATGGAATGGAACCGTCCTTATCTGTCACGGCATCCAGAGCATTTTTTACCAGATGATAAAAAAAGAATTTCTGAATTTTTCTGGTATCCGGTTTATGCGGATATGTCAATCCCGCTAACCCGGGTGATGGAAACACTGAGGGATAAAGATAAAACCCTACCGGATTGTTACGGGCTGCGGGAGATCGGTATTGCTATAGCGTGTGACGATAAAAACAACCAGTCGCTGCCGTTTCCGATCAAGATATGCCGTTTCAGGGAAAACGCGGATTATAAGAATCTCAGACCATCTTTAGGTGATCCAGGGCAGGGATTGTAATGATTGAGGAATCTGAGGTAAATCGGATAGAGATTTTTTTAGAAATTATAGTTGATTTTCAGAAGTCCAAATGATATATTTATAGATAGGAAAGCACCTACCCCAAAGTGGATGCTCCCGAAATTCAGACTAGATGTCCTTACGGACACTGCCCATCCCGTTTGCCGACGGGTGGGCATTTTTTATTTCTTCTTGTTGTTCCTTTTATCGCAACAAAAGGCAAGAAACGCAATAATCAAACTACCAAAGGAAAATAGCAAACCAAGTATTCCTATAAATATTAAAATAATATCTGCAGTCGTCATATCACGCACCTCCCTTCTTAACACCGGCAAGCCGGCTTTATGTAAGATTGGGAGACTGTCCACCTGTCATAGATGCTTTCCAGCACGATAAAGCTGTGCATGAATAGCGTATCATTATTCCAGACATATTTCAACAAAATTATTTTCTTAAATTTTTATAAAGTCGTTGATATTTGCCTTCTCCCAGGTGGTATTAGTGAGAGGGTAGTTTCACAGAAAAAAATCTAATTCTATTTTCGCTAAGAACAATCCCTTTCATCGCACCTTGACAACTTCATAGCCTGCTAAATTGATACCTGGTATTGAGCGCGCATTC
>CANOBT010000254.1 GCA_947564305.1 uncultured Lachnospiraceae bacterium | reverse complement strand
GGAGTTAATCAGCCTGGTCAATGAAACAGGTTTTCTTCCGCTGTTTAAGAACGAAATAGAAGGATTCTCGGCGGAGGAGCATGTCTCACCGCTTTATTGGTGGACAGGCGACCAGGAACAGGACCCATGGGTATGGAGGGAGCTGATCGCAGGAGCGGGGGAAGTCGCATATGGTAAATTCTTTGGCCGGAAGGCGGGATTTATCAGCATGGAATGGTTCCCTGTATTTGTAAATTTCAGGAGGGACGGATATGATTTTGACGCAAGGTGGGATGATGAACTTATCGGCATAAGGCATAAGGGAATTATGGACTGCTTTGAAAACAGCTCCAACAGCAGGATCGCGGAATATACGGGGCTGCAGTTAAAACAGCTTGCGGGGTTCGGGAAAGGCGGGCATAAGAATTTTGACGGGATTATGACAGACCTGCAGATGCAGACATACCTTGTCATAAGGGAATTCAGGAGGAAACGGAATAAGAAAGGACAGGAATACGGAATGCCGGTATGCGTTTACTGCCGGCCGGAGGATCTGTGGGGATATGAAGTGGTAACAGGTTCGTACAGGGAAGAGCCCCTGCGGTCAAAGGAAAAGATTTACGGCCGCCTGAAAGAACTGTATCCTGATGTGGATGGGAAGGCTGCGGACAGACTGTTAAGATAACGGATAATATTTGTAAAGCCATGCACAGGAAGAAAGCGGCATGGAAAATATGGAATATTACAGGAATTGCAAATGCCAGCAAAACCCTTGATTTTACTGGACAGTTTAAATCTTTGTCGGTTACGGGTTTCCCGTAATAGGAAATTTTATTCAATAATGGTCTTATGGGACAAAAAATACAAAAATCCAATTTTGGAACTGGGTTCCAATTTTTGATTTTTGTATTTTCTATACCTGAACCAGATCATATGAGGCGCTGCGGTTTCCATTTCTTTCAGAAAGTGACCGCCTGTCTGAAACAGAGCGCCGGCAGTATAATGCAATGATTTATGTAGGCAGTGACAGCGTTTTTTCAATGAAGGACAGCCTCTTGTTGACGCGCTTTCTCCAGAAGTATTATGGGCAGAAAACAATCCTGCTCATTGACGAATACAATGTGCCTCTTGATTATGCTTACAGATCCGGATATTATGATGACATGGTTGAACTGGTCAGGACTTTGTTTGGCGCTGCATTTAAAACAAATGACAGCCTTGAGTTTGCAGTCCTGACAGGGTGTCTGAGGATATCAAAGGAAAGCATCTTCACTGGATTGAATAATTTTAAGGTATATACTGTAAAAGATGTGCGTTATAATGAATATGTTGGCTTTACGGATGCAGAAGTTCGGCAAATACTGGAATACTATGGATTTTCAGACCAGTATGGCGCAGTTAAGGAATGGTATGACGGTTATCTGTTCGGCAGTCTGGGCATATACTGTCCGTGGGATGTGATTAATTACTGTGACTACCTGCGCGATGGGAGTGTGACGGAACCACAGAATTACTGGGTAAATACGAGCAGCAATGACATTATCAGGAGATTTTTAAGCAAGGCGAAAACGGCGGACAGAAACGACATCGAGCAGCTGGTTAATGGAAACAGCATCAAAAAGACAATCCGCCAGGAACTGACTTACCGGGATCTTGATTCCAATCCGGATAACCTGTGGAGCATCCTCTTTACAACTTGGGTATCTGACACAGAGCAGTGCACAGGCCGGGGAACTGACCGAACTTGTCATCCCAAACAGAGAAATACAGTGGATTTTTATTCGTCAGATCCGTGAATGGTTCAAGTGGGAAACCGAAAAAAGCATGGAGAACCTAGAAGGTTTCTGCAGAGCATTTCTGGAAAACGACACGGCGGCCATCGAGGAGGGATTCAATGCCTACCTGAAAAAGACAATCAGCATCCGTGATACACATGTCAAAAAGGAAATGACGGAAATTTTCCGGGAGAACTTTTACCACGGGATACTACTTGGCCTTTTTGGAAACATGGACGGATGTGATATCCAGTCAAACGCCGAGTCCGGGGATGGTTACAGCGACATCAGTGTAGAAATCGAAGATCAGGAAACAGGTATTGTCATTGAATTAAAATATGCGGAAAATGCGTCATTTGACACCGCATGCAGGGAGGCTATGAATCAGATCAATGACCGGAATTACGGGGAAAAACTGATTGATGACGGTATGACAACCATCCACAAATATGGAATTGCATGCTATAAAAGGCGTTGTAAAGTAATTTCTGGATAAAAGGAATAAAGACGAGCTGTAAAGAGTCATATTTCAGCGGAGTAAAAGGATACATTCTGTTATATCTTAAATATAACAAGTATAATCATTCGTTAACTGAAAATCCATTAAGCCCCCAGCAGAGCTGGGGAGAACAGAGTGAGCAGTAGCGATCCCTGAAGTACTAAAACAAAACCTCCATGTTATCATAGATTTGGGTCTAGGCAACCTAATCAATAATAGCAGGAGGTATCCATAATGGATAATCAGATTTTAGCACATACCAAGTATAATTGCACGTATCATATTGTTTTTATTCCAAAATATCGCCGGAAAGTGATGTATGGGAAGATTGGAAAAGAGGTTGGCGAGATATTGTCCACAGTATGCAAAATCACAGGAGTAAAATTGATAAAAGGTGGAGTATGCCCAAACCATGTACATCTGTATGTTTCGATATCGCCCAAGATGATTATATCGGAAGCGATGTCAAAATTAAAGGGAAAGAGTGCCCTGATGATATTTGACTGACACCCAGAATCAAAGTATTTCAACATTCCTACCTCCTCAGCTCCCGACTTGTTAGTAACTATTTTAGGCAGAACATTTACTGCCTTTAATAATTGCAAGGTATTAGAAAATAAGGAGACATTCAACAATCAAACAGCGAACCTGTACATCCACGACATCAACTTTTTTCTCAAGCCCCAAAAAATCTGCCAACTTTTGCTGTGCTTCAGATAGGTCAAAGCCATCCGCCTTGAAACTCTCTTTAAGCCTTTCAAAAATTTCTTTTGCAAACTTTCCCAGCTTTTCTCTATCTTGGTAAACTTCCTCGCAAAGATAATCCTGCCAATAGGGGCAACGTATCATAAATTCAAAGAAGTCATGCATGCTATCTGCAATCCGGCCACACGCACCTTCGCTTCCCCAATAGCCGACAGCCCCATCTTCCAGCAAAATTTATTCACTTCCACTACCGGCTTGGGCAAATGTTGTTCTGGGAATATTATAAGTTAAATGTCCAAATTCATTTTCAGGAGCCTTAGACATTGGGAGTATCTCCACATCACAGACAGTACTCAGCAAGGCTGACAAATTGTAGTCCTTACGCAGTTCTTTTATAATCTCCATTGTACTATACCCCATTCAAATTTGTTTGATTAAGTATAGCATATCTCAATGCGAATGTCCATCTCTGCGCCTTTGGGACAAAATGTCTCAAAGCACAGCCGCCCCATGTTAGCATTTGTGGAACGAATAGGGCGCAGGGACATTTTGTCTCGAAGTTGCTACCTACCACAGAAAAACCGCCCCATTTTCAAGGACGGCTTTCTGCGTAATATGATAGTTTCAAAATGGCTATTTTTCACTCACAGATCGAGGCAAAAAATCTTGATTTAAGCGTTAATATTTTAAAAATGGAGCATGAGAATGTCGCTGGTGATGAACAGCGCCTACAGCAGATATTTATGAACATTATGGGTAATGCCATTAAATTCACCCCTGAAGGTGGCAAAATTACCGTCAATATCAAGGAAATGCCTAGCGATATACCGGGAACCGGCTGTTATGAATTTACATTTGAAGATACGGGTATTGGCATGGAACAGGACTATATTGAAACAATATTTGATCCATTTTCACGGGCCTCAAATTCCAGTTCCAGCAAAATTGAAGGTACAGGGTTAGGTTTGACCATTGCTGTCAATATAGCCCGAATGATGAACGGCGATATTAAGGTTGAAAGTGTTTTGGGAAAAGGCTCAAAATTTACTGTCACGGTGCAACTTAAAATCAATGCTCTTACCCCGACCGACATAGATAACTTTGCTGCACTGTCAGTTTTAGTAGTGGATGATGAGGAATTTGCATGCGAAAGCGCCTGTGAAACTTTAAGAAGTCTTAACATTGACGCAGAATATGTATTGGACGGCGACCGTGCCGTTAAACGGATTACGGAAGCGAAAGATACCGGAAAGGATTTTTCTGTGGTAATCCTTGATTGGAAAATGCCTAAGAAAGATGGTATAGAAACAGCGAAAGACATCCGCAGGACAGTTGGCGATGACATCCCTATCATCATCTTATCAGCCTATGACTGGTCGCATATTGGAAAAGATGCTATGGATGCCGGAGTAAATGCTTTTATTGAAAAACCTTTGTTTAAGTCCCGGCTGACGCAAACATTAAAAAGTGTTCTTGGTGATAATGATAAGAAAAAAGAAGCTACTGCTATCGAATCTTTCCAACAGCAGGATTTTTCAGGCAACAGGGTTCTGCTGGTAGAAGATGTTGAACTGAATATTGAAGTGGCAACGGAAATTCTAAATATAGTGGGTATTCGGGTGGAACAGGCCATGAACGGACAATTAGCAGTTAATAAAGTTATGGAACACGAAGCAGGGTATTTTGACTTGATTTTTATGGATATTCAAATGCCTGTTATGGATGGGTATGAGGCAGCAAAGCAGATCAGATCCGCAGACAGAGATGATTTGAAAAAAATTCCTATCGTTGCTATGACGGCAGATGCTTTTGCAGATGATGTCAGAAAATCAAGAGAAGCAGGAATGAATGATCATATTGCTAAGCCTATAGATGTCCAAAAACTGATGCACATTTTACAGAAATGGATACAGTAATTATTCGTATTTTTTCTTGAATAACAGGAACAAAGGAGTGATTTACCTTGCTCCTTTGTCCCTGTCTTTGAGAGATTGCCTTGATTGATGTTTAGAATTTTTATCTTTATAATCATATACCCGCTTTCTTTTTTTCCGCCTTCCAGTATTTTCCCCATATCTTTCTTCCCACTTATCCGATTTGTCCTGATAATCCGCATAAGCTGTCTTATCAGCGGCAAAGGCTTTGTAGAAATCGTGCACCGATTGAAATCCATACTGTTTGACGATACCCGACAAGCCGACTTTCAGAAGATCTATTTCCTCATTCTTGCGGTCAATCCTGCTTTGCAGTTCCCTTTTCTTTGTCAGTTTTGCAAATCCTTTCAGGCTGTTACGCTCACTCTCCAACTCATTGCGCTCCCTCTCTGCGTCAAAGATAATCCCGTTTTGACGGTTTAGTTGTTAGGGCATGGTCCTGTTCTCCATTGAGAAGTTTTTCGCTGATCCAAAAAACGGAACTTTGGAGAACAAATAAACCACCTGCTCTGCGGGTGAAAATCTCGTCCGGTAAGGTATTAGCCACGTCACCGGAAGCGAGTCTTGGGATTGTGCTGGCAACAGTACAGTCTAAGCGTAGACAGTAAGACAGTAGGGTAGCCATTGAGCACCGAAATAAACTTAATCCAGCAGGCCGACGCTGTTGTGTGGGCGGAAAGCAAAACACCAGTTTATCGATATGGCGAGATTTCGGGTGCTGCTACGGTGTCGGAGAACCTATCATGCTGTAGAAGGACAATGCGTCAACGTGGGAGAGCCAACACTTTCCGGCAGAGGAAACTGCCGGTATGCCGTACAACCGCAAGGGAGGAAAAAAACGGGGTGAGAGCAGTAATACAATTGAATAGTATAAGCGAAAGTGGTGAAAGCCGCCGGAGGGAAGCCGAGAGGGGGACAAACCTCATGCCCCTGCTGTGCAAGGCAATATCGAAGAGGAAACATTGGCCATACTCAGAGGTGGAAAAGCGATTGGAACGAAATTGGAGAGAATATCGCAGTTAACCCGGACATGGTCTTTACATCCATAGGGCATTCTCTTAACGAAGAATTGTTAAGAGAATGCCATGAAAAGATGGATGGGAAGAAAGCTGTAGGAATCGATGGGATATCGAAAGAGGAATACGGCGCGCATCTGGAGGAAAAACTGGAATTGCTTGAAGAGCGGATAAAGAACAAGTCCTATAAGCCTAAGCCGGCAAGGAAAGTGGAGATATCGAAAGAGGATGGGAAGACAAGACCGATAAGTATCTATTGTTACGAAGATAAACTGGTGCAGGAGGCGCTCCGGCGCATACTGGAGGCTGTGTTTGAACCGCACTTCTATGATGAGATGATGGGGTTCCGGCCGGGGAGGGGATGCCACCAGGCACTACGGCTGTTGAGCACGTATATCGAGAAAAGGTACACGGGATACGTGCTGGATGCGGACATCAAGTCTTTCTTTAACCACCTTGACCATGAATGGGCAGTGAAGTTCATCGAATCGAAAATCAAAGACCCGAACATCAT
>CANOBT010000253.1 GCA_947564305.1 uncultured Lachnospiraceae bacterium | reverse complement strand
GGTGTGGCGATATTTACCCAGGTAACAATCCACAGCCGGACAGGAGAAAACTACTCCTTTACGGGTTTCCCGGCAAAAAAGCTGCGGGGTTGGCTGATGCAGTTAGGCGTGCAGAAATTGTAAGGCAAAATCGGAATTGGAGGAATATTATGGTTCGTGCAACTTTAGCATTCGCTTTTTTAATTGGTATCGTCTTGTTACAAATTTTTCTGTCGCGGACAGAACGCAAATGGCCTGGACTTATTTTACCGATTATTTCTTTTTTGTTTGGTTTTCTTTATCCTTTTAATATGTCGGCCGGTACACTAATTTGGCATGTGTTTTTTGTATGGCTGTTGGGGAATATTCCTACCATTATTTTTCTTGCTATCTACTTTGCCTGTCGCCCAAAGCGAAAGCAAACGGCTGGTGAGTAAATGCAACTTTCAGTTTGCTATACTGGAAAATTGGAATATATGAGGAGATGAGTGCATGAAAAAGGTGATAGGAATTACTTTGTCAGTGATAGGAATTATAATGGCAGCAATAAGCCTGGTTTTCAAGGTAAATGAACAAATATCAGTAGCGAAATCAGTGTCCGTCATTGGCGGGGCAGATGGTTCCACTTCAATATTTGTTGCTGGCAAAATTGGAGGTGCTCCAACAATTACAGGAATAATCGTGGGAATTGTTTTGCTTGCGATTGGGATTTTTATTTTTGCAAGAAAAAAATAAATTCCATTTTGAGAGGGTGATCAGAATGAAAAAAATTATGTTTGGTAATAGTTTGATGCTTTTTGGTATTGCATTACTTATTCTTGCGGGATTAGAGATTATGCTGATATATGTTTTCTGGCCTGCTGTCATTCTTGTGTTGGCTGGTTTTATGATGGCTGTAATTGGATACTTTAGTAAAGGTAATAAGGAGAAACAGTAACATGAAAAATTTTAAGAACTATACACCGGAAAAATATGCAACATCTGATTTTCAAAAAATTGAAGAAGGGATTTACAAAACAAAAAGTCGATATAGCGTTGGCGATGAAGAGGTTTTTGTTACATCTCTCACATTTGAAATGGAGCCGGATTGTTATGGTGAAGAAGATGCGTCACCCAGAAATCTTACGCAAGTTCCGATTGAGGGGCTTCTGGATGAATTTAACCTTTTTGTCACAGATTTTTATGAGCAGTTAAATGAGACAAGTGAAACCATCTGTTATCAGGAGTTTGGTTCTTTTGATCTGGCGGATATTCAAAAGCTGAGGACTCTGATCGGAAAACGGTTTTATGCTGTACCATATATGGAGAATGGGGAAGAATATTATAACATGGTAACGGAATAATTCTGTTATCACCTGTCCGGAAGTAATGATTGGGGGAACCAACATGAACATAGAAATAACAGAAAAATATAAAGCATCTTTGATTCCATTCCCAAAAGAAACATTGGAACCGTTGAAACTGCCAACAGAGATATTTGAATTTTTAACAGAAACAGGGCTTCCGCTCCATGCGGGTTATGAAATTACTCCAAATGCATCGCTAACATTTTTGGATATGCCCTATATAAAAAAGCACGCCCATCTGCAAAACACTTTTTTGGACATTGCATCAATGGATATGATGGGGGAGCTGACGATTGATATGAAAACACAGGAAGTTTATCAAATACAAAAAGGGCGTGCAGACAGCTGGGGAAACTCTGTAGAAATACCAGTTTTTGCTAATGACAGCATTGGCCAGTTTATTGATTGTCTGGGGATATGGCTCTCTTTTTATCAACAGCTTCGGGATGAGGTTGATAAGAATCTGGCCATAAACCCAAAGTTCAGCCTTTTTGACCATAAAGAAATGTATGAGCCAATTTTAAATAAGCTGAAAGAAATTGATCCGGAATCTGTAAAATGGCGAAAATACTTCTGGCGCAGGATGTGTGAACCAGACATTTTATAAATAACGGGAGGAACGAATATGAAATATGACTTATCTGCTGTTGAAATGCTAAAAATGCTGGGTTATGACCAGCCAACAGGCGGGGAATGGCTTGAAAAATTAAAGCAGGAGAAACAGATAAGCCTGCCGAAAGCCTACACAGAATTTATGGAGCTGATGGTGGACTGTCCTCTTTTGGGTACGTCCAATCTTTGGATTGGGAAAATGGAGCATAAAACGTCTGCGCATATTCCTTGCACATTTTATGACCAGCTACAGGAAATGATAGACGACCGTAAAGACTGTTGGTCAAAGCGTCCTGGCAAGTATGAGCGCTCACTCTACGATCTTTTTCAGCTTCCGGCAGAAGAATGGTCCCAGACGGTTGACAATTATCTTGTGATTGGCAGTGATTACGCAGGCGGGATGGGCGAGTTTGGCATCCGCATAGAAGATCTGCAGAAAGACGATCCTCCTGTGTACTGGCACAAAGATGCAGACAGTTTTTCAATGTGGAAACTAGAACATGAAAAATTATCCGATTTTCTGCTGAACGTATTGATAGAAGCGCTTGCCTGCGTGGACTATCAGAGTGCGGAATACGAACTGGAAACAAAGGGGTGGCGGTATGAGGAATACTTTGATCTCAAAAAGGATGACTGGGTTGCAAGTAAGTCCGTGTTGAAACGGTATGGTATTGATTATGCTGCCATCAAAAAGTACAAAGCCAGCAGCGGAAAAGTCTTTTGCTGCTATGATGAGAACAGAAATGCTCTTTTTGTTGGTGCTACAGCCGAAGGGGAGATGTCCCTGTCTGCAATCAACCGTAGCGATGCAGAGCATATCTTTTTAGACCTTGACAGTTTGGAATATCTGTTTGAAGAAGCCAGGCTTTGCATAAAGGACAGGGAAAGGGAGGATGAACTAAGCCAATACTATATTTACACAAAAATCCCAAAAACAAAAGTTAGCCTGTCTGATTATTGCCAGGCAGATAAGCCTCCCCAGAAAGGAGAAAACGGGGAAAGCATTTGTCCTGTTACTGCAAAAAGAGAACCGTTATACGTTCTATGCAGCGGAGCTGATTTTATGGAAGTGATAACTGGGGTATTGCAGAAAAAGCCGAAAGCTATGAATGGAGAATTGCTGGAGGCTCTAAATGATTATCTGCAAACCAGGAATCTATGATAGACGGATTTTTCAATCTATTCTATGGGCGATAGAAGTGTTTATAAGAGACAATGAATATGGAAGAATTATATCAAAAAGGGATGGAACTGTGGGAAACCGCAGAACAGCTGATAAAACAGCACAAAATCGATTCTTCAGAGGGGCGCAGTGAGATGGTATCTTACCAAAAGCAGGCGGTTGAGTGTTGGCAGACAGCCGCTGAGCAGGGGGATGCAAGGGCACAGCACCAGCTGGGCTATTACTACTATAATTATAGGAAAAACAGCAACAAAAATAAAAAGGCATTTGAATGGTACAGCAAGGCCGCTGAACAGGGATATGCTCCGGCACAATATGAACTTGGTTTCTTATATTCCTATGGATTGGGAATTTCGATGAATTATAAAATGAGCCGCTATTGGTACGAAAAGGCTGCTGAGGGAGGAATGGCGTCTGCCGCACATATACTGGGAGATAGATATTGTGAAGGAAAATCCAGAAATTACAAAAAGGCAATTTATTGGTACACGAAAGCGTTGGAGTTGGGAATGCAGGGGGCTGTGGAACATCAAATTGGATGGTGCTATGAAAAACTTGGAGATTTTGAGCATGCTATAGAATGGTATATGAAAGGGGCGGAAAAGGGCATTGGCGATACGGCGTATCACCTTGCAGAACTGTACGAAACCGGGACAGGTATACTTAAAGATTTTACAAAAGCAATAGAGTGGTATCGAGTATCTGCAAAGCTAGGTTATCCAGACGCTGATTTATGGTTGAAAGAAAAAGGATTTTAACTATGAAAAAAGAATCATTCTCTTTATGTATAATTCTCCGGAATACAATATGTGCCACGCTTGTCTTCCTGGTGATGCTATCCGCTCCCACTGGCTGGGTGTATGATCTGTGGGCCGGGGAGGGAACAGAACAGGGGCAGCGGCCTAGTGTGGATGTTCAGCGGCTCCAGCAACAGGAAGATATAGAAACTTGCTTTTTGAGCGATACCCCGGTTACCGTGAACGATAACGAATTGGCAGCTTGCCCGTTGGCACGTCTGCGGGATTCGGAGCAGGCAGGCGTACATATGCATCATAATAGCGGTGTGAAAAGGTCAGTAAGCGTTTCGGAATACATTTATGCCGATTACCCTATTCCGCCTTTACAGCGATTTGTACAGGGCTTCGTGGGCGGTTATTATAACCGTTACCATTTGCTGAAGCTAGAAGATGGTTCCTGGCTTTGTGTGTATTTTGACGATTATCTGGCATTAACAGGAGCGGACAATTATCCAACTGGTTATGTACGTTATACCACCACAGAGGAGCGCCGGATGCTGAACCAGATGGCGGAGGACTATGACGTGAATCCAGTTTATGTGCTGGATATGTACCGTCATGGGAAAGTAAGCTGGATGCTGGATGTTCTGCTCCGGCTTGCTGTGTGCGTGGCCGCTGCCGTGATTGTGTGGGGGATTAAAAAAGGCTTTCAAAATGCAGGTTCCCATCGGAGATGAGTGGGACAAAAGTGCAGACGAGGCGACACAGACATAAAAGAAATTCCGAAAAACTGAATGGGTTGTAGACATGATTACTAATATAAAAGCTGATGATAATCTTTATAAACTGACTGGAAAAATTTATTGGCCGCTTTTTGGATGTGAAGTGAAAGTTCGATGGGGTGAAGGTGCTGATGTCTCAATCGAATATGCGGAAAAATGTGTCTCTCAGTTATTGAATTTAGACAAATCGGCTGTTGAGCAACTCTTAAAGGCAAGTATCCGCTTTTTCTATGACGAGGAAAGGTGTAACGGGGAACCACTCACATTTATGTTTGAGTTTGAGGATATGGAATATTCAAAAGAGTTAGACGTATCCACGAACATCCTGCCATATATTATGCCAGTTGAAATGTATATCGACAAAGAGATTGCAGGATGCTATTCGATATCTGTTTTTTCAGAATGCGCATGGGAACCAGAGCATGGGTTACAGTGGGTTGTGCGAAATGGAAAGCCGCTGTATGTTGGACAATGTGATGGTGTTGGCTCCCACTGTGATGAAAGTATTTATCTGGAAAATTGGAAAGAAAGCAATTATTTATTCAACAATTTGATGTAACTATAATTTTTATGTTTTTGTAAATTCAGACACTAACGGAAACGGCATATTAGGAACAGAGAATAGTTTTAACTTTTCAGAAGCTATGGAAAATAGAAAATCATTTTAGGAGCATTTCAATGGACGCTGAAAAATTTTGGAGTACCACAGAAATGAACAAATTTCTGTATCAGCAGTTAAAGGCGATGTGTGAGGCTGACGGATTTGTCCTTAGCCCCCGAAAAGGGAAACATCTGGTTAAAATTGCGGAACATTTTGTACAAATTGTATGGCCAGAGATTTCATATAACAGGACGCGTATCCATGTATTGGTTTCCCCTGCAGGCTCTTATAAAAACCATATTTATGCTGAAAAAACATTTTGCCCGCATGGTGACAAAAAAGAGGATATTTATAGCGTTTATTATGATCTTGCCATAGAAGATACAACAAGCTATAAAGAATTTTACGATATTCAGCAAATGAAAACGCTTTGGGCAGAGATTATTCATCCTCAATTTAATCAGGAAATATTTTCATGTTTGAAAACTTTTTCTTATGATCGCTTTTTGAATTTATCCGAAACGTGGAGTTGTGATGGTTTTCAATATAGTATCACTCATAAAAATGATAATGCCTTGAGTTTTTTATCTTTGGGGTATGGTGAAATTTGGAAAGGAAACTTTGAAAAAAGCATCTTACTATTGGAAAGGGCATTATGCGGTTTAAAAAAGGGTATTGAGCTGAATAAACGATCTGGGCGAGAGGTATCTGTGGATGATCAGGAAAATTATGATACGATACAGGAAGTGCTTTCAATGATACAGAGAGACGATACAAAAGCAAATATTATTGATAAAATGCAAGAGATTGAACAGATTGCATTAAATAAAGTATGGGGTGTTATGCTGTCCTCGGAGGGTCAAACAATCCGGTTAAAGAAAAAAGAGCTTCTTTAGTGGATATAAGAGAAAAGGGAGTATAAGGCAATGTCAAACACATTTCCGATAGAAGAATTGCGTTCATTGTTAGAAAAGGCAAGGGCCACAGATGCCGATCTGAAACAATTTGGCGCAGAACATCATAAATATCAATGGAATCCGCCGGCGTCTCTCAAAGAGATTGAAGCATTTGAGCGGGAAACAGGGATCTCGCTTCCGGACGGCTACCGTAACTTTCTGCTGCAGGCGGGGAACGGCGGAGCCGGGCCTTTTTACGGCCTGTTTTCACTGGAGCAGGTGAAGGGCTGGCTGAGCTGGCAGGTGGAGCCGGGGGAAACGCCGTATCTTGCTCCGGGAACCGATC
>CANOBT010000252.1 GCA_947564305.1 uncultured Lachnospiraceae bacterium | reverse complement strand
ACTTTTCGGCTCTTTTTTTCTCCGTGCCATTGTCTGCCTCCTTATAATTGAACTCGCGGTTTAATTATAAACGTTTTAAAGAAAATTGTCAACTTTTTCACCTGGTTGACAAACCCCTTATATTTAGAAATCTTCTGGAATATAACGCTATATATTTAGTAAAATAAATGGGAATCCAATAAAGAAAAAGGTCATGGTTATCTATGCCATGGCCTTTATCATCCTTTTCAGATTTAATACAGTTGACGATAAGAGGCATTGCTGCTCAGCTGCCTCTAATCCTCTTCTGAACTTCAAATTATGTCTTGCCTTTTGCACTGCAAAGCTTCCCTCACTCAATAAATTATATCGGATTATGGGGTATCCTATCAAATCCCATTGCACGAAACGACTATAAGCACAAACGCAAACCGCCGTGTAAGCATATTAACTCTGTTTCCCCCGCTTTCCAACAGGCAGGTCGCCGCATATGGCGGTATGCCATAGCGGCGGTTAGCTTTTGCATTGTTTATAGTTTATGAACTATTGCTGCTTCAATTAAGAAAATAGCACTGACGGCAAGCCACACTCCGGCATAATGAATGCGTAGTATGTAAATGCTACTAAAATTAGAGTCTGGCGGAAACATTTGGCATTGATTCACAGCTTAATAAATATCCAAACAAGCTTTCGGGTGGGCAGAGACAGCGAGCTTCGGCTTTAAGGGCCATTGTTAAGCGACCAAGTATTTTGTTTGCTGACGAACCGACAGGAGCATTGGATTCCAATTCTGCGACAGATTTATTAAACACCTTAAAAGAATCCAATGAAGCTCTGAATACCACTATATTGATGGTTACGCATGATGCATATGCCGCAAGTTTCGCTGACCGTATTTTGATTTTTAAAGACGGGTGTATTATACGGGAGCTGTTCAAGCAGAATGATGACCGGCGTACATTCTATGAATCCATCGCACAGGAAGTGGCAAAATTAGACACAGAAAGATAGGAGGGGATGAGACATGCAAAATTTATCTTTGGCACTTAAAAATCTGAAAAATAATCTTTCGTTTTATGCCCTCTATCTGCTATCCGTAGCATTTGTGATCACAATCTTTTTTGCCTTCACTTCATTCTCGATGAATAAAGTCATGCTTGAAAAAATATCAAATGACGGGCGAGTTGAAACGATGTGTAACACGATTTCCGTATTCCTTATGGCTTTTGTTGTTTTCTATATGTCATATTCAAACCGTTTCTTCCTGCGCCGCCGCACAAAAGAACTCGGTATTTACGCATTATTAGGATACAGAAAATCCACGATACTCTCCCTGCTCATGACAGAGAACCTGCTCACCTGTACTGGTGCTTTTATCACCGGGATACTTTTGGGCGGCTTTTTCCATAAGGGAATTGTCTTCGGCATTACACAATTACTGGATCTGACTGTCAATAACTCAGAAATACCCTTTTTCAATCCGAATGCCATTATGAAAACATCCGGCTTCATTTTCGCCATTGTCATAGTATTAGCCATGTCCAACAGCAAATTCCTTTTCAAAACCTCACTCATAGATTTAGTGAGATATGAAAAGAGTGCAGAAAAAAAGATAAAATTCCATGCAGTTCCGTCTGCCATCGGTTTTTATCCTGTTGCCATGCTGACATTTACACTCATACTTTCAGGAACAGTGCTTTTTATTGCATCCTTTCTTCCATTTGCGGTACAGGCAGGGAAGAAAAACAAACGAAAATTTTATACGGAAACAAAAATCATCACCGCGCCCAGGTTTATATACCGTATCCATTCAAACTCCAGGACATTGATCATGCTTACATTATTGTCAGCCGCAACATTGACAGTTTCAAGCGTTATGGCCTTGACATTATACTATCCAATAGCTGCGGTATCCCGTATGGCGCCATCGGAAATAGAATGCAGGATTGAAGATGAAAACGAGATAGCTGCAATCAAACAGATCATAAGCACATATTCATCAGATACGAATGTCACATTCCTACAGACCGATATTTATAAGGTCACCTCCACTGCGGAGCAGCTCCCTATGGAGTACGGCATCGGAACCTCCAAAGGGGATGCGAATAACGAAAAAATTCTGCGGGAGGCAGGATTTGAATGTGTCCCGTTTTCAGCTTATAAAGCCCTTCTGGAAACGCAGGGACGTACAAAGGTGCCGGAACATCTTGCCTCATTAAATAAAGACGAGTGTATTTTGATCAAGTACCAACCAGAGCCTGACAATAATGAAGCAGACAGTGTTTATCCATTGCTCATAGGCAATGAGAAAATACCGGTTATTGTAACTTCGGTCACATTGGATAACCCCATTTCATTTGCAAACAGCGTCGGTACTTTAGTTATAAGTGACGAATTATATCATACGATAGCAGGGCAATCCGGTCCTGCAGTGAAAATCCTCAGCATAAACGGAAAATGCATTGAGGGTAACGAGGCTCTGTTTCAGGCTCTGTCAGACTATCTGTCGGGAAGCCCATACCTGCAGGGAAAATCGCACAGGGTACACGAAATATTTTCCCTGAGCAGCTCCACCTTCCTGCTGATAGGCTTTCTTGTGGTGCTGTTCTTCATCGCTACCGGAAGCATCCTTTACTTTAATAATGTTTCAGCCGTAACCGACTCGAAATCCGATTATGAGATTCTTTGGAAAATGGGCTATACGGATAAGAAGATCAAAAAGATCATCAAACAGCAGGCAGCAGCTTTTTTCAGCATCCCATTTTTATTCGGACTGGCAGACTGTGTCTTCGGTACGCTGGTATACAAGTCCGCCCTTATGCAGAATATTCCGGAAAACAGTCCTTTACATTATACGCCCGCAATGGCAGCCGTTATGCTGACATTCCTGATTTATCTGGGGTATTACCATATTACAAACATATGAACATTTTAGATACAATCTCAAAAATATCTTCCTTTTCAAAAATCATTTAAAAACAATAGCTCTTATTAACTATCAAAGGATTATCTTTATGCTGTTATTTTTTGGTGGAGCTTCCTCTGTGATACGCACATTATCACCAAAACGTTTCTCTAATTCTTCTCGATGGCTAACATTTGGACGATTACTTGTAGGTTCATTTGTACAACAAATAATCGCCTGAGTCCCTTTTTTTGCAGTTTTGTTAGAATCTGTTATCTGCTTATAAGCTGTATGTTCCGAACCATGATGCGGTACAATCAAATAATCAATTTGAGTATCTGCAAATGATGTATTCGCATTCACAAATCTGGCTTTATTAAATGATGCATAATTAACATCACCCATCATCAGCACGTTTTTCTCTTTCGCTACATCCATGTATTCAATAACGATACCTTCACAGTTGGGATAACTTCTATCACATGTCTCCTTCTCGCCCATATATAGCCTGTAAATTGCCAATGTCTCGGATGGCGAAGTAGTACTATTAATATTAATTTGATGGCCAATCAAACGACCTGACAATGTTCTATCTTTTGAAGGTCGCTTTGCCAGATACAAACGGTTTTTCAAATCAAGATATTTAGCAAGTCGCTTTGCATCCGCACATGCATCATAACAGTCTGGGGCAAACCAGTCTTTGTCCAAAAACTCTTTTCTCGCAGCAGCACTTCCTGCTATATGATCCATATCCCAATGTGATAGGATGAAAAAAGATGGATCTTGGGCATATATACTCTTCATAGTATCTATATAAGAATAGCTCACTCCAGGAACAATTTTCTGTGGTCGATGTTTGTAATTAAATCCTATGTCATAGAAAAAGCTCACATCATTGTCCATACCCTGTGCGAAAACACAATTACCATTACCAATCTTATAAACATCAATAGTTGACAAACGGTTATTTTTAAGGTTTTTTTCAATCAATTTAATAAACGAATCATCGTCTTTGAAGCAGGAACCGCGTAGTTTATATCCTTTTAAAATACTTTTTATGATTTGTCTAGGAGTTTTTTCATCTTCAATTATATGGAGATCTGCCCTTATTTTATTTATACTGCTAGCACTTTGAACAACATACCCATCAAGATCAATATGAGGAACATTAATATCTGGATTGAACGTACATGCCAGCCACAGATACGGAGATGGTTCATCTTCCTCATCCAACGATAATCTTTCTAATCCCACAAGATTTTTCTGTAGTTCCTTCAATTTTTTATATTTTTCTTCATTAACTTCTACAACATAACTAAAAAGATATGGTCGATAGTGCTGTTGGGCTGCCTTTCCATATTCATCGTCCCCTATGTCGCTCATTGCTCTAAAAAGCATAATATCATAATCAAGCATCTGTAAAGTTAATAGCGAACATTGAAGCGTAATGACTTCATTTTCATCTTCCCCTTTTATTTTATTGCCATCTATAATTTTATCTGGCTTATTGGAAAATATATTTTCATCAAACCTTAAATCCTGTATCTGGATATACATTTTCGAACGCCCCCTAAATGCATTCCAGAACATTTCATGACAAATTTCATGGTTTGTTAACTGGGGAAAATCAACCAATTCTCCCCAGCTTTTTCTATACCTATACTCGTTCCATTCCCACCAATCGTCCATAAACTGAAAACGACTTTGCTCATCAAGAAAAATATTTTCAACTCTTATATAATCGTGTATATATGGTGGCTCCAGAAATGGCCTTAGCCTTGTAACAACGAATTTCTCAAGTTCCCACTTAAACCTCTTTTTACCTTTTTCATTCATCCTTTGAATTCTCCATATCCTGATTTATATTATTGACCTGAATCTGTGAAGTTAACTGTATTTATATGCCAATCTACAATTAGATTGGCGAAAAGTAGAAAATGCACCTTGATAATGCCGAATATACTTGTGTTATTGCGAGGAATATGCTGCCAGATTCCATCCGTCCATATAAAAGGGCGCACTAATCCCACTATGTGCCGGCTTCATCAAACTCATGGACGGATTCGTAGGCCGGCTTCCCCATGGACTGCAGCCCGATATAGGTGAGCAGGATATCTCCATTTTTTATGCCAGGCCAAGCCGCGTCCCGTCATCCAGTCCTAGCTCCTTTGTCCGGATGCTCCCCGCCATCTCCTCCATGTCCATTTCATAATCAAGATGCATGAAGAATTCGTTTTCACCCAACGGGACAGGCGGGAAGCCTGCCATTTCCCTCATCCTGTTATAGTCCGAAATCCCCATTGCCAGCCTCGGCAGGTCACGCCAGTGTTCTCTTGTATCCACCGTGTTGAAATCCCGTTCCCACACAAAATAGCTCTCCTGGGTCACTTCCTCTGATATTTCGATGCCATGCCTCCGCAGGATCTCCCCGACAAAAGAAAAATCAATCTGCGGTATGTCATCCATCTCATCTATATACCTGTAGGTATTGTAAATCATCACATGGTAAGGCATACGGTACTCCAGATACCCTGTTGTGATTTCCGCCAACGTGGGAAAAACGACAAATGCCACAAGCGAAACCGTGACCGCAAGGGTGGATATGGAAAGCACCTTCGCTGTGGAGGATATCTTCTGGAACAGGCTGCCCAACAGCACGGAATTGATCCCGCGGTTTTTCCACTTCCCGCCACGGCGTATCAGTGATAGCACGAACAGCACCGCATGGTAAAACGCAAATATTCCGATGACCGCCGCCGCGATTGCCACTGCCTGATAAAGGTTGCTGACCTCTGCCGGAATATCCCCCGCATAAACCCCATTCATGCCGGAAAAATTGTAAAGCGCCACGGCATCGACCCCGAAGCAGAGCAGCGCCACGATAAAGGAAAACACATACTTCCGCTTCCCCATTCCCTGCCCCTCGCCCGCTTTTTTCTCATTGAGCAGGTCTATCAGCTTAAGCCTGCAGATCCGGCGCGCATTGAAGGCCCCGACCAGCACAAATGCAGCCCCAAAGAAAAGACAGGTCATGAGCATGGTGTCCGGATACAGCCCCAGCCGGAATGAGGCAGGGCGGCCGACCATCTTCATGACAAACAGCGTCATGACGCCCGACAGCACCGTCCCAAAAACACATCCCGACAGCACCGCCGCCATCCCCATGACGAAAGTCTCCCTGAAGAACTGCCCCGCCACAGTCCTCTGCTCCATGCCAAGAATCATATATACCGAAAATTCCCGGCTGCGCTGCCTCAGCATATGGTTATTAATATACCGGACCAACACGATAAAAATGAAAGAAACTGCAAGCACCGCATACCGGATCGTATCCTGGAATAATGCCAGCGAATAATTCCCGTCACCACCCAGGATGTCATTGTACCGGCTCGTCAATGATAGGAATGCGAAAAACAGCGTACTGCTGACCACAAGGGTAAGAAAATAGACAAGGTAATCCCGCAGGGCCTTTCTGATATTTCCCCTGAACAACTTAGCATACATCTTTCTGTCCCCCTCCCATCATACCCTGGATATCCATGATCTTCTCAAAGAATGCCCTGCGGGAATCCTCCCCTTTATAAATATAACTTCTCGGAATCTTCAGCCCTTATTTCATGGGGCTTTCAGAACCTATTTTTCAAAAATCACCCACTTTTTTCTCAAAAACACTTGA
>CANOBT010000251.1 GCA_947564305.1 uncultured Lachnospiraceae bacterium | reverse complement strand
GCTCCTTCAGCTCGTCATTCAGTTTCTTGATGAGCTTGTAGGCGTAAGGCTTTGACACAGAAAGCTCCTGCGCCACCTCGTCCACACGGATAAATTTGTTGTCCATATAACCTCTCCTTTTTTGTTAAGCGTTTTTGCTTAATTCATAATACTAAACATTTTTGCTACTGTCAATAGGTTTGCAAGAAAATATTAAACTTTTTTGTTTTGCTTACGCTTGACTTTCTCTAAACATATATGCTATACTCCTTATAAACATACGAACAAGGAGTGAAACATTATGGCGATTGGCGAAAGAATACATTTTTTCCGCATCATGCGGGGCATGACACAGAAATACCTCGGTATGCTTGTCGGTTTTCCCGAAAAATCAGCGGATGTCCGTCTGGCACAGTACGAAACTGACTCACGCAAGCCAAAAGCAGACTTGACGGCTGCGCTGGCACAGGCTCTTGACGTTGCGCCGCAAGCTCTGGACATACCCGACATTGACAGCTACATTGGACTTATGCACACCTTATTTACCCTTGAGGACATTTATGGTCTTACCGTCAGCGAATTAGACGGTGAAATCTGCTTAAAAGTCAACAAAAACCAAAATAAGGATGCCGCCGAACTTCTGAAAATGCTCTCCGCTTGGAAAGAGCAGGCGGACAAACTCTCTGCCGAGGAAATCAACAGGGAAGATTACGACCAGTGGCGGTACAATTACCCGAAGTTTGACACTACGCAGCATTGGGCGAAATCTCCCTCTGATGAATTGAGCAATACATTAGTCGAAGCGTTCAAGGACAAACTGAAAACTGATTGACAAGCACGGCAAAAAACGCCCTTAGCCATGAGTTCCTACCCACAGCTAAGGGCGTTTCTAATATGGATTTATTTCAGCCGTCCAAACCTCTTGCAAATCATTCCCCCACCAACAAACCACTTGACAGTAAGAATAATCGCACTCAAACGACTGTTATCAATTTGTTATCAAAAGACCTTTCCAAAGCCCGCAAACCCGCATAAACACTGGGTTTACTAAGCATTTTTGTTTATTCGAACTCAATCGTCCCCGGCGGTTTCCCCGTACAATCATAAACTACCCGATTAACCCCCTTAACCTCATTTACAATCCGGTTTGTCACCTTATGCAGCACCTCCCACGGCAGCTGTGCCGCCTCTGCCGTCATGAAGTCGGATGTATTCACTGCCCGGAGTGCCACAGCATAATCATAAGTTCGAAAATCCCCCATCACTCCTACCGAACGCATATTGGTCAAAGCCGCAAAATACTGCCCCAAGCCTTTGTCCAATCCGGCCCTGGCAATCTCTTCCCGGTAAATGTAGTCCGCTTCCTGGACAATCTTTACCTTTTCTTCCGTCACTTCCCCGATAATACGGATGCCAAGCCCTGGCCCAGGGAACGGCTGACGGAACACCAGGTGTTCCGGGATGCCAAGCTCCAGCCCGGCTTTGCGCACTTCGTCTTTGAAAAGCATACGGAGCGGCTCAATAATTTCTTTAAAATCCACCACATCCGGAAGACCACCCACATTGTGATGGGACTTGATAACTGCAGACTTTCCAAGGCCAGATTCGATGACATCTGGGTAAATCGTACCTTGCACAAGGAAATCCACCGCTCCGATTTTCTTGGCCTCCTCTTCGAATACACGGATAAATTCCGCGCCAATAATCTTTCGCTTTTCTTCTGGCTCCGTCACACCTTTCAATTTATCATAATACCGCTGCTGTGCATTCACACGGATGAAATTAAGCTCATAAGCCCCGGACGGGCCGAACACGGCCTCTACTTCATCCCCCTCATTTTTACGCAGGAGCCCATGGTCGACGAATACGCACGTCAGCTGCTTGCCAACTGCTTTGGAAAGCAGCACGGCCGCAACGGAAGAATCCACGCCGCCCGACAATGCACAAAGTACTTTGCCATCTCCAATTCGCTCACGAAGATCCGCGATTGTTGTCTCTACAAAAGAATCCATCTTCCAGTCACCAGCGCAGCCGCAAACCTTATGGACAAAATTAGACAGCATCTTCATCCCCTCAGTGGTGTGCATAACCTCAGGATGAAACTGCGTAGCATACAGCTTGCGCTCCGGGCAGGACATTGCCGCAACGGGACACACGGACGTGTGCGCTGTAACCTGAAAACCTTCCGGGACTGTCTCTATATAATCTGTATGGCTCATCCAGCAGACGGTCTTGAGAGACACTCCCTCAAAAATCACGTCTTCCATATCAATTTCCACTTCCGTATGCCCATACTCGCTGACCGGAGCTGTCTTAACCACTCCGCCCAAAGAATCCGCTATCAGCTGTGAGCCATAACAAATCCCAAGAATCGGGATTCCCAATTCGAAAATTTCTTTCTGATACCCCGGTGATGTCTCGGCATAAACACTGTTAGGCCCTCCCGTAAAAATAATGCCTCTCGGCTGCATCGCTTTAATTTCATCCAGACTCATGGTGTATGGCTTCACTTCGCAGTACACATTGCATTCCCGCACACGCCGGGCAATAAGCTGATTATATTGTCCGCCAAAATCAAGAACGATTACTGTCTCTTTTTCCAAGGCTTTTTCCTCCTGTATTTTCCGTATTCAGGCAACTTTGCCGAAACACCGTGAAATATTCGCATATCTTTTTCCTATTATAAAGGACAAGACACATATTTACAAGAGAAATCTCTCATTAAAATCTTTTACTTAGTCCCTTGCTTGCTGTTTCGGTACTGCACAGGGGTCAAGTCATATTTCTTTTTAAACAGGCGGTTAAAATGCTCCACGTTCTGATATCCTACGCTGTCTGCAATGCTTTCCACCGTCATGCTGGTATTCTTCAGCAGCGTGCGTGCTTTTTTCATGCGGACGTTTTTTACAATCTCACCAAATGTCTTGCCTGATTTTTCCTTAATGTATTTTGACAGATAAGGTTTTGACAGATGAAGCTTTTCTGCCAGCTCATCCAACGTCACAGTAAGATAATTCTCCTGGATATAATTCATTATTTCATTCAGCCGTTCATCCCGGCACTGCTTTGTATTTTCAATATGCTCCAGTTTGTTCACTGCCACGCACAATGCCTCGATAGAAGAAGAAATAATATCCTCATCTACTCCTACACCCCAATAAAGCTGGTTATTGCAGGAAATTCCTACATAGGATACGGCCTTGGCAGATGATCCGCGAGACAGGGAATGTTCTTCATAGACAGACAGCTCATAACTAATGTTAAAATACTGTTTCAGCGCATTGCTTACCGCATCCAGGCGGCCATTTCCATTGCCGGTGACTGCAAGAACCTGTCCCCCATGAGAAAGCGCAGCTTCGGCTACAATACCATCTTTTTTCTGTTTGAAATGGCATTCCGGGATTTGGAAATGAGGCATATTATTTACATAATGCTCCTCGAAAATCTGATAGACTAATTCTGGGGATAATTCCATATGCCGACGGTCTGAAACCCCTTTTACCGTGTAGCCCACTTCCTCGCGCATTTTCTCTGGTATTGTGATTCCATAATTCTGTTTCAGGATATAGGCGACGCCTCCCTTGCCTGACTGGCTGTTGATGCGGATGACGTCTGAATCATAGGTACGCCCGACATCCTTGGGATCGATTGGCAAATAGGGCACTGTCCATGGCCCCTGCATATTCTTTTCCCGGCAGGCCATGCCTTTGGCAATCGCGTCCTGATGTGAACCGGAAAATGCCGTAAACACCAATTCCCCCGCATAGGGCTGTCGCGGTGAAACCTGCATACGTGTGCAACGTTCAAATGTCTCTGCAATTTTCGACATATTGCTGAAATCCAGTTTCGGGTCTACGCCATGAGAAAACATATTCATGGCAAGAGTCACAATGTCCACGTTCCCTGTACGCTCCCCGTTTCCGAACAAAGTCCCCTCTATCCTGTCCGCACCGGCAAGTATGCCAAATTCTGCATCGCAAATCCCAACGCCGCGGTCATTATGCGGATGGAGGGAAAGCACGACATTCTCACGATAACGCATATGCTTGCTCATATACTCCACCTGGCCGGCAAAAATATGGGGCATGGCATTTTCCACTGTGGTTGGCAGATTTATAATCGCCTTTTTCTCTGGCGTGGGTTTCCACACATCAAGCACTGCGTTGCAGACCTCCAATGCGTAATCGACTTCCGTCCCGGAAAAACTTTCCGGGCTGTATTCAAATGTAAAGTTTCCTTCCGTCTCGTCTGCAAGTTCTTTCAGCAGCGCCGCTCCCTCCACGGCAATCTTCTTAATCTCATCTTTGCTCTTATGGAATACCTGTTCTCTTTGCGCCAAAGATGTCGAGTTATATAAATGCACAACTGCATGAGGGGCGCCTTCCACTGCCTCAAACGTCTTGCGGATGATATGTTCCCTGGCCTGGGTCAGCACCTGGACGGTCACGTCGTCTGGAATCATATTCCTTTCTATCAGCGCCCGCATGAAGTTGTATTCTGTATCCGAAGCCGCAGGAAACCCGACTTCAATTTCTTTAAACCCAACGTCCACCAAAAGCTGGAAAAACTCTAATTTCTCGTCCAGGCTCATCGGCTCTATCAGGGCCTGGTTGCCATCCCGCAGATCTACGCTGCACCAGACAGGCGGCTCGGTAATATACTCTTTTTTCACCCAGTCATAAGTGACTTCGGGCGGCATAAAATACTGTCTCTGATACTTTTCAAAATTCTCCATCATTCTTTCCTCCGCAATTTTCACTGTGTAGTAACTTGTCATTTTTTAACAAAAAAAAATCCCCCACATCCATTATCACAACGATAATAGAGACGAAAGATTGTTCAATCCTGCGCGGTACCACTCTGCTTCATGTTTCCATGCCCTCATCTGCACTCCATGCCTGCCATCAACGGCTTCTTGCTCCCTTGCCGGCATCCATTTTATGCATATCCCTATAACGGGAGAACCCGTCCTGGCTTACTCCTCCCCTGCATAGCAGTTCCTGCCCTGCTTGGGTCTGTTTTCCCTCTGCCCGGCGTTGCCTGCTTGGGTCCACTCCTTCTGCCCGGCATTGCCTGCTTGGGTCCACTCCTTCTGCTTGGCATTGCCTGCTCTGGTTCGTTTTCTTTCAGCCGGAAGCTCCAAGGCCAGTTCACTGTTTTGATGCTGCCACTTTCCACCACCAGTGGCTCTCTGTAAGCTCCGCCGCAGCTACTATTCCTCTTCTTCGCTTTTCACGTGTCTTATCTTAACACACAAAAAACATCTTGTATAGTGATAAATTTAATCATTTTTATTGATATATTTTATCTTTTTCAAGGAGCTGCTCTCAGACAGCCCCTTTTTGATGAAGGTATTTTTCTCTTGTGGCCAAGCCTCCCCGGATATGCCGCTCCGATTTATTCACATCCAGCACTTTCCGTGCCTGGGCGGCAAGGGCAGGATTAATCTGAACTAACCGTTCTGTTACGTCTTTATGTACGGTACTTTTGCTAATACCAAACTTTTTAGCCGTCTGCCGCACCGTGGCATTCTCCTCAATTATATAATTAGCAATATTAATCGCCCGCTCTTCTATGTATCCTTTCAACGAAATTCCCTCATACACTGCTTTTTTTATAATGTATGAGGGATTCCCGGCAGTTATGACAACGCTTCATACATTCCTGCATCCGCAGAAAATAATAAACCTGCTACTTTCTCTTATGCCATTTCGTAATCATCCTATGATAAATTTAAGCTTATCTACAAAGGCTTCATGGCACAGAAAATAAAAATATTCTTATCAAAAAATCCATTATAAAATATTGAAAACCTCATATTTGCCCTATCATAAAATACTTTCTATGTAAAACATCAACTCCTCTTTTTCAATGTTGGGATGATTATTATAATAATCCTTGACCTTCTTCATGATTATTTCTAACTGTTTTCCTGAAATGCCATACTTTTCCGATACCTCTTTCCCTAAAATGGGCAATGGGTATATATCTACCGCCAAAACAATAATTTCATATTGTTTCCTTAGCATAGGTTCAATCTTAGATTAATCGGAAAAATCCAAAATTCCTAATACCATATCAAATTGCTTCTGATTCCTTTGATAAAAAATCTCAGAATCATAGGGTAATTGGTATAGCAATTTTATCTCATCTAACATAGCAATTTTTCTATATTTGGGGATATTTCTTTTTTGTTTTATCCACCACTGCTGATATAGCAATTTTTCATCCTTTTCTACAACTATGCCTAATACTTTTTTAACTGCTTCCAAAGAGTCAAAAGCCTCATTCAAAATGGCTGATACACAAATATCCCAATCATTTTCATTTTCTGATTCTTCTTTAGATATCTTCGCATAGAACCAAAAGCGGCAACGCTGACTAATCTTCTTATCATGCGCCTTATCCAAATAATGACCGTATTTTGTGCGAAAATCATGTACATTTTTTCTGACACCCAATAATTTCTCACAATCTATGTCTGCTAAATGTGCAAAGCCTGACATAACCTCAACATTTAACTTTCCTCTTTCGTAATATAATTTATCCTGAATTATTCACCGCTGTACAGTGAAAGTAGCTGAAAGCCACATAGTTACTGTATTTAAGCTGTTCATTG
>CANOBT010000250.1 GCA_947564305.1 uncultured Lachnospiraceae bacterium | reverse complement strand
GTTATTCCTTAAAAATTCCAAAATCGTAGAAATACCCTTGATAAGGACAACTTTCTGCCAGTTGGAACGGGAAGGAGGTGAAACCAAATGGATCAATCTCCTTCCCAGGATGAATTGACGGTCATGCACCAGTTTGACCGTCTGTGCCAGTTAGCATTGGACGGCGAGGCAGCAGATTACCACAGGCATATGGAGTACCGGAGGAATCACGAAGTAAATTTCTCGGATATGACGGAAACAGAATTGAACAGTATTTCCGTAATGGATGAATACGATCTGGATCATTCCCATTTTCAAGTCCTGGGCTATGACATTGAGGTCAAGGACACACTGCTTGTGGAAGCGCTGCAAGCTCTGACAGAGAAGAAGCGGAACGTAGTCCTGCTGTCTTATTTCCTGGAAATGAGGCGACGCCGAGATAGCAAGGGAAATGAAACTGGTACATAGCACTATACGGGAGCATCGGATACGCTCTCTTGAGTTACTGAAAAAACTTATGGAGGAAAATATGGATGGAGCAGAAGAATAAGCAAACGGAAGAAAGAAATTTGCTGCCTTTTCATATTATTAAGGCGGCATCTGAAGGGGATGTGGAGGCAATTCATGCGGTGTTGGCGCACTACGAGGGCTACATAGCAAAATTATCCACCAGGAAAATGTACGACGAGTTTGGGCAGGTACATTACTGTGTGGATGAAACATTGCGCAGACGGCTGGAAACAAAACTGATTGCCAAAACATTGGCTTTCCGCCCGGTTCCATATAAGGGCGTACAGGCATAAAACAGGCTGGCTGATTTTTTGTACCTTGATAATTTCATATTGAGTATCCTGCAGGACGTATGAAACAGCGGAGCCATTTAATGAATACGCTAGGACTACCTGTATCCGTCACTTTGCGACATGATGTCGCAAAGTGACGGGTATTGAAAATGAAGAAATGTTGATACGGGCATTGAAGTAAAGGTACGAGCGATAAATATTTGATTATTGGCAAAGAGGTAGGGACTTTGCGGCGATGAGGCTGTTTCTGATAATGATACTTCCGGATATAAGCTGATCCGGTCTGAAAAGATGGTGAGATTCCAATGGCGCTGTTTCCTGACGGCCGCCTGCAGGATTTAGAAAAGGAACATAATGGACAATCAAAGGAGAATATAGTGAATAAAGGAAAGTCGAGGAATTTAGGATGAATCAGGCAGAATTAGAAGAATTGAAAAAGGTGGATATCCGCACAGTGGATGTTTCAATTTTAGAAGATATAGAGAAAATAGAAATTGACAGTTCCCTTTCAGCTAGAGAGAGGTGGATGGATTTTGCGGAGAAGATTAAGAATCCGTTTTGTTTTATCTGTAACGGCATGGTCGTAAAGATTTCCTACTCAGAAGCAAAGGAGAGCCTTGAAAACAAACTGGTTCAGCTATGTATGAGTATGGAAGGGCAAAGTCTTTGTTAGAGCTTTCTATGGACATTTGCGGTCTGGAATGGTACAATGATTACGGACGAAGCAGAACCCCAAATAGGAAAGGTTTGACAACAAACAAGACTATTTGAGGTGATGAAATGAATGCAAATCTGAATACTGAAGTATATGATGCTGACGTTTATCTGCGCCTGTCGAAAGAAGATGGGGATAAGGAGGAAAGTGACAGCATTACGAATCAAAGAGAGCTTATCTTAGAGTTTCTAAAATCCAAGGAGGACATCAGAATCCATGCCGTTAGGGTAGATGATGGCTATTCCGGGGTGAATTTCGAGCGTCCGGCATTCCGGCAAATGTTAGAGGATATTAAAACAGGAAAAGTGAACTGCGTGGTAACGAAGGATTTATCACGTTTTGGGAGGAACCACATCGAGGTAGGGAAATATATTGAAAAAATATTCCCATACCTGGGTGTCCGTTTTATAGCAATCAACGATAACTATGACAGTCTAACTAATGACGCACAGACAAATAACATTATCATTCCATTCAAAAATCTGATCAATGATGCATACTGCAGAGATATTAGTATTAAAATTCGGAGTAACTTGGAAGTGAAAAGGAAAAAGGGGGATTTTGTAGGACCCTTTGCCCCTTATGGCTACCAGAAGTCGGAAGAAGATAAAAATAAGCTGGAGATAGACGAAGAAGCTGCGGAGGTGGTGCGGTCTATCTTTCAGATGTATCTGCAGGGAAGCAATGCATATAAAATAGCGGAGAAGCTGAATAAGAAAAACATACTTACGCCGATGGACTATAAAAAAGAGAATGGAAGTGCGTTTTATACAGGTTTTAAGAAAAATTTGAAGAGCCAGTGGACACATATGCATGTACTACGCATTTTAGGGAATCCCGTTTATACCGGAACTTTGGTGCAGGGAAAGGAAACCACGCCAAATTATAAAGTAAAAAAGAAAGTAAAACGTGACCAGAGCAAATGGAGTCAGGTGGAAAATGCCCATGAAGCCATCATCCCAACGGTTGATTTTCAAAATGCGCAAGAGCAATTACAGATGGATACAAGGACAGGAACCGAAAAAGAGAAAGTGTATTATCTGTCCGGCGTTGTAAAGTGCGGTGACTGCGGCGCAAACATGGTCAGAAAGACGGTTCCTTCCGGAAAAAGAAAATTTATTTATTATGTATGTGGAAACCATAAAGGAAATAAGAATATTTGCAGTTCCCACAGCATCAATGCGGAGGCTTTGGAAGAAAGTGTACGGAAACTGTTGAACCATCAGATTAAGAATGTAACAGATTTGGGACGCATTCTGGATAAACTGGAAGATGCACAGATTAGGAAAGGGGAGCTAGGAAAGAGAAACCGTCAGATTACAAAGAAAAAGGAAGAGGTGGAGAAATATAACCATTTGCGCTTGGATTTATATGAAGATTACAAAGATGAGCTGATTACGAAGGAAGAATATCTGGAGCTAAAAGAAATTTATGAAAAACGTATTCAGACAGCGGAGCAGATGTTGGAGGCAATGGAAGTGGAGATGGCATTTCTTGCTGAAGGAGAGTGGAGTACATGCGATTGGATCAATGAGTTTAAGAAATATGGGTATTTGGAATCTTTATCGAGGGAAGTTGTTGTTTCTTTGATTGGGCAGATACTTGTCTATGAAAAGAAGGAGGGAGAGCGTTATCCAAGGATAGAAATACACTTCAAATATGCAGATGAATTTCAGGCATCTTTAAGCCTGTTGGAAGAATTGCAGGGGGAAACTTTCACAGGGGATACAGGCAGTCTGTCTGCCAATCATGGGGAAAAGGAGGGTACATATGGCAAGGACAAGTAGAAAACAGGGAAGCCCCCTTCGGGGATACCATGATGCCATACGGCAAGAAGAAGGAAATGCTGCAGGGCAGCTTAAAACGCCTGCTGTAGAGGCGGGGCTGTATGTCCGTTTGTCCAATGAAGATAATGGCGGCAGAAGTGCAGATGGAATAGAGAACCAGCTTGAACTGTTATTGGAATTTGTAAATCAGTTTGAAAAAGTGAAAACCGTTGAAACTTATATGGATAATGGGAAGACAGGGACTGATTTTGAAAGGCCGGGGTGGGAACGTATGATGGAGGACGCAAAATGCGGCCGAATTAATTGTATCATTGTGAAAGACCTTTCCCGGTTTGCAAGGAACTATCTGGAAGCAGGGGATTATCTTGAGAAAATATTCCCATTCCTGGGTATCCGTTTTATTGCGGTCAATGACCGTTTTGACAGCGCAGGGGAGATTTTTCCTCCGAAGGAACTAATTACAGAATTTAAAAACCTGGCAAACGATTATTATTCAAAAGATATATCGAATAAAATTATGTCGGCGTTCCGGGTGAAAAAGGAACAGGGACAGTTTATAGGCAGCAAAGCTCCGTATGGGTATGTTCTGGAAGATAATAAATATGTGATAGATCAGCCTGCGGCAGATATCGTAAGGCGTATTTTTGAAATGAAAATGCAGGGGATAAGCGCCTATAAGATTGCAAACATATTAAATCAGGAAGGCATCCCGTCCCCCAGCAGATATGCGGGGGAGCAGGGAATGAAAAAGTATAAAAATTGCAGCCATATTTTATGGCAGCAGGAAGCAGTCAGCAGGATTTTATATAACAGGGCGTATGTTGGGGATCTGGTGCAGGGAAAATATAACTGTTCCATTTATTCCAGAGAAAGACGGGGTAAAAAAGAAGAAAGTGCGTGGGAAATCATAGAAAATAATCACCCGGCAATCATTGACCTGGAAGTATTCCAAAAAGTACAGGAAATACGGGAAAAAAACCGAAAAGTATGGAAAGACAGGCAAGGTGGACCGGGATATGGGAATGTGCTGGAAGGGATTCTGGTATGTGGAATCTGCGGTCATGCGATGTGGCGGAATAAAGATGTGAGGAATGGAAAGGCACGGTATTATTTTTATTGTGGATCTGCCTATGGACATTCCCAGATAAAGTGTAATACATCGTCTATTGTAGATTATAAAATTTTAGATATGGTGAAAAAGCAGATAAGGCTGCAGATAGAATTGGCTGTAGAAGCTGATAGTCTGTTGGAACGGATGAGAAAATCGGATAGCCAGTCTGCCGTTTACAGAATGAAAAAGAAAGAAACGGAGCAGGCAAGGGATGAGCTGCAAAGATATGTATATCTAAAAAACAGTATTTACGAAGATATGAAACAGGGGATCTTGACAAAAGATGAATATTTAACCGCAAAAGAAAGGTATACAAGAAAGATTTCTGATTTGGAAACAGAATGGAACAATAAACAGGCTGAATTGGATAACTTTAAGCAATGTATGAGTGGGGAAAACCGCTGGCTGAAAGCGTTTCTGAATTTCAGGGATGTAAAAGAGCTTACGAGGGATATGGCGGTAAACCTATTGGATAAAGTGGAAGTGTATGAGGATAAAAGAATCCATATCCGGTTTCGTTTTCGTAATGAATATGAATATTTAACATCAGTGCTGCAAAGCGGTAATGACGTTATGGGTAAGGAACATCGCGGATTGCAAATATCCTTAGCGAGCCATTTAGCGGAAAGGGGTGGGGAGCGTGGCAGAGAGAATTTTGGCTGAATATCTTAGACTTTCCGTAGAGGATGGGGATATTGTATCGAAGGATGCGAAAGCAGAGAGTGACAGTATTGGCCATCAAAGAGATCTGATTACCAGGTATATCAGAGAGAAACAAATCTATCCCTTTATACAGCCATTAGAATTTGTGGATGATGGTTACAGTGGGACAAACTTTGACCGACCGGCAGTAAAGGAAATGCTGTCATTAGTAAGGGCGGGGAAAATATGCTGTATCGTAGTAAAAGACCTTTCCAGGTTTGGGAGAAATTATTTGGAGGTAGGGGATTACCTGGAGCAGATTTTCCCTTTTATGGGAGTCCGTTTTATTGCAATCAACGATGGATACGACAGTAATGATTACATAGGGACTACGGGAGGGATTGAGATTGCATTTAAGAGCCTTTTGTATGATATGTATAGCAAGGACTTGTCTGAAAAAATGCGTTCGTCGCTGCTGATAAGAAGAAAGAGGGGAGATTTTATCGGTCCCAGAGCGCCATTTGGCTATCGCTTCTCTGATAATAAGAAGATTCTGATGGTAGATGAAGTGGCTGCGCAATATGTGAAGCGGATATTTGGGCTAGCTTGTGAAGGGTGTGGGACTGGAAGAATAGCGAAACTGTTAAATAAGGAAAAGATACCAACACCAGGACAGTATAAGAATAGGGAGAAGCTGCAATATCATATTCTGGATGGGGAAGGGTATTGGGACAGCGGAAAAGTCCGGAAGATTTTGCAGAACAAAATATATACCGGAACTGTTGTCAATGGAAAAACCAGGGTAACGGAAGTTGGGGGCAGCCATTTTAGGCAGGTGCCGGAGGAAGAACAGATATGTATTCCTGGCAGGCATGAGGCGATTGTTACCGAACAGGAATATCTTCTGGCATTAGAAGTGTTAAAAAACAATGGATGCCAAAAAGGAAAAAAACATACTCCAAAACGGGATAGCCTCTTGCTTGGGAAAATACGGTGTGGACATTGCAAAAGAAGTCTTATCCGGATAGACTGTACTACAATACCTTACTTTATCTGTAAAAAGGCAGAATATGAGGATAATACTGAGTGTATCGGTGAGCGATTGAGTGAGCCGGAATTAGAGATAGCTATTTTAGAATGTATCAATGAGGAATTGGAACAAGGAATTTTGGAGGGGGGAAACCAAAGTCAGAAATCAGATACAGATTTTCCAGTGATGGATCATAAACAGATAAGAAAGATGTGCAAAGCATTGGAACAGAAACAGGATTCATTAAAGATAGAAAAACAGTATCTATATGAGCAATACAAAAGAAAACAGATGGAGCGGAAAACCTACTTGAATAGAGTAGGGGCATTGAGGGAAGAAGAAAGAAGATTAAGCGAGCAGATTCAAAATCTGCAAAAACAAAGGGAACAGTGTGAGGAAGAAGATAGGACACAACCGGAAAAGGCGAGACATAATGGAAAATTGGAAATTCTTACTAGAGAAATGGTGGATGAATGGATTGAAGCCATATATGTATATGGGAAATCACAGTTTGATATAGTTTATAAAGAAAAAATAAAGAAATCTAAAAAAAGTATAAAAAATTGTTAGTCCTTACTTGACAGCACCATATGGGGA
>CANOBT010000249.1 GCA_947564305.1 uncultured Lachnospiraceae bacterium | reverse complement strand
TCCCATACGAGGAGAGACAGGCACAGCCGTTCGGGTATACCGGATACCAGATGGAGGAAGCGGGCGGACTGTACTTTGCCCAGGCGAGGAGGTATGATGCCGGGGCGGGGAGGTTTGTCAGTGAGGATGTTGTGAAAGGACATGTAGCGTTGCCCCATACGCTGAACAGTTATACTTATTGCTGGAATCGGCCGTTGGACCTGGTAGATCTGAATGGCTTATGGCCAAGCTGGAGTGGTATAAAAAGTAAAGTAGGAGAGATGGGGGATTCCATAGCGAACGGATTTGATAGAGCAACGGACTCCATTGAAAATTTTTATGCAGAGCATAAAGAGGGAGTAGATAACACAGTAAAGATTCTTGGAGCATTGGCTGTGGGCGGAATTTTAATAGCTGGAACAGTGCTTACAGGAGGGGCGCTCGGGGCAGTTTTTGCGGGTGCTGCTGCAGGAGGTGTTACCGGAATAGTTGTGGATGGCGCGATGCAAGCAATAGGATATTTTACTTCTGGCGGAACCGAGAAATTTAATTTAGATCAAATGCTTATCAGTGGAATGGCGGGGGCGTCATCAGGGGCGTTATCTTATGCAACAGCAAACAGAAAAATTTTGTTTGCTGGGAATGCAGTAATTAATATAGGGGCATACTGCGCCACACAGAATGTGAGGGATGAAGAGATTACAGTAGGAGGTATTGCTATTTCAGGAGTACTAGGTGGATTTGCAGGTCTCGCAAGCGGTTCTTCAAGAACCATTACAAATAGAACCCAAGTGGCGTTAGACCGTTATATGGTTAGTTCGGTGCCTATTATGGCCAGAGAAGAGATGTTTAATTATATGACAAAAGAAGTAATGATAAATATGTTTAGAAATTCAATAGCGGAGTTGGGAAGATATATAGCAACCGGAAAAGCGATTTCTTTTTTTGAGAAAGTAGTTTGCGATGAATAGCAGAGAGGAGAGCAGATTCAATGATAAAGTTTATTCCATTCCTGTTATGGATTTTATTCCTTTATTTTATGTCATGGTTTTATACAGGGCAGCGTGCAGAATCAGTATTGATCACTACAGGCAGAAAATTGAATAAAATACTATTTTTCATAAATCCGTGCAGAGGAATTTCTATTGTAAGTATAATTATTGGATTGTTTGCGCATTTTAGCCTGATTATTTTTGTAGTGCTGATCTTCTTTAACAACATTGTGCAATTTTATTGTGAGCTAATCTTAGAATTTTGGGTAATGTCAGGCTTTTTCTTATTAAGCGTAGGGGAGACAATAGAGACATATATTAAATTTGAAAGGGCGGAAACACGTAAGGAGAGAAAGGAGTTTCTGGGGTTAGTAGTTATTGTGAGTTGTTCAATGATAATGCTATTTTGTTTTACACTTATATTTGGATGGGTGTTGTACAGAACAGTATTTGCGTGACCTGAATAAGCGACTATGTATGGGATGAAATTATAGAGACATCGCTATAAAATAAGTAACTATATGCATTTTATTAGAGAAATATTCCGAATGAAAAAAACACAGATCATTAAAAACACAGTAGGAGAAAAATTAAAGGATTACGGTTTTTGTTACCTGAAAACAAAGGGGCCATGCCGGATATTTATGCGGGAAGCACATGGTTATAAAAGATACTATGATCCGGAGACAGATGTGGTGAAGCAGTACGTCAGTATTCAGGAGTCCAGCTACGGGATGGGCCTGACAGTCCGTTTTGAGACAGAGGCGGTAAACGGGGTATCCGGCGATGATGCAGAATTTTTGAAAGAGAAGAATCCCAATAAACTGGGTGCAAATAAAGGGTCAAGCTGTTTTTTTATTCCGATGAGGAAGACTATAAAAGGGTGTTACTGTATCTGGCTGATCTCATCATAGAATATGGGCTGGAGCATTTAGACCGGATGAGCATAGAGGAAGAGGTTATACCGACCAAAGCCATGGCAAATGAATTGATGGAAAACCATGCGGAATTGGATCGACGGTTTTTAGAAAAATATAAATTTAATACGGTTGCACATAGTATGGAGGATATTGAAGATTGGTTCCAGAAATTAAAAGAAATGATTATTTCCGTTTCAGAAAAACCATATGAAGAGGTTGAGGAGTTGCTGCTTGAGATGGTGGCCTTTATCGGGGAAAGGCATTGCGAACTCATTGGGGCTAAATGGTTTTTCAAAGAATATATGTATACTCCGTTTACACAAAAGGAAAATCATCAGGAAAGACTTTTTTGGGATTAGAAGATGTGGTAAGAGGCTATGAGTTATGTAAAAAGAAGGAAGAAGTTTCTGACAGCTTTATGGATGAACTTTTAGGATACGAAGAGGCTTATGAAAAAAAGAATGGGGGCAGTGACGCGGCAGGAATCGGGCGGACTGTAGTTTGTGCAGGCGAGGAGATATGACGCCGGAGCGGATAGGTTTGTCAGTGAGGATGTTGTGAAAGGGCATGTAGCGTTGCCCCATACGCTGAACAGTTATACTTACTGCTGGAATCGGCCGTTGGAGCATGTGGACTTGGATGGGCGAATCGCATGGGAAGTAGTGGCTCTGATAGCATTGGGTATAGGGGTTGCAATGGGCCTGACCGGGGGATCATGAATATAGACATACACCTGATATTTATAACAGTAGTGAATATGTGGAGAGAACGAATTGCTATGCATATGTTTTTGACGTTATTAATAATCCAATTACAGGTGAGCAATTTTATACAAGGGCAGAGGCAAAATCATATAAGAAAGCTTTTGTTAATCAACCGGGAATCTTTAGTGGACAACGTTATGAATATGATAAAAGTTTTATAGCAGGAACGAATGAAGAAAATGCAAAATTTGTTGAGATGGTTAAAGATGATGCAGTAGCGGTAGGACTAATTTTCAGGAGATGGCTGTGCTGTATTGCTCGTTATATGGCCGAATAGGGACTATCATTGGTATAGACAAGACGCAGATGGGACATGGTCACATAAACCTGGTTCGACAAAGGTGATAACAGGAGTTGTTGATCCTGTAGCAGATGCGCGGGAGAGAGGATATACATCAATAGTACCATGACCTGCAGATCATCCTGATACACCATAAAAAGTACGAGGAGGAGTTCGGCTGTACTGAATGATGGCTATTTGGTACCGTTGGGAGCAGCTATAGGACAAAAAATAGATATGATAGTACAGGTAGTTAATGAAATAGTATTAAAAATATCTGAATGTATATAATGTTGTATATATACTAAATGATATCTTAGATTTGTAATGATCGAAAGGAGCCTTTGTGAAAAAAATAATAAAGTTCTTAATAATTCTTAGTATTATTTTTGGAATTATGTTTGTAGGTTTTGTAGTTGTATTCTTTGCAATTGGCATAAAAGCGATGAAGGAACCATCAGATGTTACGGACATTCCATCGTCTCTCTCTATTTCATACTCAGGAAATGGCGGAGGGCTTGACTTGTATTTAGAAGATAATGAAGGGCCGGAACTGCAGTGGTATGAAACAGTGGAAGAGGCTTTGGAAAACGATGAGTTGATCAAGGATACAGAGGTGGGAAAATTTGATTGTAAAGAGAGTGGCGTGAAGGAATTGTTCCAGATCCAGACGGATAATTATTTGACCGTTTTTTATAGTACAGCACTGGACAATGGAGAGGTAGGTAGTATCACTTATTTGATTCTCAAGACAAAAGGAGGGAAATATTCGCAGCCTTTTGAGATAGGTAGGGCTGGATGTAGTCCGGGATTTTATTCTGTGTCTGGCAAGCCAGATCATTTATATGACTGCGATGATGGAGCAGTGTTTTACATAGAATGGGAACTGGTGTACGGCGGGGGATTGGGAAGAAAATTTGGACCGATGTTCGGACCGGTTTTTGGTACTGGAGAAAACAAAATCCCGGTATGCTTTGGGATGTGGGATGACGAGTCAGAAATAGAGTCATTGACGATTGCAGGGGTCTCTCCGAAAGTGATTCCGGTTACCGCAAGGGATGAAACACGCTATTTCTGGTATTTTGAGGATCTGGAATGGGCAGACAGGCTGAGTGAAGTGGACTGGGGTGATTATACATATGGGGAGATTATTGAATTATTAGAGATAGAGTATCAACCTTCCGAGTAAACTTTTGGATATGGAACTGACTAGATTATGGAAAAAGGGAAGGAATGATGAAGATACAGCAGCGGGAAGCCGGTGCAGACCACGTACCGGTACAATGGGGCCAACCAGCTGATTTCCCACGTGGAGGAAGAGGGGAGACAGGATTATGCCTATGACCGGCGGGGAAACCTGACGGCGGTGAGCCGGGGGGAGGAACGGTTAAAGGCCTTCACTTTCGACGCGGCCAACCGGATGGACAGCGCGCTTCAGATAAAAGGAGGGACAGAGAGACGGGCCGAATACCGGTATGATGCGTTCGGCAACCGCACAGGGCAGACGGTGTACAGCGGGGCGGCGGGAAGCGGCATCCATGGCATCCCCGACATGGGGATGCAGGAGCCAAAAGACCCGGAGAAACAGATCTGCTATACCATCGACCTGACGAGGCAGTACCGCAACGTGCTGGCGGCGGAAGACAACGCAGGGCAGAAAGCGCAGACCTTCTACTGGGACGGGAATGTGGCGGCCATGGAAGAAGCCGGGCAGGACAGTTACTATCTGCAGGATGACCTGGGGAGCCCGATGCACCTGCTGGACGGAGACGGGGAGGTCAGGGAAAGCTACGGCTTTGATGAATTTGGGCAGGCCCTTTTCCCGTATGAGGAGAGACAGGCGCAGCCGTTCGGGTATACCGGTTATCAGATGGAAGAAGCGGGCGGACTGTACTTTGCGCAGGCGAGGCGGTATGATGCCGG
Organism: uncultured Lachnospiraceae bacterium; assembly: GCA_947564305.1. The sequence continues at coordinate 1,830 of CANOBT010000249.1, read as the reverse complement.
GGCGGGGAGGTTTGTCAGTGAGGATAAGCCGGCCGGCAACATAGAAAGACCATTTTCGTTGAACAGATATGGATACTGTTGGAATAATCCGTTGGTTTTTATTGATTTAAGTGGTTTGGATCCAATAACACCGGCAGAAGGTACTGAAGCACATACTTTATTGAAAGTATATTTGAAACAGATAGAAGGAGTAGAATGTGAAGTGTCTATTCCCAATTCATCTGTCAATGGAAATATTGGATTTGCAGATATAGTATATAAGCATAATGGAATTGTAGAAATATATGAAATTAAGCCGGGATCATATGCACCAGGCGCGCTGAATAATTCATCAGGGAATGCACAATTGGGGAGATATGTTACTAATTATTGGAGAAAAAATGATCCGTATGGAAAATCAGCTGTGAGAGGAACAAGTTTGAATCCGATAATAAATCTTACTTTGTTGCCAAGTGAAATACATGAAGATAGAATGATAAAATATTACGTATATCCCACAGATCCGGGTATGATATATTGGAATTATGTAAAAAAACGTTCAGATGAAGAAAGCAAAGTAGCATCAAAGGAAAAGGAAGAAAATGATTCAAAGGATAATTTAATTGATGAGGAAGTATTTGAAGATTTGGGAAAAGTTGCTATTACAGGTGTTGCATTATTTGGGCTATATGAATTAGTAAAATGGGGGGTGGCGGTTGCTTTGACACCAGCTACAGGTGGAGGCAGCTTAGTTGCAGCAGGTTGTATGCCATAAGGGAGGAGTTTTTTAATGAATAAAACGCAAATTATTAAAAAGATCGTAGGAGAAAAGTTAAAAGGATATGGCTTCCAATATCTGAAAACAGATGGTCCGCTTCGGATATTTATCAGGGAAGCACATGGTTATAAAAGATACTATGATCCGGAGTTAGATGTAGTAAAACAGTATGTTATTATACAGGATTATAGTTCCGGTGGTATGATGACAGTTCATTTTAAGACGGATGTAACAAGTTGTATTTCAGGAGATGAACTTAATATCTTGAGAGAATTAAATCCGAATAAAGGGGATCCTTGGTTTGAATATGCAAATGAAGAAGAATATAAAGAGGTTTTGATGGAACTGTGTAAGATTATTATAGAATACGGTCTTGAATTTTTGAATCAGATGAGTGTGGAAGAAGAATATATCCATACAAAGGCTATGGCAGAGGAACTCTATAAAGACCATAAGGAACTGGATAAACGTTTTATAAAAAAATATGAATTTATAGCTACTCCTCGAAATTTCACTGATATTGAGACATGGTTCCTGGAATTAAGAGAGATGATCATTGCTGCATCAGAAAAACCGTATGAAGAGGTAAAGGAATTATTTCTGGAGATGGCAGCATTTATCGGGGAAAGACATTGTGAACTTCTCGGAGCAAAATGGTTTTATGAGGAAGAATATAAAACGCCTTATACCCAGAGAGAAAGAAATGCTGGAAGGGGACTGCCAACGTTAAGATATGTGGTTGGATATTACAGAGACTGCAGAAAAAAAGAAAGAATTTACCATTGGTTTATGAATGAAATTTTGGAGTTCAAAGAGGGATTAGAGGAAATAGAAAGTAAAATGAGTTTATAATAAAAAGTTATCTTATGAAAATGTACAGGAATTGCTCGTGAAGATAGTTGCTTTTATTGGAGAAATATCTTGTGAGATGTGTTCATATGAGTGGAAATATGGTCTGCGTCACGGATGCCCTGGGGAACCAGACCGCTTACACTTATGATGAAAGGAACCGTCTTGTTTGGTTTGTAGGAACGATGGGCACCGCCTTTACGTTCAGGATCATAATAACTTTC
>CANOBT010000248.1 GCA_947564305.1 uncultured Lachnospiraceae bacterium | reverse complement strand
CGCCAATATGTGTCCAATTAACTTGATAATCTTCCGGCACAAGCGCCAGTGCATCGACAATTAAGTGAATCCTTTTCAATTCTATCACATTGGAACAACTTATCAGAGAAAGTTCATTTGTGCCAGCCCAAGGGATCTTATTATATGCCTTCGTTCCAATATAAGATACAATACATTTCTCAGGACACTTTTTAGCCCAATGATCTATATAATATCCTTTTGCATACTCACACACAAAAACAACTCTATCTACATGATCAGTAATATACCTTCTAAACGGCTGCCACATTGCCCTTCCGGTTCGTTCAACATATAAATCATATCCATGTATACGCGTGATCACTTTTAGTCCGGGTTTCTTCTGCTTTAGCTGTACTGCGGCAAGCGTTGCAGGAGTACACCAATATGTATATACTACATCTATATTATCTCTGTACACTATTTCTTTAATAAGATATTTGTAGTTCTCTGCGCGAATACTATATCCAAGTATTGAACGCAACCTTATGATTCTATTTCCTCCATTACCATCCTGCCAGCCCTTTTTTACTTCAGCCCAAACTTCTTTTTTTTTCAAAATATTAAAAAAATGTTTAGTATTTTTTTTATTTATATTTATGCGATGTACCTGCACTGCCTCGTCCATCGGATATAGCATTTCTTTTTCTATATCCGTTATTGCCAAAACAGTAACATGAAAGTGTTGAATTAATTTATTAAACTCTATTTCCAAAAAGGAGCGTTCGCTCTCCCCAAACGGAAATCCGTTTGTGACTAATAATAATCGCTTCTCCATTTTATATCCTTTTATTCAGAAATAAACTTATATCATTATCATAGCATATTCCCCTATAGTATGTCCACCAACAGCGACTGTATTTAATGTCATTTCCGCAGTTTCGCCTTTTCATTTGCTTCCTTTAATTCGCTCAAAAAACGCTTATGATCTACTGCGAAATTTCCTGAAACAGTTTGTCCCATATCTACATTTTTAGTTACAACCGCCCCCAACGACACTCTCCCATTATCACCGATTTGAATCCTGTTAGCAATCGTTGCATTAATTCCGATCCAGGATTCATCTCCTATTACACAATTTCCTCCGATTTGAGCTCCTGCCAGGATTTCCGACCTTTCCCCAATCTTCATGCCATGTCCTATATAAACCAACGCATCTATTTTTGACTTCTTTCCTATACGGGTTATGTCTGTCAATAACGGACCTTTTGCAATATGGCACATGGGATATATTTCCACATCATCCTCTATCACAATTTTTCCCATATCTCTCATCCCCAAAATTTCCCCTTCATTAGTTCTCACATAGTTAAACCCTTTCCCCCCAATTACACAATGTTCATAAATTTTACATCTGTCTCCAATAAAAACATTGTTATTAATTACAGTAAACGGTCCGATAGAAACATTGTCCCCAATGCGTACATTTTTTTCTGCGATCAATGCCAACGGACTTATATCACAATTTTCGCCTATTTCTGTTTTAAATTCTGGAATAGCTGACACTTTACTATCTGTGAGAAAATTATGCAGCTTTACAAATTCTTTTCTGGGTTCGTCAGCAATTATTATTCCCTTTATGTGTTGCGGAGTTTTCTTTGATATTTCTTCTGTCGTAATCACACATGAAATCTTCTCGTTCAATTCATTCAGATATTTAGGATTTTCTAAAAAAGTCAAAAAAGCAATATTGCAGTTTGACGTACAATATTCCAAAGTATCAAATTCCCCGTCACGAATCAGTTTTCCCTCTATAATATTTTGAAACTCTGATAATAACATAAAATTATCTTTCAACCTTTCACTCGATCACTTTCGATTTTTCTTTAATCAGAAAACTCTCCTGCCATATCCATACTCGAAAAATTCTCTAAAGGAAATTTCACAGCTTGTCCCGTTTTCTGGCTCTTATATATACCCAACACTAATTCCAAGGCATTTTTCCCCGCCACAGCATCTACATACGGTTTCCTGTCCTTTTCAATTGCTTCAATCACATCAGCAAACAAACTTGTATGTCCATTTCCGTACACATTACTGGAGACTTCCATCAATCTTTTTATCTCGTTATCTCCCCCCATCTCTTCTGCAAAATTCCAGACTTCAATATTATTAGTAGCTTTTCCCCCTATTTTTACCGTTCCTTTTTCTCCAAAGACACATAATGTTTCTTCCAGATTCTGAGGGTATACATTGGTTGTTCCCTCAATTGTACCAATTGCCCCATTTTTAAACTTCACAACCGCCATACCCACATCTTCAGCCTCCAGATATTGATGAAACTGTCGGCGAGTCTGGCCATATACTTCCTCTATTTCATCACCAAATGTCCATCTCAAAAGGTCAATCCCATGAATACACTGGTTCATCAATGCCCCCCCATCCTGTGCCCATGTCCCCCTCCATGGGGCCTGAGTATAATAATCCCGGTTTCGATTCCAACGGACATGAATCGAACCATGTGATAATTTCCCGAACCTTCCTTTTTCTAATGCTTTCCTCATTTCCTGAACCGCAATGTTAAATCGATTCTGATGACACGCGGACACTTTTACACATTTTTCTTCTGATAGCTTAATGATCTTATCCGCATCCTGCAAAGACATTGCTATAGGTTTTTCAATAATTACATGGATTCCTCTTTCTATGCAATAAAGAGCAATTTCTGCATGACTGCCGCTTTCAGTAGCAATGCTGATCAAGTCCAACTCATTTTCCCGAATCATTTGTTTATAATCTGTATAATATTTAATTGCAGTATCGCTTTCCAAACCATGCTTTTCCAATAATGTTTTTATATGATCAGGAACTATATCGCATACCGCCATGATCTCCAAATTATTATTTATAGCAGCTTTAATATGATTTGTTGAAATCCTTCCACAGCCAATCAATGCGTATTTCATCTGTCCCTCCTCTATAAATGGTCATTCAGAAAGTTTTTTATACTGTTTACAACATACCACATCTCCCCTTCTTTCAAATATGGATGTATCGGCAAAGACAGCACAAGATCACAAAGAACTCCTTCCTCTGTCTTTTTTGTAACAATTCCACTAAATGCTTCCTGTAAGTGCATTGGCTTCGGATAATAAACCATACTTGGAATCCCTTTATCTTTTAAATAATTTTTTAAAGAATCCCTTTCTCTTCTATTTGACAACTTAATCGTATATTGAGCCCAGCTTGAATAAAATCCTGGCTTTATATAAGGCACTTTAACATATTCCTGTAATTCCTTCGAGTAAAATTCTGCCACTCTGTTCACTCTGTCTAACTCAACTTTTTTGAAATTTTTAAGTTTCACCAACAGTATTGCCGCCTGGATCGTATCCAGTCTTGAATTTCTGCCGATCCGAACATTATCATATTTCCCTGTCCCCTTTCCGTGAATACGTATGGATCTCAGTGTCCCTGCCCACTCATCATCATTCGTAAAGACAGCTCCTCCATCTCCATAGCACCCCAAAGGTTTTGCCGGAAAAAAAGAAGTCGTTCCGATATCTCCAAACCCGCATGCCTTCTTTCCTTCTATAGATCCTCCAAATCCCTGAGCACTGTCTTCCAGAACTAACAACTGATATTTTTCTGCAATCTCCCTGATTTTTTTATGGTCAGCCGGTTGCCCAAATAAATCAACCGCCACAATTACCCTTGGTCTCAATACTCCTTCAAAAATCACTCTTTCAATTTCTTTCTCCAAATTTTCTACATTTATATTAAAAGTATCGTCATATACATCCACGAACACAGGTGTTGCTCCCACCAGAGGCACCACTTCTCCTGATGAAAAAAATGTGAAATCAGGAACAAAAACAGCATCTCCCTCCTTAATTCCCCACGCCATTAAAGCCATCTCCAAAGCATCTGTTCCATTTGCGCAGGTAATACAATGTTTCACTCCCACATAGTCAGCCAATTCTCTTTCTAACTCTATTACCTGATGCCCCATAATAAAATTTCCTTCAGTCAGAACATCTGATATTGCCTCATCTATTTCTCCTTTCAGTTCATTATATTGTGCTTTCAAATCCCTGAATTCCATATTCTATCGCCCCCTATAGGACTTCAATATTATCCCTGTTCTTCAAATTTTTCATTACATTTTTAGTATCAAATATTATCTTTGCATATTTTTGTATCATTCCATAGTCTACATTCGTATGTGCTGTAGTGATCATCACTAAATCAAATTTCTCAATCATTTCAGGGAAGATTTCTTTTAATCCCTTTACTCTCCTGCCGTTTTTATAATATTCTGGCACCCACGGATCATAGTAGCTTACCTCAGCTCCTACCTTTTCCAGTTCTTCTATCACTTTGATTGCCGGACTTTCACGATAATCATCGATATCCTGTTTATAAGCCACACCCAGCATCAATATTTTAGCTCCGTTAATCGCTTTCTTATAGCGGTTTAAAATATGCATTGCCCTTTCCACACAGTATTCCGGCTGACTATCATTGATTACCATGCTATTTTCAATCAATGTTGTATGAAAACCATATTCTCTTGCCTTCCACGTCAAATAATAGGGGTCCAATGGAATGCAATGCCCACCTAAACCCGGTCCCGGATAAAAAGCCTGAAACCCATAAGGTTTCGTCTTTGCGGCATCGATCACTTCCCAGACAGAAATCTCCATCTCATGGCAAAGCCTTCCTATCTCATTGATCAAACCTATATTGATATTGCGGTAAGTATTCTCAAGTATTTTTTCCATTTCGGCAATCGCAGGCGATGAAACTGTGTAGATATCTCCTTCTAAAACTGCCCTATACATAGCAGATATCACCTCTTTTGCATCTTCTCCTATCGCACCGACCACTTTAGGCGTATTCTTTGTTTTATATATTAAATTTCCGGGATCAACCCGTTCGGGACTAAAGCCCAAATAAAACTCCTCCCCGCACTTCAGGTTACTGCCTTTTTCTAAAATTGGCCTGATGAGTTCTTCGGTTGTACCCGGATATGTAGTAGACTCCAATACTACCATCGTTCCCTTTCTTAAGTACTTTGCAATAGCCATCGCCGCATCACGAACATATTTAATATCCGGCTCCTGGTGTTTATCTAACGGTGTCGGCACACAGATAGCGATAAAATCCACATTCTGTACAAAAGAAAAATCAGTTGTCGCAGAAAGTAGCCCCTTCTCCACCAATAATTCCAGATCCGAATCAACTACATCTCCTATATAATTATGTCCTGTATTTACCATCTCTACTTTTCTTTGCTGTATATCAAAGCCGATCGTTTTAAATCCTGCTTTTGCTTTTTCTACCGCCAGAGGAAGCCCTACATATCCAAGGCCTATAACTCCTGCAACAATTTCCCTGTTCTCTATTTTCTGTAAAATCTTCTGTTTTAATATCTCCATATTATCTTGTCCGCTCCCTGCAATATCCACTCTAAAGTCATTAATTTTTAATACTCTCTTTTAAATATTCGCCTAATATTTACCAAAGAGGAATTCCATAGCAATTGAATGTCTGGCTATTCATAAGAAAACACACACACAGAAACATAACATACACTCCTGCTGCCTTCCATTTACATTTCCAAACTTTACGCCACCACTCCCTGTTTATCAATGTTATCACTGCAAATAAATACAAAACCAGATGAGCCCCCACAAAAAATCGTGTCTCAACTGCTGTCGGAATTACCAACATGATCGGAAGACAATAAGTGATCACCAGTCCTACCTGCCAGCCATTCCACATTTTTCTTTTTATAAAAAATAGCAGACCTTCCAAGCCTCCAAAGATGAGTGTATAATTAAAAAACTGAACCATAAAACGATTACAGTATACATTCTTAATGTATGCATCCGGATATACAATATCCAGTCCATTGAATATATGTTTTAGATAAATGCATGCCATATCTGCAAAATGCCTGATACAAAACTTAATATAGGATAAATACGAGTCAATTTCTCCGTTCTGCTCTAAAAGTCTTGTTCCGATCGAATCTTCATAAATCATTGCAGCGGGAATATTTTTTGCTGCTTCGTCCATATTTGATTCATATTTCTGCACATAAATCCCCCATTCCAGCTGTCTCAGATATAAAGATTTTCCCACACCGCTCTGTGTCTGTATCATAGGGCTGTATGTATTAAAATGAACTTTGTTAATACATATCTGTGGCATTGCAACAATCAGCATTCCTAATAGCGCAACTGATAATGTCCATTTCTTTGTTCTGATCATATAGGTAATCGCCATTCCGCTAAATGCAAGCCACACTATAAGATAAACTGGTCTGACATAATATGCCCCCCCGAGTCCCACACCTATACCTCCAGCATATAAAACCTGCATCCATTTTCGCTTAACCTTATCTTTCATCAACAATAAGAAAAAGTAAATCGCCAAGCATACCAGCATTATTCCCGGCAGATCAGTCAACGGATATAATATCATTCCCCTAAACATAATCGTGCATATGACAGAATAAATCAACCGTTGGGGGATTGAGATATCAATCTCAAACATCAATTTTATAATCTTTGGTATCAGCACCATAAAGCAAATAGTATATAATATACTTGTCGCGATAAAAAAATTCAGACGTTCCGCTCCTATTCCTATATAAGCCAATTTATGCAAAGCATATGCCATCAGCGGATATAAATATCCTCTTAATGGATTGTTATAATTATAAATACTGAATTTATCCAAGTTATATGATAATGCCAT
>CANOBT010000247.1 GCA_947564305.1 uncultured Lachnospiraceae bacterium | reverse complement strand
GGGTGCGTATTATGGATGATTACGGGCATATTGATGATGAAACGCCCTCATTTGCAATATCACTGTATGAGGAATACAGGAATTTAGGAATTGGTACAGCGCTTATGGAAGCTATGTTGCAATTTCTGAGAGAAAAAGGGTATAAGCAGACCTCTCTTTCTGTGCAGAAGGTAAATTATGCGGTTTGTATGTATCAGAAAGCAGGTTTTGAAATCATTGACGAAAATGAAGAAGAATACATCATGGTTTGTCGGTTGTAAAGAAGATAAAAGCGATAATAGAAACACAAAGATGCTTATTTATTATGGTGAGAGGATACGACGACAACAATAAGGGAAGGTTAGTGTGCCGCCCGCATTATATTCAGTGGATCGGTAATTAAAAGTTGGAGAAAGATTATGATATATGAACTCGCAAAAATACAGGATGCGCAGGAGGTATATAATGTAGTACAACATACGATAAAAACAGTATATCCGAAATATTATCCGGTTGAAGTGGTGGACTTTTTTTGTGATTTACACAGCATGGATGCTATAAAAAGGATATTGAAAATAATTATGTAAGCGTTATCAAAATAGATGGGAAGATTATAGCTACAGGATGGCTTTGTGAAAATGGAAGATGAAATGGAGTTATAGCAATTATAGTGGCAGATACAAGGTGAAAATGATATAATCGAAAGTGTAGTTTATGAACAGGAGATATTAAAAAAATGAAAAGAACGATTCGAGAATTATTAGTGATGACAATAGCTACGCTGATTATTGCGGCGGCAGTATTTTTCTTTCTGATTCCCAGCCATGCGGCGGTCAGTTCAGTGTCTGGTCTGGCAATAGTACTGTCCAATTTTGTTCCCTTATCTGTGTCAGTAATTACAATGATCCTGAATGTTATTCTACTGATAGCTGGTTTCCTCCTTTGCGGACACGAATTTGGGTTCAAAACCGTATATACATCTATTCTGCTGCCAGTATTTCTTGGTATTTTTGAGTTCTTGCTACCGAACAACGGATCGATTTCCGGAGATGCCCTGCTAGACGTGGCCTGTTATATCTTTACTGTGAGCATTGGGCTTAGCATTCTGTTCAATATGAACGCGTCCTCCGGTGGGCTTGATATTGTGGCAAAGATACTGAACAGGTATTTGCATATGGATCTCGGCAAGGCGATGAGTATCAGCGGTATGTTGGTAGCGTTGAGTTCGGCATTTGTGTATGATAAAAAGACCGTGGTATTAAGTGTCCTGGGAACTTATCTGAATGGCATGGTGCTGGATCATTTCATTTTCGGACAGAACATAAAGAGAAGAGTCTGCATCATCTCAAAGGATAAAGAGAAGCAAATCCGTGACTGGATATTGTATACCCTGAAAAGTGGAGCAACCATTTATAAGGCAGAAGGAGCATATGGAGGTACATTCCAGAATGAGATTATTACGATTGTTGACAAAAATGAATACCAGAAATTAATGCAATATGTTACCAAGGAAGATCCGGCGGCGTTCATTACCGTTTATAATGTGAATGATATGCGTTATACGCCAAAGAACGGGAGAATTTAAAAGCTTTCCTGTTCTGTGACAAATAGCTATTACTACAATGATGAAACAAGGAGACGAAAGAATGAGTAATCCGACTGCTACTATTAAGCTTAACAATGGTAAGAAGATTGTTATGAAACTAAGACCTGAATATGCGTATAACGAAGTATGCAGCTTCATTAGCGCAGCAACAAAAGGATACTATAATAATTTTGCTATTCAACGCATTGTTCCGGGGGCATGGATTGATGTCAGCTACAATGCTTTCTTCAGAAAGGAATGTCAGTATTTCCTTCCGAACAGAATCGCAGAAGAGAGTAATGGAAACATCAAGGTGCCGGAACTTGGGGACGTGTGCCTGGGATATTTTTCAGATGAAGAGATTGCAGGAACCGAGTTTTTTTTTCCTTTGAAAAAAGTAGAAAAATTGGCTGGAAAGTGTCCTGTATTCGCACAGGTGACAGAAGGTGTCGAAGAACTGTTGAGAATGGAAAAGGTGGAGACATATCCCAATCCATATGAGCCGGTTGAAATCAACGTGCCGAGAACACCGGAAATTATTGTGAGTGTTGAGATTGAGACTTTCGGAGAGTCTTATCCGGAGCCTGATAAATTTTTCCCTGAACAGATTCCTGGTAACTGGCCGGTGTTTATTTCCCAGGTATGATACACGAAAAAAAGAAAAGTAACGATTTTAGATTATAAGGGGGTACATTATGCCTGATATTTTAGCTTTTACGATATTTGTACTGATATTTACAGTCGGTGAATATGTTGCCGTTAAGACGAAAGCAAACATAGACGTGGTTTTGTTTGTAGCAGCAGTCCTTCTGGTTGGGTTCTGGATAGGCCTGCCGGCATCCATTTATGAATTGTCAGGAATCCTGCCGATGGCTGGAATTGTCATTACGCTGCTAATCGTAGGTATGGGGAATATGATTGACTTTGCCGAGCTTAAAAGGCAGTGGAAGACGGTATGTGTATCAATTATCTCCCTGACGGCAGCATGTTTTGCGCTGGTATTCGTTGGTCAGTTCGTAATCGGTAAGGATTTTGCGCTTGCCGGCACACCGGTGTTCGGCGGGGGTACGGCCGCTACTGTGGCAATGAAGACAATCCTTCAGGAGAAGGGGAAGGAAGATTTGTCGGTATATATTACACTGCTGCTGGGCCTGCAGAGCCTTGTGGGGATTCCAGTATCCTCTCAGTTCCTCAAGAGAGCCGGCAGAGCATTCAAGAACAACAAGGCTGAGTTTGAAGTATACAGCAGCGCAGTTCTTGGGGAGACAACGACTGCCAAGAAGCGGCTGATTCGTTTCCCGGAATCATTGGACAGACCATCCTTCCATTTGATGAAGCTTGGCGTTGTCGGCGTAGTTAGTTACTATTTTTCCGCAATTCTGCTGCTGCTGACAGGAATCAACGTAAGTTATATTATCGTTGCCCTGATTATGGGTACTATTTTCACAGAGATTGGATTCTTGGATGAGGATACGTTAGGGAAGACAGAGTCTTTAGGATTCATTCTGTTTGCCTGTGTTATCATTCTGTTTTCAGATTTCGCAACATGCTCGCCGTCAGACGTACTTGCACTTCTCGGGCCAATGGCATTCATTCTGTGCGTTGGCACATTCTTCGGATGTATTACGGGCTTTATATGTGGGAAGATTTTTAAAATCGAGCCGAACCTGGCAATCGTAATGTGCCTGACATGTATGTATGGATTCCCTGCAACTATGTATCTGTCGAAGGAGGTTGCGGAAGTAACGGCAGAGAATGAAATGGAGAGACAGACCATCGAAAACTATCTGCTTCCAAAGATGAATATTGCTGGTTTTGTAACAGGGAGCTTTGCCACAGTTCTTGCCGGAATTTTCGGGGGAATGTTGTAGGCATCAGTTTGAATGATTATCGAAAAGCAAACGGCTTGAAAGGACAGATATGGAAGTTTTTATCAAAGAATATAAAGAATATAATGAGAGCGAGATATTGAAGTTATACCAAAGTGTTGGTTGGACAAATTATGTAAATAACCCTGAAATGCTGAAGAATGCATACGAAAATTCTTTAAAGATCTATGCTGCTTATATGAATGATAAAATGGCGGGGATTATCAGAGTTGTAGGAGACGGTTTTTCTGTGGTATTTATTCAAGACTTGTTGGTTTATCCAGAGTACCAACACAAGGGTATCGGGAAGGCATTGCTTGAAAAGATTTTATTAGAGTACAAGGATGTATATCAGAAACATTTACTTACCGACAATACAAAAAAGACTATTCAATTTTATAAGTCTATTGGATTTACAATGGATACAGATATGGGGTGTAGGGCATTTTCACAGTATAGAACTTTGCAAGAGCAATGACGCTTCAAGGGAAATTCACAAGCAAATAGGGCTTGCATAAAATATGCAAACCCTAACTGCTTTTCACATTAATTCATTTTCAGCTCTTCCACAATATTATTCTTCTTAATCACTCTCATGGTATACATCATTGTCAGGAACACCACCAGGAACACCCCGGCTGCCGCCACGGACAGATACCCCCAAGGCATCAGGAAATCTACATCCGCCCCAGCTCCCAGCGTCCGGTACAACGCCGCGCTGATAAGCCCGGTCAGCAGGAATCCATATACCAGCGAGCGAATCCCATAAATCAAACATTCAAAATTCATCATTTTCCGGAACCCTTTAGGCGACATTCCCATAGAGCGCAGCATAGCGAATTCTTTACGTCTAAGCATCAGGTTCGTGGAAATGGTATGGAACACATTTGCCACAGCAATCAGAGAAATCAAAACCACAAAACCATAAGTCAGCACCTTGACTGCGACAAGGGTATTCCTGTCCGTCTCGTATTCTTCCATCAAATTTTCCATATACCCGCAATCCGACAAACGCTGTTCTTCCATCTGGGCTTCAAGTTTCCGGAAGGTCTCGTTTAGATTCTCACATTGTATCCCATAGACGGCGCTGAGAAATTCTGTTTGAAAATTTTCATAGAATTTCTGGTACATACATTCCGGCAGAATCATAAAGATTCCATCTGTGTATTCCCCAAAAGACTCCGGCATCTGCTCAACGGGGTCTCCAAGCTCGAATTCCATCGTCTTGTGGAAACTTACGGCTCTTCCTTCATCGTCATACTCCAGATATCCGCCCTCAAACAACTGGTCAGTCTCTTCCGGGAAAATGGTTTCCTTCTCATACCGCTCAGTATCCGTGTTAAAATTTATTGCAGTATTCAGATATAACGCCTTCACATGGCCGCTGTCTTGATAGGAGGAAACTTCCACCTTTTGTTCCCGGGCAAATTGCCTGAAATCCGCATCATTTAAAATGAGCATATTTGCGTGAATCCAGACGGTGTCATCCGGAGCCGTTTCCGGCGTATCCCCCTCGGCAGACAATGTCTGGGAATAGATACTGAGAAGCCCTGTCTGCGCCCAATCCTTTGGAATGGCAAAATAAAAGGAGTCCCGATAATGTTTCGACACAGCCTGGATTCCTTCCGTCCGTTTCAGGACATGTTCTACGTCTGCCTCTCGTTCGTTTACATCTGCATAAAGGGTATACTTCAAATCCATCTCCGGCGCTTCCAGAACAAAAGCCCCCGTCTCTAACAGATACATATTAAACAGTCCCGCCGCCGTAAACAGCCCGATGCTCATGGTCAGAGAAATCACGGTGGCGCGGTATTTCCTGCGGTCACGCTTGTAATTCTTCTGCGCCATCATCCCCTCAAGCCCGAATAAGGATGAAATCCAGTTTCCCGTCTTGACTTCATTGGGTCTGATACGGATGTCCGTACTGGAACGGATTGCCTCCAAGGGCGTAATCTTGCGAATCCTTCTGGAAGGAATCCACACAGAAATCATAATCGTCACAAATGCAATGAAAGCCGCCGCCGCTACAGCCCAGATTGGGACATACAGCGGAATTCCCTTTTCCGTGCCATGAATCCAGTTGCTTAGCCCGCTTCCAATATAATGGAGCGTCACCCCGATTCCCCCGACTCCGGCAAGGATTCCCAGCGGGATGCCCACTGCGCTTACAAAAAATGCTTCATAGCGCATGGCGCGCCGGAGCTGCTTTTTCGTTGCGCCAATGGAGGAAAGAAGCCCGAACTGTACTGTCCGCTCCCGCATTGAAATGGAAAATGCATTGTAAATCAGTGAAATGGAGCCAGCCATAATGACTCCGACCAGAATCACCATAAGCCCTGTCAGCACAATCACCCAATTGGAGTTGTCCGCAATTCCAAGCCATCTCAGGAGAGAGTTGTTGTACATGACCGCCGTCCCGCCTTTTCCCAGGTTTTCATCTGAAAAATCAAAAACGTGGCGGGGCTGCTTCAATTCCAGAAATACGTCCTGATACTCTGTCTCCTCTTCCGTCGGGCCGGCCAGCACGTCATAACCCGGAGCCCAGAAGGACACGTCGGGCCAGGTAGCATAGACGCCCACCACGGTAAATGTCCGTGTCCCCGTTGGAGTAAATGTCTCGTCATCTTCATACTCATCATCCATATATTCATTTGACTGCCCGAGTCTGATGCCCTCATAGGAACGCTCGCCAAGTTCAAGCGTCAGCGTGTCGCCAATCTCCGTCTGGCTGCCCTCATCTTCATTTGCCAGCATAAATGCAGGAACGGCAATCTCATCCGCTGTCTTTGGCATCCGGCCTTCCTTCATGTGGGCGGGCAGCATCTCAAGGGCTTCCTTGGACAGTGAGCGCACATACAGATAAGGCATGGAAGGAGACTGCCTCACTACCGGTTCAAACCAGGCGTAGCCAAGGGTTTTCAGCACTGCCGCCTTCTCCACGTCTTCATGCTCCGAAAGGGAATGTGCCTGTTCAGAATCTGTGCCTGTGACGGCTACATGCCACTTGCCGTTTTGAGAAATGGAATAATCCACCAGAAATCTCTGGAAACTGGAGCCGAAGGTCGCCACTGCCGTAATCATAGAAGTAGATAAAATCACGCCGATTATGGTCACGATTGTCCGGACACGGTTTGCCTTCATAGTTTTTGCCGTTATTTTCGAGAAAATATTCATCGGCGGATCACCTCGTCTTTCACAATACGGCCGTCTTCCAAGGCAAGAATCCGGTCTGCCTGAAGGGCGATATTTTCATCGTGGGTAATCACAATGATGGTCTGGTGGTACACTTCATTGGAATAGCGCAGAAG
>CANOBT010000246.1 GCA_947564305.1 uncultured Lachnospiraceae bacterium | reverse complement strand
GCAGACAATATCATATCCAGGTGGCAAAGGGGGAAGTCGGCCGCTATGTCATCATGCCGGGAGACCCGAAAAGATGCAAGAAAATTGCACAGTATTTTGACAATCCGGTGTTGGTTGCAGATAATAGAGAATATGTCACTTACACCGGAACATTGGACGGTGTCAAAGTGAGTGTAACATCTACTGGGATTGGGGGGCCTTCCGCATCGATTGCCATGGAAGAATTATACCGGTGCGGTGCGGATACATTTGTCAGAATCGGAACCTGCGGCGGTATGCAGACAGAAGTAAAGAGCGGTGATGTGGTGGTGGCTACAGCGGCAATCCGCATGGAGGGGACGAGCAAGGAATATGCACCGATTGAATTTCCGGCGGTGGCAGACCTTTCTGTAACCAATGCGCTGGTGGCTGCAGCAGAGAAGAAAGGTTATCCCTGTCATGTAGGGGTGGTACAGTGTAAAGATGCATTCTATGGACAGCATGAGCCGGAGACGAAACCGGTCAGTTATGAATTGATGAATAAGTGGGAGGCGTGGAAACGGCTTGGATGCCTGGCGTCAGAGATGGAGTCGGCAGCCTTGTTTGTCGTGGCAAGTCATCTGCATGTGCGGACCGGTTCTTGCTTTCTTGTGGTAGCGAACCAGGAGCGGGAGCTGCTTGGCCTGGACAATCCGGTGGTGCATGACACGGATATGGCGGTCCAGGTGGCGGTTGAGGCGGTCCGCGATTTAATGAAAGCAGACCAGGAGAAGAGAAAGCCTGTGTAAAGAATCGTCAAAGCTGCAGAAGATGAGGCGGCAACCGAATATAAAATATTTTCAAAAGAAAGAGGTGGATACAGATGGATAAAAAACTGGCAGAAGAAATGATTGAGCTGGCGATTGCGCAGCTTTCCTATTCTTATGTACCTTATTCCGGATTTCGAGTTGGGGCAGCGCTTTTGACAAAAGGCGGAAAAATTTACACGGGATGTAATATCGAAAATGCTGCTTACAGCCCTACAAACTGTGCGGAGAGGACGGCTTTCTTTAAAGCTGTCAGTGAAGGAGAACGTAAGTTTCGGGCAATCTGTGTGGTTGGCGGAAAGGATGGCGTGCTGACAGAATATGCGGCGCCCTGCGGCGTGTGCAGACAGGTGATGATGGAATTCTGTGATCCGGAGACCTTCCAGATTATTCTTGCCACCGGCAAAGAGCAGTATGATATTTTTACATTGAAGGAAATGCTGCCGAAAGGATTCGGTCCGGCGAACCTGGCATAAAGGAAACAGGGACTTAAACGAGCCCCTGCATATACTGGTCCATCGCATCTGCGATTTTTTTAGAATATTTCACGGCTTCTACCACGGTTTTCGCCCCGGTGACCACATCGCCGGAGGCGAAAATTCCTGGTATGGTAGTTTCGCCATTTTCATTCGTCACCAGAAGTCCCTGGTCATCTGTTTTCAGCCCTTTATCCCGGTTTACCAACCGGTCCTGGGGCTTTTGGGAGATGGAAATGATAATGGTGTCAACAGGAAACAGCCGTGCTGTTTCTTCTTTTTTCTTCATGTCACCATCTTCTGTCCATTCCACATCACATACGATCAGTCCATCATCTTTAATTTCTATTGCGGTCTGCAGATATTCAAAATGTACCCCGTCAATCAGTGCATATTCTACCTCCTTCGGAGAGGCAGCCGGTGTTTCTGTAACAGAGAAAACAGTGACATCCTTTGCTCCTTTTCGTATCGCGGTGCGGGCGACATCCATGGCAGCGTTCCCGGCTCCAATGACAGCCACCTTATCTCCAAGATCATAGACGTCCGGATTGTTCAGATAGTTGATAGCATAGTGAACATTTCCGAAAGTTTCGCCGGGAATCAAGAGCCTTTTCGGACGCCATGCACCGGTTCCCACGAAAATAGAGCGGTAGCCATCGTTCAGAAGGTCCTGCAGGCTCACAGACCCGCCAATGGCAAAGTTGGGGCGAAAAAGGATTCCCATTTCCCGCATCTTTTTATAATAACGGTCCAGCAGAGATTTGGGAAGGCGAAATTCAGGAATCCCATATCGCATGATGCCTCCGATTTTTTCACGGATTTCAAATACAGTAATTTTATAGCCGCGGCTGGCAAGAATAATGGCAATAGTAATTCCGGCAGGTCCTGCGCCGATGACCCCTGCCTTTTTTCCGTTCGGCGGCTTCATCTCCAGTTTGATTCTTTCAAAGCAAGAATCCGAAATATAGTTTTCGATGGAAGAAATATGAATGGGTGAACCTTTGATTCCAAGAACACAATGCCCCTCACACTGCTTTTCGTGGTCGCAGACCAGAGAGCAGATGGCAGACAATGGATTATTGGAAAATAACATGTCAGCCGCCTGCGTCAAATCCTGATTTAGAAGAAGCTGTATCATCTCCGGAATATTCGTATGGATAGGGCAGCCTTCCCGGCAGCGTGGTTTTTTACAGTTGAGACATCTTTTCGCCTCGTCGATCACATGAGTTGCCATTTTATCCTCCTTTCAGAATTCATGCATCCATCCGGAAACATGATTACATTCTTTTATAGAAATGATGTACAGAAAACGGCAAAATCATTCATGTAAAGACAAGAATCCGGCAAAACAAATGCTGTTATAAAAGGCAGCATGTTACCTTATGGAACAGATGGCTGTATTGCATCAATCAATGCAGCAGCCTGTAAGGCGCGTGAAATAATATGCCTGATATCTGAAGGAAGGTTTGTATGCTCCGGCAGTTGATAAGAGGTACCGTCAAGAAAGGCATTGGAAAGTTGGTATACATAATATTCGGCATCGAGCTGTTCCTCCGCCAACGCATCGCCTTTGATGCGCATCTCATGGGTGGTTGCATCTCCGCCGAGACTCATATCAGTCAGTATTTCCAGCATAATGCAGAAATGTTCTTCATCCCAGGCAGAAAGATACATGCATTTACAGAGTCCTTTTGTAAAAAATGGGAAGTCTGCATAGCAGTCAAGGAGCTCTTTAAAACGGGTCCGGTGTCCGGAATCTTCAAACATATTTTCATTATCCAGTACAGAAAAATAGGAAGTTTTTATGTCGCTCATAGGATTTGTTCTCCTTTCTGAAGTGCTTATTCAGCCCAGATATAATCCAGTCTGCCTTTCTCTATATGAAAACTTGTCTCTAGCATATAGGTGAATACATCCAGAGTCTTTTGGGTCTGCATGGTATCGGAGCTAGAAAGATATTTGTCAAATTTGATGGTTAAGATGATTAACACTATCTCGGCTGCCTCGTCCGGTGATTTACAGGTAATGGTACCCTCCTCATTTCCCTGGCGGATAATATCGGCCAGGATGGGCCGGAGATTTCGTATCATGATATAGATATACTGCTGATGCAGCAGGGCGCTTTGTTGGAGCTCCAGATAACTGCCCGCCTCCTGACGGGAGAGCTCGATAGAGGAATCACGGCAGGTACGAAAGATGATCTCCATCTTTGTCTGTGCATCTAGTTCCGGATTTTGTACCAATTCTTCTGCTTTTTTGATTGCTTTAGAATAAGATCGTTCTATGACCGCATCCACAATCTCTTCTTTTGATTTGAAATAGTAGTAAATACTTCCTTTGCCGATTCCGGCTTCCCTGGCGATGTCGCTGACAGAAATAGACTTTGCCTCCTTCTTTTGCATTAATTTCTGCATGGAGTCTAAAATCAGGTCAGTCTTCTTGTTATTATGCATAATGTTTTACCCCACGATTCCTTCTTTTGTCATTGTCCACAGTACTTCTACCTATTCTCTATGCGATATTGTAACACAAAATTAGGAAAAATCATCAAAAATTCGAAAAAAAATAAAATAACTTGACCGGCGGTCGAAAAAGTGCTATCGTAAAGAAAAGCCTGATTCGACCAATGGTCGAAAATAAAACTGCTTCTATGCAGACAGGGAAAAGAGTGCTTTTGAAAAGCCTGCCGGGAAGAAGGAATTAAAGTTTTCATAAGAGTACTCTGGAAAATGGAGGAAATAAATATGACATATGAAGAGCTGGTGCAGGAAATCAGAGATATATTCAGCACGGCGGATGTAAGCCACGTCAAGGAGCATATTGCTTATCAGTTTAATATTCAAGGAGAAGCAGAAGGTGCTTTTTACGCCGAGATTTCGGATGGAAAGTTGTACATTGAGCCTTATGAATACTATGACAGGGATGTGTTATTTACTTGTACGGCGGATACGCTCTTGAAGATTGTAAAAGGAAAACTGAATGCAGTACATGCTTTTACAATCGGCAAATTGAAAGTAGAGGGAGATTTCGATAAGGCGTTGAAACTTCAGGAGTTTGCAAAGAAGTAGGTAATCACTTGCATTGTAAGTGGTTACAAAAATAGGAGTGGTTTGAATGAATAATGGATGGAAGGCACTGCTGGGAATGGGCACCTTAGCAGCGGCAGACTTAGGGATCACGGAATATTTTTTCCGAAGGACTATGATTCGTCAGAATGCAAAGACAGAGCGGACCAAGGAGATGTCCGGAACTGATTGGGATAGATATATGCCAAAGATTGTGAAATGGAAGAAATGGATGCTGGAACAGCCTCATGAGGATGTGTACATACAATCCGATGACGGATTAAAGCTGCATGGTACTTATTTCCCGGCACAGGAAAGTTCTAAGAAAGTTGTCATCTGTTTCCACGGATATACAAGCAATGGAGTCAGCGGTTTTATTGGTCTCTCCAACTATTATCTGCCCCGTGGATATGACATGCTCCTTGTGGACCAGAGAGCGCACGGGGAGAGCGAAGGAGAGTATATCGGATTCGGATGTCTTGACAGAAAGGATGCTCTTCAGTGGATTCAATATACACAGAAGCGGCTGGGGGAAGATTGTCAGATTTTACTGCATGGGACTTCCATGGGAGGCGCGACCGTATTGATGACCAGCGGATTGGAACTGCCTTCTTCCGTGAAAGGAATCATTTCAGATTGTGCATTTACATCGGCCTGGGATGTATTTACTCATGTGCTGAAAAACGAATACCATCTTCCGGCGAGACCGATCATGGAGACGGCGGACCAGATGGTAAAGACTCGGGCAGGATATGGACTGCGGGAATGCAATGCAGCAGAAGAAGTGAAAAAAGCGACAGTCCCTATTTTGTTCATCCACGGAGATGAGGACAGCTTTGTGCCTTGCTGGATGTGTGAGAAAATTTATGAAAATTGTGCATCCAGGAAAGAGAAGCTGATTGTACACGGGGCCGGACATTGTGAGTCTCATTATATGGCAACTGAAGAAGTGGAGAATAAGCTGACAGAATTTCTGGAGAGTGTGCTATAGAAATCAGTCTAAATTTTGTATTCAAAGAAAGGAATATTTCCTATGAAAATAATAAACGGAATAAAAATGTACCCATTGACAGCAGCACAAAAACTGCATTTTTACTATCAGAAATTCTGCCCGAAAAAGCAGGTACTAAATATTGGAACAAGTCTGACTATTCAGCAGAGCCTGGATTTTGGCGCATTGAAAGAAGCAGTTTATCAGGCATATGCCCGTTGCGAGTCCATGCGCCTTCGGTTTCATGAAGATGAGGAAGGCAATGTATGGCAGTATGTGGCAGACAGAGAGGAACGTGACATCGAATTTTTCGATTTTTCCGGTTGGGAAGGCTGGGCAGCAGAATTCAGGATGCGTGAATGGACATCCATTCCTTTCGAACGGTATCATTCCCCATTAAACAAGGTGGTGATGATCATTACTCCTGATGGATTTCAGGGCATCTACCTTCTGGTAGACCATATGACCATGGATGCACAGTCTTTGATTTTATTCTTGAAGGATATCATTGAGATTTACTGCAACATGAAATATGAGGGAATCGAGTATCCGAAGGAAATGTCTTCTTATATCCAGCAGTTGGAAAAGGACCTTGCCTATGAGGCGGGAAGCAAGGCACAGAAGAGGGATATTGAATTTTTTGAAAAATTGATTTCCTCATCAGAGCCAATCTTCAACAGTACATTTGGGCCGATGAAGCTGGAGGCAGAACGAATTGAGACGAAAAATCCTTCCTTACGCGCCGTGACCAATACGTCTGACAATGTGGACGCGAATATTGCGCTGTTTGAGCTGGAAGCCGATCCGTCGGAACGGCTCATGAAGTTCTGTGAGGAGCATCATATTTCCATGGTGTGCCTGTTGATGATGGGGCTTAGGACTTATCTGCAGAAAGAAAATGGAAACGATGACGTATCTATTACCACGACAGTAGCAAGGCGGGCGACTCTGTCGGAGAAAAAGAGCGGCGGTACGAGAATCCATTGTTTCCCATTCCGGACGATAGTGAAAGAGACGGATACATTTTTGGAGGGGTTAAAGATTATCCGTGACGGACAGAATCAGATTTTCCGCCATGCAAATTATGATCCTACGGCATATTATGCATATCGCAGGAATTATTATAACCTGACTCCAGGGCAGACTTATGAACCGCTGGGACTGACCTATCAGCCTTTGACGACAAAGGACAAGGGGTTGGACCGTCTGGGCGATATCCAGTATAAATCTGCGTGGTACAGTAATGGCGCGGCTGCTCATGCCTTGTATCTGACGGTTATGCATCGGGCGCAGGACAATGGATTGAATTTCAGCTTTGAACATCAGACAGGGGTATTCAATTACGAAAGTCTTCAAAAGGTTTACTACTATGTGTGCAAGATTTTGTTCAAAGGAATCGAAAATCCGGATATGACAGTTGGGGATATTATAAGAGAAGTGTGACAGTTAGATTCAGAAGAGAGGTAGAAGGATATGTTAGAGCAGTTAAAAGATATTATTTGTGAATATGTAGAAGTAGACAGAAATGTGATTACAGAGGATTCCAGATTTGTAGAGGATTTAGGATTCCTTTGAACAAAATCTTGCACACATAGTAGTAAACCTTTTGAAGACTTTCG
>CANOBT010000245.1 GCA_947564305.1 uncultured Lachnospiraceae bacterium | reverse complement strand
TTACATTAGGGCCAATGAGGACATGTTTCCCGATGGTTATTTTCCAGTCGTCAATTAAAGTCAGGTTCATATTCGCATAGGTTCCCTCTCCGATGGACACATATTTCCCGACCGCAGCCGTAAGCGGCGGGACAATCCATACATTTTCGCCAACGTATCCAAAAATATCCGTAAGGAGAGCGGCGCGTCCTTCCATATCTTCCGGCGGCAAATTGTTAAACTGATTCACCAGGCCCTTCGTATGGGCCTGCAAAGCCATATTTTCTTCATCATCGCCCCAAAGGTATCCCTCTTTCATTTTTTCTTGTTCTGTCATTATGTACCTCCCAAAATTAAGTTTTATCTATTGTAACATAAAAACGTGATTTTATCACGGAAGGATTTTCTGGAATCGGCTATGATAAATCCATCAAAAAGATTTGAGGTGATGAGATGAATTTTTTCAATTTATTCCAAAAGCCGGATATTGACCAAGGCATCCGGGAATATGAGTCTGCGTCCGGGGCAATTCTTCTGGATGTGCGTACCTCCAAGGAATATCAGGAGGGGCATATTTCCGGCAGCAAAAATGTTCCTCTCCAATCTCTTGACGGGATAGGGGCGGTTGCAGGCCAAAAGGACGCTCCTATTTTTGTCTATTGTTATTCTGGAAGCAGAAGCCGTCAGGCGGTAAGCATTCTTCAAAGGATGGGGTATAATAATGTGAAAAACATAGGCGGAATTGCCTCTTATACTGGAAAGGTGGTGCGGTAAATGAAAGTTGTTATTGTCGGAGGGGTAGCGGGCGGCGCTACTGCGGCTGCCCGTATCCGCAGGCTGGACGAAAAGGCAGAAATCGTAGTTTTTGAACGGTCAGGTTATATTTCCTATGCTAATTGCGGTCTTCCCTATTATATCGGCGGAGTGATTACCGACCCGGACGAATTGACCTTGCAGACGCCCCAGAGTTTCTTTTCCCGTTTTCACATAGAAATGAAAGTTCACCATGAAGTTACTGCTGTTCACCCGGACAGAAAGACGGTTTCCGTAAAGAATACAGAATCAGGAGAAGAATTTGAGGAAAACTATGACAAACTGATTCTTTCGCCGGGAGCAAAGCCTTTAAAACCCCGCCTGCCGGGTGTGGAAAGTGACAAACTCTTTACTTTGCGGACCGTGGAAGATACTTTCCGGATAAAACAGTATATTGATAAAAACCATCCAAAGTCTGCTGTACTGGCAGGCGGCGGTTTTATCGGACTGGAACTGGCGGAGAATCTGCGCAAGCTCGGAATGGACGTCACTATTGTCCAGCGTCCGAAACAGCTTATGAGGCCCTTTGATTCGGATATGGCGGCTATGATTCATGGCGAAATGAGAAAGCATGGCGTGAGGCTTATGCTGGGATATACTGTGGAGGGATTCCTGGAAAAAGATAATGGCGTGGAGGTACTGCTGAAGGACGAAGCGCCGCTTTGTGCCGATATGGTAGTGCTGGCCATTGGCGTTGCCCCAGATACCAGCCTTGCAAGGGAAGCGGGACTTGAACTGGGAATCAAAGGCAGCATTGTAGTGAATGACAGAATGGAAACATCTGTTCCGGATATCTATGCTGTGGGAGATGCAGTACAGGTGAAACACTATGTCACTGGGGAAGATGCGCTTATTTCACTGGCAGGCCCAGCAAACAAACAGGGCCGTATTGCGGCTGATAATATATGCGGCGGCGACAGCCATTACCTGGGCAGCCAGGGAAGTTCTGTTATTAAAGTATTTGACATAACAGCGGCCACGACCGGCCTCAATGAGTCAAATGCTCGGAAAGCGGGGGTGGATGCGGATAAAGTCATTCTATCGCCTATGAGCCATGCGGGTTATTACCCCGGAGGCAGGCTGATGACAATGAAGATTATCTTTGAAAAAAACACCTATCGGCTGTTGGGTGCGCAAATCATAGGGTATGAAGGCGTTGATAAGCGTATTGACGTACTGTCTGCCGCAATCCATGCAGGAATGTCGGCAATTCAGCTAAAAGACCTTGATTTGGCATATGCGCCGCCATATTCTTCGGCAAAAGACCCGGTGAATATGGCCGGATTTATGGTGGAAAATATTGCGGCAGGTATTTTAAAGCAGTTCCATATGGAGGATATTGCCGAGCTGCCCCGTGACGGCAGTATAACTTTGCTGGATGTCCGTACCGAATGGGAATATCGCCGCGGGCATATAGAAAGCTTTGTGAATATCCCGGTGGATGAACTCAGGGAGAGGCTGGATGAAATCGAAAAGGAAAAACCAGTATATGTCATCTGTCAGAGCGGGCTGCGCAGCTATATTGCATGCAGAATTCTGAACGGATACGGCATAGAAGCGTACAATTTTTCCGGAGGATTCCGGTTCTATGAGGCAGCCGCACAGGACAGAAGCCTGGCAGAATCTTCTGCCGCATGCGGCATGGACAGATAACAAAAGGGGGAAGGGTTGTCTGAAAATTTCATTTCCCGACAACCCCTCTGCTGCGTATGTACGAAATTCAGGAATCGCAGATTGCGTTTAATTTTGGGATATCCGTAACTTCGACAACACCGCGGGCTAACCTAAGTATTCCCTCCTTCTGGAAATAGTGGAGCATCCGGGTAACGACCTCGCGGTGTGTACCCAGATGGCAGGCAATGCTTTCATGGGTGATTTTCAGCTCGTTCGTACCTTCAATAGCGGTTTCCTCCAGAAGAAAGGCGGCAATGCGTTTGTCCATACTTTTCCACATAATCTGTTCCATGAGCCACATGACCTCAGAAAACCGGGCTGCCATAATTTCGTTTGTATAGTTTGCTGCCGGGGCCGAAGTTTCCATGATTTGTTTATAGATTTCTGCCGGAATGATCCAAAACTTGGTATCCTTTTCCGCCTCAATCGTAATATCGAACTGGATACTGCGTATCATGCAGGAGGCGGAGAGCAGGCAGATATCTAAATCAAACAGGCGGTAAATGGTCACTTCCCGCCCCTCGTCAGAAAGGATGTATGCCCGAAACTGCCCGGATTTTATGACAATAAGGCCGGTACAATCCATTCCGCCGCTATGTATGGTTTCTCCCTTTTTTACAGAGCGGCGGATAAGGCTTTTGTCGATTGTATTTTGCTGTGAAGGTGTCAGTTTCTTCCATATTGGAAAACAGTCTTGAAATTCCATCTGCTTTGCTCCTCCTGTCATATATGATACTCTGTCTATACGACGGCCTCAATGATAAGTTTATTACCGATGACAATATCATGCACGCCGATCTCAATGAAGGTTTCCGGGCTGTCTTTATATAAATCATGGAAATGTTCTACAAATCTCATTTTAACATGGAGAATTAGGATAAACAAGTCTACCATTTTTAAAATGCTCATTGGCATTTTGCACCCATTACAATTCACACCATTACTTTTTGAGCTGTAAACCATCTTTGAAGGCTTCTCCTACTCTTTCCGCCACTTTGTAATAGCCGTGGGTATAAGGGTCAAAAGCGATAGCGTTTACCAGATTCATATCAATCTTATCGCCCGCCATAACACGTTCATCTGCCGTAATATTTACAACTTTACCAATCACGCCGCAGCCATATGCATTGTTCTGATATTCGATAAATTTACATTCTAAGCAGAGCGGAAATTCATTGATAACCGGTGCGTCCAACAGTTCGGATTTGGATGCCGTAAGACCACTGTTTTCAAACTTATTTGCAACCCGGTTGCCAGACTCGACGCCAAAATAATCTGCTTCAACTACATGGGCGGCATCGGCAATACTTACGGTAAAAGCGCCTCTTGCCTTGATGTTCTTCACTGTTTTATGTGTTTCTGTTAAATTGAGAGCTACATTGCCTCTCTCCTGCATAGTTCCCCAGGCGGCGTTCATGACATTGACGCTGCCGTCTTCGTTGTAAGTTGCAACCATTAAAACGGGCATTGGGAAAATACCTTCGGTTAAGTTTAGTTTTTTTCTCATTGTCATTACCTCTTTTCTTATATGGAATTGACAGTACTTGTATCTGCATATATAATTATAGACGGTAACAGAAAAAGAACAAGTACTGTCTTATAAGAAAGGTACTATTATTTAAGAAAGTATAAAATGATAAAGAATTATATTGAAAATGCAAATTTTGAAGATACAGGATTTAGTTATACATTATCGCTGATATCCGGCAAGCACAAGATGGTAATCCTCTATTGCCTGATGGAATTTGAAGTTGTGAGATTTAATGAATTAAAGCGATATCTCAAAAATGTGACGGATAAGACGCTCAGCAATAATTTGAAAGAATTGGAAGCAGACCATCTTATTGTTAGAAAAGAATATCCCCAGATTCCGCCAAAAGTGGAATACAGTCTTAGTGGCAAAGGAAAATCTTTGATGGTTATTTTAGATCAGTTATGTGTTTGGGGTGAAAATAATAGAGAGGAGAAAAATAGATGAAAAAGATACTTGTAATTCAAGGCGGGGGCAGGCCAAAGGGTAACACGGCGCAGCTTGTAGATAGTTTTATAAAAGGGGTTGAGGAGGCGGGACATTCTGCAGTTTTCTTTGGAAGATATATCGGGGAGGAAATTCAAAATATTAATGCTTAGGAGGAAATGAAAAATGGTTGAGCCTTCAAAAAGAGATTGGAAATTATATAGGGAGAAGATTGGTGGATGGCAGGAACATTATATGGAAAAATTAGTAAAGGAATATGCGGACTATTTGTGCAGTGATTTACCGGCATCCACCAAGTTTTGGGAGATAGAGAAAAGGATTAAGAGAGACAGAAAAACGCCGGGTGTTTGTATTGAGTTAAGAAAATCTGATATGTATTGGGATATTGCAGGACTGATTAATGATAAAGTTATTTCGATGGATGATTTGGAAGAATTTAGTGATGATTTAAAAGAAGCAGTAGCATTGATTTTGCGGAGATGAAAAATATTACTGGTCTTGATATAAGAAGAGAGGCGGCTATGCTGATAAAGGATATGTTTTGCATTTGGGGACAACGGGTTTGTTGAAAGGAGAGAAAATATATCTGGCAGTTATTTATACGGTATTGAGTGTCGCGGTTGGAATATTGGCTATATTCATAGGACTGGGAATTGCGGGAAAGGGATAGGCGATCTATGGGCAGAAGAGGGTATGTTCCGGAGGATGAAAAACAATTTACCGGAAAACAGTTGAAATTGTTGAGAAAAGCAGCAGATGAAGTTCAATTTCTCTTAGACCGGGGATATGATGTCAAACCGGTCACAACCTTTGTGGGCAACCATTATATGTTTTCGGAACGGCAGCGGCTGGCTTTGGCAAGGTCGGTGTCAGCAAAAGAATATGTTTGGCAACGGCTCGGTAAGGAACTGCTGCAAAAAGGAAAGGGATATCTTCCCAAGACTGTGCATATAGATGGTTTTAATACGATTATCACGTTGGAAGTGGCGTTGTCCGGTTCTCCTGTTTTTTTCTGTAGAGATGGAGTGTTGCGTGATCTGGCAGGATTGCGGGGGACATACCGTATCATTGACAAGACACAGGAAGCGGTTGGACGGCTCCTTGCACAGTTAGAGTGTTTGGGAATATCAGAAGCAGTTTTTTATTTGGATGCCCCTGTATCCAATTCAGGCAGATTGTCGGGAATGATTAGACAGAGTGCCCAAGAATACGGCGTATCTGTGCAGACACAGATTATTCCTGATGTAGACCGGGTTTTAGGGAAGATGGAGGGTGTGATTAGTGGAGATGCTATTATTTTAAACCGCTGTGAAAACTGGCTGAACATTATGCCTGCAATTGTGGAAAAGATGGCATCTGTCTGGGAAATCCAACTCTGATTGAGTGAAAATTGGGAAAGTAAAGATTTTGAAAGGAAGGGATTAATAGACATGTGGAAATGTCCGAAATGCGGCCGTACATTTAAGAATACAAATCAAGAGCATTACTGTGGCGAAGCTCCGAAAACGATTGAAGAATATATAGAACGACAGCCGGAGCAGGCTCAAAGTTATTTGCGGCAGGTGAATCAAACAATAAAATCTGCAATACCGGATGCTATGGAAAAAATATCATGGAGTATGCCGACTTACAGGAAGAAATATAACCTGATACAGTTTGCGGCTTTCAAGAAACATATAGGACTGTATCCTGGACCAGAAGCGGTGGAAGCATTTGCGGACAGGCTCAAGGAATATAAAACAAGCAAAGGCGCTATACAGTTTCCTTATGATAAGCCTTTGCCCCTTGAATTAATCGGGGAGATTGCAATATGGTGTGATAAGGGGGAGTAGGCAATAGCGTTTGCCTGCTTTTCTTTTGCTATCAGGGAAATATTCTTTTGATATGTGCCTCGTTGGGGATGGGGGGTAGTGGTATGAGTGTGTATTTTCGGATTAAATATCAGTTAATTTAATTCTTGGTGCCGCCTCTTTGTATTGCACAGTCAATGAGAGAGTTTCGTATAGGTTATGTCTATTCTAATGTTTGTATCCTATTCATTGTTTATATTTCTTTATTATCTCTTCCTAAAATATAAGGTCAATCAAATCGTCAAAAAATGATGGCGTTTGTGAAAATATAAAGTTATTTTCAGGATATGCTGTTGAAGGTGCTGGATATGCTGAGTGGGATTTGTCACATATTGAAAGAAAATGTATAATAAGTATAAAATCAAGAGAAAAGTACTAACAGAGGATAATTTATAGTTATATAGCTTTGGTTCCTCAAAAACTTATTGTTTACAAGGTATAAGCATAATTACCATAAAATTATTGGAGAATAAGCATGGGACATACATGGAACAATATACAAGAAATATTTGATACACTCAATCGTTCTTCCGTCAATTATGTAATTTTACGAAATTATGAGTCGCTGAGTGACACAAAAATTTTTATGGATGGTCATGAAGATATAGATCTACTATGCGATAATATTTCTTTGGTAAAAAAATTACTTAATACTCGTAAAATACATTTCATCACCAATTACATAAATATAATCGTTAAACAATTTTTTTGAT
>CANOBT010000244.1 GCA_947564305.1 uncultured Lachnospiraceae bacterium | reverse complement strand
CAATCATAGAGGAATTCATGAGATTAGAAAATCCGCAGGAATATTTGGCGCTTACCTTTATAAAGTTTGTTCTTCATGAATTTTATCCCCTATTTTCCCTTTTCCTGTGCAAATCATCTTATTGCACAAATTCTAATTATTTTCATTCACATACAGTTGGATACGATTTTGTATAAGACTGACTACATCATCTATCCCTTTCTGCCCGCTGTAATAAGCCCCCGCTTCTTCATTAATGATTTTTATAATTTCATCATTTCCCACAGAAAAGAAAGGTGTCGCATCCGAAACTAGTTCGAGTACCATATTGACATCATCCCATGTTACTTCATCCTTTTCTATAGCAAACTCTGCTTTCTCATTCAATTTCTTTTTTAATGCTGGGTAAGTAAACCAGAGTTCTACATAAAGTTCGCCTTTCTTCTCCTGTGTCAAAATTTCCTCAATAAACTGCCATGCACTCTCCTTATGCTCCGATACAGAAGCGATTGCATATGCATCGCTACTGATTAAAAGGTGTCCCCCTTTACCATCCGCAGTGGGAAAACCTACACAGGCGGCATCCCCTCCAAACATTTTCACATAATCCCTTAACATAGACGGATACAACTCCGCTATAGCAAACAGTACTTCCCCTTTATTAATTTTAGAGGATAGAGATTCATCTTCTCTCCCACTTGCTACAGAATCTGGAAATTGACTCACATACTCAAGTAGCGCTTTAAATTCTTCCGTATCAAAATGACAGCTACCTGTATCCCAGTCGATAAAAGTATCCTCATTAAACATCATGAGATATTGCAGTATCTCTTCTTTTGTCACCCCGTCAAAGGCTTTCACCCCCGGATTACGATTCTCAATCAAATACAGTTCATCCAATGTCAGCCCTGCTTTATTGTTCATCTGTCCACTGTTTCCCACTATGGTTCTAATCATGAACTCAGCTGGAATGCTCACCAATGTATCATCAACGGTATATACATCTAATATTCCGTCCACAAAATCCGAACGATCAAACGCCTCCGACTGATCCACATAAGGAGTCAGATCCTCAAAGAGTCCCCTGTCTGCCAGTTTCTGCACATTGATGCCAGACAGGTCGATCAGATCCATGGGTTCCTTTGTCAGTATAGCATTGTATAGATCGGTCAAAGATTCATAGCTTTTCACAGTAAGGTGATATTGGCTGTTTCCCCGGTTGAACTTTACTGCCATTGTTGCCAAATCGCTCCCTCCATCCACAGTTGCAAGCACCAGTTCTTCCCTTTTGGGAGCCTGTTCCGCCTTTGTCCTTTCCAGTACCACGATTCCCCTGTCATCGTTCATCCAATCTACCACTGTGGCACACAGTCTGCCGTCCTCCAGCAGATACAAGTTTGTGACACAGTACCCATTAATATCACTGTCCATCCAAAGAAACAGCTCTTCCCCTGGCTGACCAGAATCGTTTTTCTGTGTGCCAAAGTTATACTTATAGACAGCTCTGTCATCATACAGCAGTAAATCATATCCGCTGTTCAAATCATCACTCCCTCCAGCAGAATCTTCATTTTTCCCTGTTCCCATGCAGAGGCCATTGATATTTGGGAGGTTCCCGGCGATTTCCAGTAATCGGGTATTCTCAAAATCAACTTCCATCAAGGTACAGCGTACGTCAGCCGTCTCCTCTTTATTACTTCCTGCCATGTTCATGCTTTCCTTGCCAATGCAGAAGTAAACTCTGCCGTCAGCACCTTTACAGGCTCCCTTTATCTGAACAATCGCTTGATTTTCCGGGGAATTATAACTGATAGAGCCGTGATAATCCCCTCCATTGGTATACAACAGCAGCTCCCCGTTATCAAGGAAAATATAGATCCTCCCCTGGCTGTCCGCAGTCAGTTCGTGAATAGAGACATTCCCTCCTGCCTGCTCTGTAATATCCTTGGAAAACATACAATTCCCTTCCAAATCAAACCTGCACAGAAAGCGTTTCATGGAACCGGATGCCGGATAGACATTTGCGGTCATATACAGTCCATAATCCTGTGTAAAAAACCGGTAGCCCGGATCCCAGTCATTTCCTCCCTCTAACCAGTTAATGGGAACACTCTTTAGTTCTCCATCATTCAGGGAATATTGGCAGATACTTTTTATGCCGTTTCTGGACTCTTCCCCAAATGAAACATAGTAGAAGGTATCTCCCACCGGCTGCATTCTTTCGTAATCAGCACTCCCATTCTCCACTGTGAAAACTTCCGGTACATAAACCCATTCCCTCTTTAGTGTGGTAACATTGGATACAACTTTTTCACTTGATATGTCATCATTATCGGATACACCGTCCTTACTGCATGATGTCAGAAACATAGATACACACAGCAGCAAGCAACATAAAAAAAGTCCTGACGAGTTAATTTTATTATGAATCTGAAAAATAATACTTCTTAATTTGTTCATTGAGAATGCCTCTTTCCTCTTCGCTTATTTATAACTTTTTCGCTAAGATAAATATAAATATCTTTGATTTAAAAAGCAGTAAAATAAAATATGGCAATTCCACTTGAACCCCAAACGATCCAAGTGGAATTGCATATTTAAGCACTCATCCACCCTGTTTTGTTAAAAAGTTATCAACAACAGACTCTATCTTAGTTACTCCGCACCTTAAGGTATCTCTTTGCAACCCAGCCTGTATAACCGATAGAACTGTCCGTAACCTTCATCCAGATGTAACCATCCTGAATATGATATTCTCCGCTTGTTACAACCCAGGCTCCCTCTCCCTGATAAAGAAGGCCAACTCTTTCTGCATCTTTATTGGGTTCTCTTCTCAGGGCAACGCCATCACCTGTCACATCGCATGTCTTGTTTTCCCACCCCGGCCATATAGAATACCGAGCAGCTGCGCTCTCAACCGAAACAGAAACATCATGATCCTGCGCAGGCAGTTCTGCTGCAAAAGAGGTCACGGAGCAAGCCAGCATCATGCCCAACGATAAAATAGTTGCTACAAATTTCTTTGTCTTTCTCATAACAATCCCTTCTTTCTACTATTATTGAAATATACATATGTGGATGAAAAGCACTTACTAAATTGGTTACCTAAACAATTTTACTCAGAATTTTCTGTCCCGCTCTCTGAACTTATTGCTAATTGTGTACTTAGCCACTCCTATAAGCAGGGATACACAAACAATAAAAAACGTCATACATATACTTCTTACCGCCATTTCCCACTCAATAGATAGTGCTAATACAAAGATAGCTGTTTCTACCCCCAAGGCAATTCTGGTTCTTCTGCGATACACTTTATATTCAACTGCGTCGAGTTCTTTTGATGGATTAGCTATGGGAGCCAAAAACCATATAACGCATCCTGCTATCACGACACATATTCCGTAGAATACCAGCATATGCTCATATACACCAAATACTATGAATGCAATAATCAACATTACTACCGACATAAACAAGCACCGTTTTTTAGTTGCCGCATGATATCCGCCCGCATTTTTTCTCAGGGGAAATAGCAACAGCCACAAGAGCAGAGCCTCACCGACTCGATTAAAACAAATTCCAACAACCAAGGTCAAACCGATTCCCTGCAGATTCCCTTCCATACTTTCCAGGCCAAATCGAACAATTTCCTTGTCCTCATCCGAAATAATTCCTTCCTTGAGAAAGGAATCCGTCATACGACCCGCCCACATCAGAACTTACGCAGCTTCTTTACATCCTGCGGTTCCTTCGGCTGAAAATTGCAGAGAGGGCAGGCTGTATTTGCTTCCATACTTGCAGCTTTTTTTGCCACATTTGCAATGGTCTTCTTTACAGTTGTGTTAATTTTCTGCATCGCTTTTCCCTCCTTTCGAATGTCACTTTATCACAAAAGAATGCTTTGTGCCGCTTCATGTCATAATTTATATATGTTTTTGTAAAAATTAACAAGAGCATGATCAAAATGCAATCATGCTCTTGTTAACGCTATATTCCATTTTCCAATCTCGACATATATAAAATCAGTTTGACACAAAAGATATCATTTTGTGGTATGACCACCATAGTGCCGTTATACATTTCCACAATCTTTCTCACACTTTTTAATCCAATACCATGCTTTTCTTTCGCTTTTTTGGTAGTTAAAAAGACTGTTCCACCCTCTTTTCTTTTCTCCTTAACAATATTTTCAGACATAAAAGTATTTTCAATTTGAATTTTTAATATCCCTCTTTTTAGTATAATGTCAACTCTCAAATACTTTTCTTCAGTTTGTCTGGCTGCTTCAATAGCATTTTCCAATAAATTTCCCAACAAAACATTGATGTCAAAAGAATGTTTGATCTTCTCTGGCATCATTACATTTGCAATAACATTTTTAAGTTCTCTCCTGGCTTTTTGCAACATATAATTTAGTACACTGTCAATTTCCACATTTCCAGAATCCACAATTTCATTGGGATTTTGGATAAAGTCTTCCATATGGTCTATATATTCCTGTATTTCCACTACATCATGCTTGTTCGCCATCAGCTTTAATTCATTCATGTGGTGTTTCATGTCATGTTGTAAAATTTTTATTCTTTCCTCGTTTTGCAGAATGGCATCCAACTGGCTCGCATAAACCTGCATCTTTCGCCTGAGCATCTCTGTTTCATATTTTTCCGCAACAGAATGAAGTAATAAATTGTACAGATACAACATAAAAAAATTCACAATCAATAGTCCAATGCATACAATGGCAATACCTCTATCTATATAAACATTTAAATATATCAATAAACATATCACCACAACACTACATAAGGGGACGAATATCAACGAGAAATTTGGAGATGTTTCCATACTTCTACGAATTGTAATAATCCTTTCCGCAATAAGTTCACATACAAAAATCAAAAAAACAGCTATAGCTGCATAAACCTGCTTGGATACTTCTCCATCCTTGTAATTAATAAATATCCCCGTCCCTATCGCATCGCATCCGGCATGAATCAGATAAATGGAAGATGTTACAAATAAAATTGTCTTTGCCGATTTCGTATGTAACCATACAATAACACCGATGCCAACGAGATTACACAAAACATTAATCCATACCGTATGAAATTCCCAGAACAAAGTTGTATTCACAATATAGAAACAAGTGTAAACAAGGAATTCCCTGATCTTGCCCTTCTCCAGCTTACCGAAAAACACTACAATAAATCTGTTTATCAGGTACATCCGAAAAAGATTTGATGTTGCACAAATTATAAAATCAAGCATATCTATTCTTCCCTCAAAAGTCTGTCCCTCACCAGTTTTCGATTAGCCAAGCTGATTGTCAAAATCGTACCATCCACTAACTCCACCATTTCATAGGTATATCGAAAAACATATTCCCTGTTCACTATATAAGATTGATGTATGACGATAAATTCTTCCGGCAAACGCTTTGCCACTTCTTTTAATCTTCCATAAAATTCAAATGTCGCCTTCATTGTTACAACTTTAATTTTTCGTTTTTCACTCCCAAAGTAGACAATATCCCCCATAGGGACATAATAATATTCTTTTCCCTGTTGAAATTCAAACCGTTCTTCTTTCCTTTTAATGATTCTGACTGCTGTTTCCATTGTCTCATTTATCTGTGCCTGCGTAATCGGCTTAACCAGAAAGTCCAATGGCTGTGTTTTAAATAATTGCTGCGCATAAGATGACTTCCCCGAAATGTAAACAATCTGCATCCCCATATCATCCAACTGTTTTCTGATATAATTCCCCACTTCTATCCCCGTCATCTTAAACAGCTCTATATCCAGAAACAAAATGTCCAGATGATTGCCTGCCTCCAGGTAATCCCGCAACCCCTCTCCCGAATACCACACATTTGTATCAACCTGAATATTCTGTTCCTTCGCATACTGTATAAGCATTTTTTCAATATCTATACAAATTTGTTCTCCATCATCACAGATTCCTATGGTATACATATCGCACCTCGTAACTCTACTTTTGCCAAATAATACATCTTTCATGTTTATATTTCAACCCCTTCCTCAATCTCGGTTTTAATACTTAATCTTTCTAAAATCAGTTGTTAGATATTTTAAGTATGCGCTTTCCCTGTGTTTTTGTAAATATAAATATTTCAAATATATTATGGGTATTTGAAATAGTATAAACTAATTTTAGTGGAGGTATGATATGTACGATAAATTTATCCAGGAACGTATAAATGAATTACGCATGAAAAAGAATATATCCGAATATCAGCTCAGTTTGGAATTAGGACGCAGCCAAGGCTATATCCAATCAATTACATCTGGCCGCAATCTGCCCTCCATGGATGCGTTTCTTGACATTTGTGCCTATTTTGACATAACTCCCTCTGAATTTTTTGATCCCACAATCAATAACCCAAGCCTTATTAGAAGCATCACTGAAGATATTAAGAAATTCTCTGACAGTGATTTGTTGCTTCTTTCCACTGTCCTCAAAAGATTTCTTGAACTGTATCCACGACCGTAAAAACATATCCCTTTCAACCTACTTTATTTTTCTATTAGAAAGATTTGGGAACAAAGCAAAGCGTATATTTTCAGCCAAATATCTAATCCCGTCATGTTCTTCTGGCTAACTGTAAGGACAGGCAAAAACAGGATACCGCTATTCGCCCATAAATCAGCACCCTGTTTTCTTGCCTTATCTGAACCTCCCTGTTTCCCGTAGTTCTCCTACTGCATATCCATCTTCTCCACCAACTTCAGCCCTTCATTCTCTTTCAGCAGCCCCATATGATGCAGTGCCTGTATACAATCTACATACCCCTGAATGTATGCCCGCAGTTCCTGAGCGGAGGAAAAATCCTCCTGGCATTCTTTGATTTCCTCCAGTTCTTCTCTCTGCCCTGCAGAAAGCGTTTCCAGAAAATCCTCCCACTCCTGTTCTTTTTCTTTCCATGCTTCCAGTGCTTTCTCATATTCCGGGGTCCGCACATAGCTTTCCCTGCTGACGCTCTCTCCGTTTAACCTGCCTAGGAACTCAGCCATTTTTAACCATACATCATTTAACATCTCTTTCTCTCCT
>CANOBT010000243.1 GCA_947564305.1 uncultured Lachnospiraceae bacterium | reverse complement strand
TTTCCCTTTTGTCTAAAGTGACGATATGGCGCTTTAAATCAATTGTTAATAATCGTTTTTGTATTTTTTCTTGTTCCGTCAATATCATCCCTCCTTCTGATTTTGTTTGGCATTAAGTACTAATTTACCGGCCACATTGGCGTAACGCCTCTTAATACATCATCGATTCCTTGTGCTGCCTGGATTCCCATACGATCCATAGCTTCATAAGTCAATGCTGCATTATGCGGACTAACAATAACATTGTCCAGTTGGAAAAGCGGATTATCTCGCTCTGGCGGTTCTTCCTTGAACACATCTAAGCCTGCACCTGCAATAGTTCCTGAAGTCAGTGCTGCATATAAGTCATTTTCATTGACAACCCCTCCTCTGGCACAATTTAAAAGCACAGCCGATTTTTTCATTTTATTTAGTTGTCCTTCATTGATAAAGTCCAGGGTATCTTTTGTTGCCGGTATATGCATGGAAATAAAATCTGATTCACGTAAAACCACATCTACATCCTTCTCCAGCCGGATATAATCCGGTAACTGTTCCTGTTGTAAATATGCGTCATATGCAATTATTTTCATATCTAATCCGTGGAATGCCTTTTTTGCAACCAATCTTCCAATATGACCGCATCCAATCAGCCCTAATGTCTTATCCTGTACTTCTGTGCTTTTCATATAATCTCTGGAACTAAAATCACCACATCTGGTTTTCTTGTCCTGTACCGTCAGATTTTTAGCACAGGCAAGAAGAAGAGTTATCGTATGTTCTGCTACAGAGACTGCATTTCCAACCGGAGTATTACAAACCTGAATTCCCAGTTCTTTTGCAGCTTTACAGTCAATATTATCAACTCCTGCGCCATAACGCCCAATAACTTTTAACTTCTTCCCCGTTTCCAATACTTTTCGGGGACACGGAGCTGTACGAAGCAGGATAGCATCATAGTCACCCACCACCTTGCAAATAGATTCTACAGAATAATCTTCTAAAACCGTAATTTCATAGCCCCTTGATATTAACCATTCTTTACCTGCAGATGTAATATCTTGAGGTAACAATACCTTAAATCCCATTCTATTTATTTCCTCCATTCTTTATCTATCAGTCCTTACAAAAGCTATTGCATCCAGTACATCTTCTTTTGTTTTTCATCCAACGCTTCCACAAATCTTTGTTTATAGATCAGAAATTCTTCAATATCCATCAAAATATGATACAAAATAGCTCGATTCTCAAACTCCTCCCTCGTTTTAGGTAATTCCTCTTTTTTCATCTCTCCAAATATATTTTCTAATTCTTCAATCTGGGCAGAAGGAATATTTTTTTCAACTACATACTCGGCGAGATACAGAATATATTCCGCGACTATTCTTGCCTGTCTGGGTAACGCTCGTAATTTTTTTAATTCATAATGAAGATTATGAAGTACATGGCACTGATTTGTCCGCATCTCAAAATAATCGATATAGTATGCAGGATGTGAATGGAATGTATTTCCCTGGTATTCGTATGCTTCACCAATAAATTCCTGAAGTTCTTTTTCAAGCTTAATGATATCATCCCATACATTCCGCTGCATTTCTTTATTCGACAAATATGCCGCAAGTTCACCAAGAATCATCTGTAATTGGTGTTCCGTATAACGCATATAAAAAACAATATCCTTCTTATGTCCTTGATTGTTATAGAAAAGGTTTAAAACTAACGCCACAACAATCCCGATCAGGATAAGAAAGAATTCGTTTTTTACAGAGGCTATGCTAAAATTACGATTAGTCAATAAATGTGTTCCAATTACAGAATTAACAGATATTGTTGCCCTTAGTCCTAAAGTTTCAGCACACCAGACAATACCGAAAATAAAAATGCCATAACCAATCCATACACTGTTTATATGCAAAAAAACCAATCCGGCCAGTAATATGACAATAATAAATGTTACGATCCGAAGTACTGATAATCTTATGGTTTCCCATTTTGTTGTCATCAATGTTAAAAGAGTAATTGTACCTGCAGACGTGGCATACTCCAGTTCCATGATCTGAGCCAAGTAAATTGCAAAGCTGCTTCCAAGAGCAATTTTAACCGCAAGAAGTACTGTTTTTCCACTTTTCTGTTTTCCCATTTTTTCCTAAACAATGTCCAAAGGACATTTACGATCCGGAGCTGGAAATTCACAATTAATTTCCTGAAGTTCTTTTTTGGTCAGCTTAATCTCATATACTTTTGCATTTTCCTTCACATGTTTGCTGTTTCCACTTCTAGGAATTGCAATAGTGTTCCTTTGGCTTAGCACAAATGCCAGTAAAAGCTGCATAACAGAAATATCATGCTCTGATGCAATCTTGTTAAGTATCGGATTATTTATGAGTTCTTTGTGCAGCATCCCCCCTTGGGCAAGCGGACAATATGCCATAAGAGGAATATCATGTGAATCCAACCACGGTTTTAGGGAATATTCAATCCCCCTTGAACCCACATGGTAAAGAACCTGGTTTACGGCACACTTTTCTCCTTTTGGCAAAGAAAATAATTCTTCCATATCATCAGTATCAAAATTAGATACACCCCATGCGCGTATTTTTCCTTCTATAACTAATTCCTCCATGCATTCGATCACTTCTTCCAATGGGGTACTGCCACGCCAGTGAAGCAAATATAAATCTAAATAATCAGTGCGAAGAAGGCGGAGAGAATTATTTACACTTGTATGTATCCGCCCTATCCGGGCGTTTTGCGGTAATACCTTAGAGATAAGGAATAGGTTTTCCCGGTTAAGATTTCGGATTGCCTGCCCCACTAGCTGCTCTGCTTGCCCATTACCATACATTTCTGCTGTATCAATAAGCGTCATTCCGTTCTCAATACCGGTTTGTATAGCATGAATCTCTTCTTCACGCCGCATTAATGTATTTCCAAGATACCATGTCCCCATTCCTAATCGGGGAATAGAAGCACCGCCTTTTAATTTTATGTATTCCATACACAGACCTCTTTTATTAACCGGAAAATCTGCTCTACAGATAGTTCCATGTTTTTCTTTGCATTTTCAGGTGCCATTGCCTCAGCCAGAGTAGTAATTCCCCTGACAATAGGAAAAAATGCGTCAATCCCCACAGCGTTACATTCACAGGCATCTTCCGTGACCCCTCCGGCAACCGCAATGACCTTCGCCTGATATTTTTTCGCGAGCCGCGCTACTCCTACCGGCACTTTCCCCATTGCAGTCTGAGAATCCATCCGGCCTTCACCGGTAATAACAATATCTGCATTTTTGACTTCTTCTTCTAATTGAATTGCGTCTAATACAATATCGATTCCTGATCTTAATGATACGTTTGGAAGATAGCTTAAAAATGCGAAACCCAAACCGCCTGCGGCTCCAGCCCCCTCTGCAAACCTGTAATCTTTCCCAGTAAATCTTTTTGTCTGCTCTGCAAAATAAGCCATTTTTTTATCCAACAATTGTTTTTCTTCTTCTTTTACACCTTTTTGGGCTCCATAGACATAAACCGCTCCATTCTCACCGTAAAGAGGATTTTTTACATCACAGGCAATTTGAAAATGGCATTCAGAAAGTTCTTTCGGAAGATTTTCACTATTTATAAACATAATCTTGTCTAAGTCCTGTATACCTGCCCGGATGGCTGTTCCTTCCGCATCAGTTATCTCATATCCCAATGCCTGGAGCATACCAATTCCCCCTTCGGTCGTAGCGCTTCCTCCGATACCAATAATGAAATCCCTGCATCCATGATTCATAGCATCCAGAATCATTTCCCCTACGCCATATGTAGTAGCCCTGTATGGATCAAGTTCATCCTGCTTCAGTAGCATAATCCCTGCCGCCTCTGCCATCTCGATAACTGCAGTCCGTTTATCTTTTAAAATTCCATATCTGGCGCATGTTTTTTTGCCCAAAGGTCCCGTTACTTCAATTTCTATATATTCACCCCCAAGCCCCTCTATAAGCGCTTCCATTGTCCCTTCTCCGCCGTCTGCCAACGGCTTTACAACAACTTCCGCATCACAAACTTTCATGATACCAGATTTCGCCGCATTTCCGCCTTCCATAGAACTTAAACTGCCTTTAAACGAATCAATGGCAACAACAACCTTCATATAATCACCTCCATCTCTCAAAGAGTCTGTCTGTTTCTGATTGTAATTGGCCCTGACAATATGCAAATCCTATTAAGATACTATAGGATGTCTTGGCTGCTTTCCCGAAAGAACCAGATGAATATCCTCTGCCGCGTCTAATGCGATACGTGCCATGCACTCTGCCGTATTGGAGCCTATATGCGGCGTTAACATTACATGATCAAGGGCAAATAGAGACGAATTTACCTCGGGAGGCTCCATCCCGAATACGTCAATGGCACCGCCTGCTATTTCTCCGTTTCTTACTGCATCAGCAAATGCGTCTTCATCCATAACTCCACCTCTGGATACATTAATCAGATACGCCGTCTTCTTCATATAAGTAAATTCTCTTTTTCCAATTAGATGATGATTCTTCTCACCACCTGGTACATGGATACTGATAAAATCTGATTCTTTAAAAAGAGTCTTCCAATCTACCATCTTAACATAATCAGGAACGGATTTTCCTGCCGGACGCGGTACAAAAGTAAGAATACTCATATTCAATCCTTGTGCTGCCTTCTTAGCAGTCAAACTGCCAATTCTCCCAAATCCGACAATTCCAAGTGTTTTTCCTGCTACGTCCATACCTTTATATGTATATTTGCAATCAAAATGCCCTTCCCTCAATTCTTTTTGGAACAGTTCTATTTGTTTTGCCAGAGCCAATATAGAAGATATCGTAAATTCCGCTACTGAAGGTCCTGTTGTATCTGGAGAGTAGGTTGTCTGAATACCAAGCCTATTTGCCGAATGCCAATCAAGATTATCATATCCGGCTCCATGTCTTGCTATAATCTTAAGTTTTTTTCCTGCTTTGAGAATTTCCTCATCTATTGCTATTGTGCGCAGAAGCATAGCATCACAATCTTTAATATCTTTTTTTAAAGACTCTTTATCAAATCGCCTGCTTCCCCTTACAATTTCGTATCCCATTTCTATTAAGTATGATTCTCCTTCAAAAGCCACTGGCTGCGGAATAAATATCTTCTTTCTCATCGTAACCCTTCCTGAGTATTTTTATCTCACCAAACACGGTTTCTTCGGGTTAAATTTCCATCCCGGAATCAGATACTGCATCACCACAGAGTCATCTCTTCCTCCAAGACAGTTTTCCTTATATAGCTGATTTGCCTTTTTGACCTGTTCCATATCAATTTCAATACCAAGCCCGGGTTTCTTAGGAACTTCTACACATCCATCCTTAATCTGCAGAGGTTCTTTCGTAAGACGTTCAATTCCCTCCTGCCAGATCCAGTGGGTGTCCAATGCATTATATTCGCCCGGAACAGCAGCGCCTACATGGGTAAACATTGCAAGTGAGATATCAAAATGATTATTTGAGTGTGAACCCCATGTATATCCGAAGTCATGACACATCTGTGCAACTCTTACAGAGCCGCTCATTGTCCAGAAATGGGGATCTGCAAGGATAATATCTACCGCCTGGGATTCAAGAGAGTGGCTGACCTCCCGCCAGTCGGTTGCAATCATGTTCGTTGCAGTCGGGAATCCGGTTCGTCTGCGGAATTCACTCATAATTTCTCTGCCGGAATATACCCCTTCAGCTCCGCAGGGATCTTCACAATAGGTCAAAATTCCCTGCATCCCTTTCACATATTCAACCGCTTCTTCTAAAAGCCATCCTCCATTGGGATCCAGGTCGATTCTTGCATCCGGAAATTCTTTTTTCATTGCCCGGATTACATCCATTTCCTCATTTCCCGGTAAGACACCGCCTTTTAACTTAAAATCCTGAAATCCGTACTTTTC
This sequence comes from uncultured Lachnospiraceae bacterium, assembly GCA_947564305.1. The sequence goes on along the minus strand of CANOBT010000243.1, from coordinate 1,140 downwards.
TCTTGTTGCCTTTGCAAATGCAACAATTTTATCGGCTGTGAGCGCTTCCTCATGACGGATCTTATACCATTCACATGCAGCCTCCGGTTCTTCATCATATGGAAGATCCGTTTTTTTACGGTCGCCTACGAAGAACAGATAGCCCAACATACGAACCGTGTCTCTTTGCTGCCCGTCTCCTAAAAGTTCACACACCGGAACCTCCAGCATTTTCCCAAGCAAGTCAAGACAGGGAGCTTCGATTGCTGTAATAACATGAACGCCCGTCCGCAAATCGAATGTCTGATTCCCTCTGACATCTTCCTCGCCTTTGGAATCCAGATAATTTTTTACTTTAAGGAGCGTACTTTTATATTCAGCGATATTGGTTCCCTCAACAAGCGGGATACATTCTTCCAATGCCTTTGTAATCTTTTCACCGCCGGGAACTTCTCCAATTCCGAGTTCACCGCTGTCAGCATGAAGAATTACAATATTTCTCGTAAAGAACGGTGCATGGGCGCCGCTTAAATTCAATTCCATACAGTCTTTACCAGCTACCGGATAAACTTCCATTTTTTCGATTTTTCTCATTTTTCACCGTCTCCTTTATATTTACTTTTGCATGTACCGAATCATAGATTTGGCAGTTTTCTTTGCCTCTGCAGCCGCATGCACTACAGTTTTAGCCCCATGAACCACATCCCCTGCCGCAAATACTCCTTCGCAGGTTGTCATTCCATTTTCATCTACAATCAAAAGACCGTTTTCCGAACCTTTTAACCCTTCTGTAGTCAAAATTAATTTATTTTTGGGTCCTTGGCTTACGGCTATAATCGTGGAATCGGCTTTTATATGATCCAACTCATCCTCATATCCAATCACTTTGTCATTTTCATCTACGATAGAAGTCTGAAAGACCGGACCATCCTTTTCGATTGCAAATATTGATTTGCCAAATACAAATTCTGCCCCATCAAGTTCTGCATACGCTATCTCATTCGAACTTGCAGATATGCGTTTTCCTCTGGCATATAAACGCACATGTCTTACACCGTTACGGAGTGCCGTCCTTGCTACATCCATAGCTGTATTTCCCATACCGATAATATCACCTTGACCACGATTTTCCGGATATGACGCTACATAACCAACCCCACC